>CBFGRU010000001.1:0-44770 GCA_965651255.1 uncultured Phycisphaerales bacterium
GACGGCGGGTTGCGGCGGGGACCAGATCCCAGAGTGTGGCTTGCGAGGTGGACAGGATTCAATCTCCCGTGTGCATGGCGGGCGGCGCAGAGGGTGAGAGTCGATCGCCCGGCTGGACGGCGTGGCCATGCCGAAAGGCGGTGAAGGTCATGCTCTTGCCGCCGGCGGGCTGAACGGAAAGCAGTCGCAGCCGGCCGTTGCCACAGGCAATGGTGCCATCGTCAAGAATCGTTCCGGGTTCAGCGGCGGTGGTTTCATCAATCGCCTCGACACGCAGAATCTTGAGGGGTGTATTGCCGAGGACAACGGTGCAGCCGGGCCAGGGATTGAGGCCGTGAATGCGGGCGCGAATCTGCTGGGCGGGGAGCGTGAAGTCGATGATGCCATCGGCCCGGGTGAGTTTCGGCGCACGGGTGGCGGCGGAGTGATCCTGTGCGACGGGTTGCAGCGCGTTCTTGGCATGCTGCTGAAGGACTTCGAGGGTTGGCGCAGCGCCGAGTTCGGCGAGTCGATCGTGCAGTTCACCGGCCGTTTCGTGGGTGCGGATGGGCGTCGCGCGCTGCATGAGGATCTCGCCGGCATCCATGCGTGGTGCCAGCGTGATGATGCTGACGCCGGTTTTCTCATCGCCGTTGATCATCGCCCAGTTGATTGGTGCAGCTCCTCGGTACCGCGGAAGGAGCGAGGCGTGCAGGTTGATGGCGAATTGGTCAGCGAGCAGCTCGGGGCCGAGTTTCTGGCCGAAGGCGATCACTACGAACGCATCGGCGCGGAAGGATCTGATCTCGCGCACGACCGAAGGGTCGTTGACATCTTCGGGTTTGATCGACGGAATCCCGAGCTTTTCCGCGATGGCTGCGATGGGCGTGGGTGAGAGTTTCTGCCTGCGGCCGGCGGGTCGGTCGGGTTGGGTGACGACGAGGATGATTTCGTGAATCTCACGCAGGGCGCGAAAGGTCGGCTCACCGAACGCGCCGCTGCCGAAGAAAACAATTCGCATCGGGCTTTACCCCCCCTGCCCGGCGGCTTCAAGATCGCGCACCGCGCGTCGATTGGCAAGTCGATCGCGCATGTTCATCTTGTCAATGATGAGGACGCCGTTGAGGTGATCGAACTCGTGCTGCCAGACGCGCGCGGTCAGTTCCTCACCTTGGAGAGTAAAGGGTTGCCCATCCAGATCGAGGGCATGAATGGTGACCGCCCGTGGACGGCGAATCTCTCCGCGAATGCCGGGCAAACTGAGGCAGCCCTCTTCGCTGAGGTCGAACTCCTCGGCGTATGCCGATAACTCGGGGTTGATAAAGACCATGGCGGGCTGGGTCTGGTGTGCATCAACGACAAACAGGCGAATGGAAAGTCCGACCTGCGGTGCCGCAAGCCCGATTCCTTCCGCATCGTGCATGAGATCGAACATCCGCTCCGCCACCTGGCGGAGATTCTGATCGAATTTCTCCACCGGGCGGGCCTTCTGTCGAAGGACCGGGTGGGGAAAGTTCAGGATGCGCAATCGGTCGGGGTCGATCATCATCAGGAGTATGCTAAGCCCCGCTGGATGCGGCTGCCAACCGTGCCGATCAAGGGATGACGGGGATGGGAGTTTCCTGCTAGACTCTCATCTTTGCGACGGTCGGCGTCGCGGGCGGAATCGGAAGGAATCGACCCCGCTCGCATCATCACTCATCGGCAAGAGCGGATCGAGTCGAACGGTACGGCTTGCCATAACAGACAAGGTGGTCCTCACGTGGCGTTGTTCGGCTGGCGAAAGTCGAAGGAAGATGAGGCATCTCCGGCAAACGGAGAAGCCGCAAACGGCGAGAACGGTGCATCGAACGGCGCCGGCGAGGAAGGTGTCTACCAACCGGACTCTGCCAAGGCGCGCAAATGGTTTGCGCACGCCCGCACGGCGGCGGAATCGTCGAACGAGGAGTATGCACTCTGGTGTTACGCCAATGGCATCCGGTTTGACCCGGAAGAAATGGCGCCGCACGAAGAGATGTATGCCGCCGCGGTTCGGTTCATGAGCAAGGGCGGAAAGTCTGCACCATCACGCGAGGTGCGCAAACTGGATGGATCGCACCCGGTTGAGCACTTTGCCGCGGCAGAATTCGCGTGGATGCGTGACCTGAAGAACGCGACGGCAGCGCTCCGGGCGCTGGATGCAGCAGGCAAAGCGGAACAGAACGAGTTCGGCCGGTGGATGGCGCCGAAAGTGGTGAACATCCTCCGTCAGCAGAAGAAGCCCTCGAAGAGTGACTTCCTGAAGGCCATGAAGCTGATGGGCGCCGTTGCCGCGTGGGATCATGCGATTCAATGCGGTGAGATCGCACTGTCGCTGGATCCGACGGATGGTGAACTGCAGGCGGAGCTGAAGAACTTCGCTGCCCAGCGCGCGATGGATCAGGGGGGATACTCGACCGCCGCCGGTGAGGAAGGCGGCTACCGGAAGTTCATCCGCGATGCGGACAAGCAGCGGGAACTGGAAGAATCCGAATCGATTTCCGGCTCGGCGAGCGTGGAAGAACGGAACCTCGCGCGGGCCAAGGCGGAGTACGAAGCGAATCCGATCATTCCTGACCTCATCAACAAGTATGCCGTGCAGTTGCGCAAGCAGAGCACACCCGAGGCAGAGGATGAAGCGTATCGCGTGCTGATGCAGGGGTACGACGATACGAAGGAGTACCGATTCCGCGCTGCCGCGGGTGACATCCAGATTCTGCGTGCGGAACGGCGCGTGGCGGCGCTGGAGTCCCGGGCGGCGGATGCACCGGATGATGCCGAACTTCAGGAATCACTCAGCCGCGCGCAGCAGGAGCTGCTCGCGCTGAAGGCCGAAGAGTTCGCAGCGCGGGTCGCCAAGTATCCGACCGACCGTCGCCTGAAGTACCAGACGGGTGAGGTGATGTTTGCCCTCGGCCGCGTTGAAGAGGCCATGGCCAACTTCCAGGCGGCGAAGGAGGATCCTAAATTGCGCGTTGTCGCCGGTCACATGCTTGGCCTGTGCTTTGAGAAGGACGGCTGGCATGATGTGGCGATTGGTGAGTTCAAGGAAGCCCTTGAAAACGTCGATGCAACGAACCGCGAGCGTGAGCTCGATATCCGCTATGACCTGATGGTCGCGCTGATCAATCACGCGCGCAAAGATGAATCGATTGAGCACGCAAAGGAAGCGCTGGAAATCTGCTCATCCATCGCGCGAAAGAACATCACGTACCGCGACATTCGAGTCCGCCGGAAAGAAATCGATACCTTGACCCGCGAGTTGAGTGGTGAAGGTTCGTGAACTCTTCATTCATGGGCGATTGACCCGGCGATTGGTGTGGAAAACTGATTGATGCACGTCGTCGCGGTTATTCCGGCGCGTTTCGGTTCGACCCGCTTTCCCGGCAAGATGTTGGCTGACCGGACCGGCAAGCCGCTTGTTCAGCATGTTTATGAACGGGCAGCCCAGGCGAAACGAGTCGATCGGGTTCTGGTGGCGACCGATGACGAGCGCATCGCCCAAGCGGTGCGCGGCTTTGGCGGTGAGGTCATGATGACGCGCACCGACCATCCGAACGGCACATCGCGCATCGCGGAAGTGGCGGAGACGGTGGTCGCGCCGATCATGGTGAATGTTCAGGGAGATGAACCGGAACTGGACCCGACACTCATCGACGATGCCGTCGCCGCGTTGGAAAACGATCCTGATTCGCCGGTTTCGACCATCGCCTCCCCGTTTGCATCAGATGAGAACCCCACGGATCCGAACATCGTCAAGGTGGTGCGTGATGTGCGCGGCCGGGCACTGTATTTCAGCCGCGCGTTGATTCCGCACGACCGGGACGGTACCGGGCAGACGATGCCACTCAAGCACGTCGGGCTGTATGTCTACCGCCGTAAATTTCTATTCGAGTACAGCGCGCTCCGCATGACACCGCTGGAAGAGGCGGAGCGGCTGGAACAGTTGCGCATTCTTGAGCACGGCCGCACCATTGCCGTTGCCGTCCGCGAAGCGCACCACCACGGTATCGACACGCCTGAGCAGTACGATGCGTTCGTGATGCGATCGCAACTGCGGCCCTGAATCGCACGGCCATGTCGAGTATTCACGTACCGATTGCAGAACCGTCGGAATCGCGATCGCTCCAGACTGCGAGCACGTTTCCTTCGGTATCTTCGAAGTGGAAGCGCCGCCCGCCGGGAAAGTGGAACGTCGGCTCGATGATCTTTCCGCCGCGTGCTTCGACCGCGTGATGCAGGGATTCCAGGTCGTGGGCGTAAATGATGACCAGCGGGCCGCCGTGGGCCACACGATCAGACGGTCGCAGCCCACCTGCGAGTCGCCCATCCTCGAACGAAGCGTATTCGGCCCCCCAGTCCTGAAAAGTCCATCCGAAGACGCCGGAGTAGAACTCCTTCGCGCGTGGCAGGTCGGTCGCCGGCAATTCGATGTAATCGATTCGTCGGTCGTGTTCCGCTCGTGACATCGTGCTTTTCCTCCGCGTTGACTGGGGAATCCCGATTGGCGGGCTGCTCGGCAGGGTGCCGTCGCCATGATACCAAAGCCGGATGATGTGGTAAGTCCGTCGGTCGAGCGACCGTTTTTGCCCGAATGTGGGCGAATTGTCACACGATCGCGTACCCGGAGTCATCTGACAATTGCCGCCGTCGCGCGCGAGTGGTATTGTCTGCTATGCCCAGCCAAGAAGACGCCCGTTCGTCGATGCCGGACTTGCACGCGACCGCCCGCGAGGCCATGATCGCCGCCGGTAAGAGTCAGGAGACAACGGAGTTCTACTCCCCGGTTCCAGCCGGTTACGAGAAAGGTCGGCACAAGTATGTCGCGGTCTTCGGAACGGTCATGTCCGGGCTTGGCAAGGGCATTTTCAATTCTTCGCTGGCGAAGTTGATCAAAGACAAGGGCCTCACTGTCGCACCGATCAAGATGGAGGGGTACCTGAACATCGATTCAGGGACGCTCAATCCCTACCGCCACGGCGAAGTGTTCGTGCTCGATGATGGTACTGAATGCGACATGGACCTCGGCACGTACGAGCGCATGCTCGATCAGAACCTTTCCCGACAGAACTTCGTCACCAGCGGACAGATCTACACCACCGTTCTCGAACGCGAACGCAAAGGTGGCTATCTCGGCCGCGATGTGCAGATGATTCCACATGTGACCGGCGAGGTGAAGTTTCGGCTGCGGCAACTGGCGATGACCGGCGGCCCGGGCGGAAAGCCGACGGATGTGGTTTTCGTTGAGGTCGGCGGCACGGTGGGCGATTATGAGAACGGTTTCTACATCGAAGCGCTGCGAGAACTTGCGTTTGAAGAAGGGCCGGACAGCGTCTGCTTCGTGGCTCTGACGTACGTGCTCGAACCGGTCATTCTGGGTGAGCAGAAATCAAAGGCCGCCCAACTGGGCATCAAACGGCTGATGGAAGCGGGTATTCAGCCCCATCTCGTCGCCTGCCGAGCGCACAACCCGGTGACCGAGTCCGTCAGGCAGAAGATCGCGATGTTCTCCAACGTCCCGATGAACCGTGTCTTTTCGATGCATGACCGCGATTCGGTGTACACGATTCCCGAGTCAATCTGGTCCGAAGGGCTCGACCGCGAAGTCCTGACGATTCTGAATCTTCACAATCGCGTGAATCCGGTGAAGGAGGATCAGGCGCGGCGGCGATGGTCGGAGTTTACAAGTAAGATCAACGCCAAGCGCGAACGTGCCGTCACAATTGGCATCACCGGCAAGTATGCTGCGTTGCGTGATGCGTATGCATCGATCGAGAAAGCCATCGAACATGCTTCGACTCATCTCAACGCAGCGGTGTCAGTAAAGTGGATCGATACCAGCGAAGTGTCGCGCGAGAACGTGGCTGAGCAACTTGGCGGAGGTGAGATTCACGGTGTGATTGTCCCCGGAGGATTCGGCCAGCGCGGCGTCGAGGGCAAGATTGCCTGTGTTGAATTCGTTCGAAAGCACGGAATTCCGTACTTGGGTATCTGCCTCGGCTTCCAGGTGGCCGTGATCGAGTATGCGCGCAATGTGCTGGGCCTTGCCCATGCAAACTCCACGGAGTTCGATGCGGACTGCGCAGAACCCGTGATCAGCGAATTGCCCGAACAGAAGAAGATTGAAGGACTCGGTGGCTCGATGCGCCTGGGAGCACAGGATGTTCAACTGACGCCGAACACATTGGCACATGCACTCTTTGATGGCAAGTCAAGTGTGCGCGAGCGATTCCGCCATCGGTACGAAGTTGATCCGGCCTACATTGAACGGCTGCAGGATGCAGGCATGATCTTTTCGGGTCGTCATCCGAAGCAACCGATCATGCAGGTCCTGGAGCTTCCGGCCGAGACTCACCCGTTCTTCATCGGCGGGCAGTTCCATCCGGAATTGACGAGTCGTCCGCTCTCTCCACAACCGATGTTCATGGGGTTCATTGCTGCAACCATGCAATTTGCCGATCCGGATGCCCCGCGCAAAGCAATCTCCGAGCGTTGGCTACGCCCGGCAACGCCATCTGGTGGCTCGACTCGCACCATCTCGCCGGGAGGCAGTAACACGCCGGGCAACCCCTTTGCATCGGCCAGCCGCGCCTCGGCTCGTGCTTGAGCGACCTCCGGTCGTGGGTCCGCTCAGCGTCTGATCGAATCGGCCCAACCGAACATCGCATCTTGCGTTCTGCGCAAGGGTTCAACTGAATATGCTTTCCCGCGCTGAAATCGTCGCGGCATTGAGTTCCGCGCTGCACTCCTGTCCACACGTTCACGCTTGCTGGCTGGGTGGAAGCGACGCTACCGGCCGTACTGATGAGTTGTCGGATATCGACCTCCTCGCCCTGGCCGATGATGATCGTGTCGAGGATACTTTGGCCGTTGTGGAGCGAACGCTGCACGCTCTTTCTCCGGTCGCGGCGACCTATCGCGTGCCAGAGCCAACGTGGCACGGCCACTCGCAGGTCTTCATCCGACTCGAACGGGCATCCCCTTTCCATCTCATTGACTTCTGCGCAATGAAGCTGTCGAGCGATTCGCGCTTTCTCGAGCCCGAGCGCCACGGCAAGGCCATGATCCTGTTCGATCGCGGTGATCATCTCGCGCCAGTCGCGCTCGACTGTGCCGATCATGAGAAGCGCATCGCAGCCCGGCTCACCGACCTCCGCGCTCGGTTCACACTCTTCAGCCCGTTCGCAGAGAAAGCAGTCCGTCGCGGCGATGGGCCGGAAGCCGCCCACTGGTATTTCAACATGACTCTGCGCATGCTGATCGACCTGCTCAGGATTCGTTACTGCCCTGATCGGTTTGACTTTGGCCCGCGGTATCTCCGTGATGACCTGCCGGCGGAGTGGTTCGAGACGATCAGCCGCCTCGCGATGGCTGGCAGTCTGGAAACAATCTCTGCGAACAACCGCGAAGCGCAGGACCACTTTGGACAACTGCTGGCTGATGTTGACTCAGCCGGTTCTTAGCCGCTCACGATCGGCGTGGCGTTGGGGTTCGTCCGATCCGTTGACCCTCACCCCTCCGATTTCTACACTTCGCGGCATCGGATCGCCCGGCTCGATTGGGCTTGGTTGGTCAAGTGATCGCACGTCTGGCGACGTAGCTCAGCTGGTTAGAGCGAGGGATTCATAAACCCTAGGTCGGCGGTTCGAGTCCGCCCGTCGCCACTTCTTCTTCCGCTTCCGCCAGGTCGGGAACCAAGCAGCATTTGCGGGCCAATTGATCACGCAGCGGTGGCCGTCGTCGCGACCATGGGGAATGCTGCGCATCCTTCACGCGTTCTCTGAGAATTCGGTTTGCCCTCCAATTGAAAACCGCTGACTGGATCAACCAATCAGCGGTTGTACTTCAACTGGTTACGGCTGAATGCAATCAGCGGCGCCGGCGATTGCGCGCCAATCCCGCCAGACCGAGAATGGCCAGCGCTCCCGGGGCCGGAACAAATGCCGCGGCTGAAAACGTGCCCGAGCCAGTGAACGGTGACGGGAGTGTTCCGATCTGCGAGCCGGATGCGATGTCGAATACATAGAAATTCGGCTGCGAGCCGAAGGGACCGTCCGTCACGTAGTAGGCCGTTCCGTTGTAGACAGCGAGTCCGTCGATGTCGGTCTCACCACCCGGGTATGGCGCCCGGAACGTCGTGGTCTGGTTGAACGTGTCGATCTCATACAACCCAGCGCCGCCGGCATCGGACAGTCCGTAGAGCGTACCGTTCGTGGCATCGACATCAACACCGCCGAAGTCAAACGTCGATGGATACTGATAGATCAGGTTCGCGGTCAGTGAGTTGACATCAATCTCGTACACCGCTTCGGTGGCGATGTTGCGCGTGCCCAGCAACTTGCCATCGCGGTAACCGAGGCCGACAAAGTTCACGCTGCCGCCGTTGAAGGTCATCGATCCCAGATTCACCGGATTCAAACCACCCATGCTGAACGTCGATGCAAACAGCGTCCCGCCGTTGTTCCAGTAAAGCGTGTTCGTGTGATGGTCGTACGCCATTCCCCACGGCTTCGCTTCCGACGTGCTTGAAGAATACAACGCGGTTGATGCGCCTGTCTGCACATCGACGTAGTAGATGGTTGCGGTTCCGCTTTGATCATTACCAACGATCAACTGTGCGCTGGCGGTCGATGTCACCGCCCCTGCAACCGCGACTCCCAAGGCGACCTTCGTCAGACTTCTCATGGCAAAACCCTCCTCAACTGCTCTGCAAATGATCGTGACCGCCACACGATGCGGATGGTCACGCCCGTCGACGCGGATCGAATCTCTCAGAGAAAGTCTCCGTACCGACTGCTTGCACGTTTAATCGTAAGCGCGGAGGATATTGCTCCGCAAGCAGAAAACGCGAGGAGTTGTTTACATTCTGTTGGGTGAATGTGGCCATCCATCGGTGCGTTCAGGTCAACGCTCTTCGGTGACCGCAGACCTTCAAGAGGTACCCGCCGGTCCAGCGGCGAGACCAAACGCATCATGCACCAGTTGGAGCGCTTGAATGCCGTATTCCTTTGGAATGATGCAGGAGACCTTGATTTCGGAGGTGGTCACATTGGCGATATGGATGTTCGCATCACCCAGGGCGCGGAACATCGCTGCCGCTACACCGGTATGCGTGCGCATGCCAAGGCCAACCGCGGAAACCTTGGCCAATCCAATCTCGAAGGCCACCTCCCCCACTCCGATTTCCTCAACGGCACGCAGGGCGATCGACTTTACATCAGCCAGGTCGGCATGATCGACGGTAAATGAAATCGTGCAGGTATCACCAAATTCGGTCTGCATGATGTCATCAACCAGAACATTCGCCTCGGCAATCCGATTGAAGATGCGCGCTTGCGTGCCGGGTCGGTTGGGTACACGGCGGATACTGACGCGACCGAGATCCGGCGTCAGAGCACACCCGACTACACTTCGGGCTTCCATATCTGGCGACTCTTTCACGATCATCGTTCCGATATCCGGCCTTTGGCTGTGACGAACATGGATCGGGACATGATACTTGCTTCCGAACATCACGGCGCGATTGTGCATGACCCCCGCGCCAAGGGATGCCAGTTCGAGCATCTCCTCGTAGCTGATGCGATCCAGCTTGTGCGCGTTCTTCACTTTGCGCGGGTCCGCCGTGTAGATGCCATCAACATCCGTGTAAATCTCGCATGCATCGTCGGCCTGCCGTCCGACGCCGAGCGCGGCGGCCAGCGCGACTGCGGTCGTGTCCGACCCTCCGCGCCCGAGCGTGGTGATCTCTCCCTGGTCGGTAACTCCCTGAAAGCCCGCCGCCACGATGACTTTGCCCTGATCGAGATGTTTCCGGAGTCGATCGACTTCCACCGTGCGAATTCGCGCTTTGGCATGGACATCATCGGTCAGGATGCCTGCCTGCCCGCCGGTGACACTGACCGCATCGACTCCCGCATCCTGCAGGGCCATCGCCATCAGCGCAGTGGATACTTGTTCACCGGTTGCCATGAGCATGTCCAGTTCGCGCTTTGATGGCTGTTCGGACACCGAGTGCGCCAGCTCGATCAGATGATCGGTCGTATGCCCCATTGCGCTGACGACGACCACGACGGAGTGCCCGTTGGCGCGTGTTGATGCGGTGCGCTCTGCACACGCGCGGATGCGGTCAGGGTCGGCAACGCTGGTTCCGCCGTATTTCTGAACGATCACAGCCATGGCAATCCTGCGAATCGGGAGCGTGAATGATTCAATGCTATCAGGATCATCATCGGCGCAAAGAACACACCATGTTCACGTTTCCCCAGCCATCTCGCATGACTGTTGAACTGACCCCGGCATCACGACGCTGCCAACTCACGTGATCGCTCCGCACGCTGCAGCCGTTTTCGGTCGCTCTCCTTCAGCAAGGACTTGCGAATGCGGATTGCCTTCGGGGTGACCTCGACCAACTCATCCTGTTCGATGTACTCCAGGGCGACTTCCAGCGGCATATCGCGCGCCGCTTTCAGCGTGACGGTTGCTTCCTTGTTTGCCTCGCGCATGTTGCTGAACGCCTTGGCCTTGACGATGTTGACTCCGAGATCATTGTCGCGGTTGTACTCCCCGACGATCTGCCCTTCATAGACCTGGTCACCGGGCCGGACAAAGAGCACACCCCGGTCTGCAAGGTTCTGGCAGGCGTAGGCGGTTACCGAACCAGAATCGATTGCAATCATCACACCGTTGATTCGTTTGCGCCGATAGGGCTTGATCGGCTCATAGCGGTCGAATGTGTGATGCATGATCACTTCCCCGCCACCGGCATTCAGCAGGCGGGTTCGAAACCCGATGAGGGCGCGAGCTGGAATCTCACTTGTGATCCGCACCCGACCACTGAACGTATCGACATGCTTGACTTCGCCGTTGCGCCCGCCGAGCAATTCCATGACGGGGCCCATCGCTTCGGTCGGAGCGTCAATCGTGAGCCGCTCAATCGGCTCGCAGCGCACCCCGTTGATCGTCTTCTCTACGACTTCAGGCCGGCCCACGCCGAGCTCAAATCCCTCGCGGCGCATATTCTCGATCAGGATTCCGAGATGCAGGAGGCCACGACCGGAAACGCGGAACTGATCGGTCGTTGCACCTGGCTCGACGCGCAATGCGACATTCGTCTGCAGTTCACGCTGCAACCTTTCCGCGAGCTGGCGTGAAGTGACGAACTTCCCCTCTTTCCCCGCGAAGGGAGAGTCATTCGCTCGAAAGACCATGTGGAGCGTTGGTTCATCGACCTTCAATCGCGGCATGGCGATCGGGTTCTCCGCGTCGGCAATCGTGTCGCCGATGTCGATCCCCTCGATGCCCTCAATGGCACACAGATCGCCTGCATCAACAGTCTCGGTGGGAACACGACCGAGGCCTTCAAATCGCAACACGCGCAGAGCACGTGCATACTCGATTCGCCCACCCTCTTTGCACACTGCGACACTCTGTCCTGAGTTCAAGCGACCGGAACTGATTCGGCCGATCGCGATGCGGCCGACATAGTCGGAGTACGCCAACGTCGTTACCAGCATCTGAAGTGGTGCGTTCACATCATCCGTCGGAGCGGGGACCTGATCGACGATCGCTTCGAACAACGCTTCAACATCGTTCGTCGGTTGATCCGGATCACGACTGGCCCATCCCTGACGACCCGCCGCGAAGATGGTTGTGAAATCCAGCGCTGCATCATCAGCGTGCAGGTCAACGAGCAGGTCGAAGACTTCATCCACCACAGCGTGCGGCCGGGCATCAGGTCGATCACACTTGTTCACCACCAGAATGATGCGCAGCCCCAGTTCGAGCGCCTTGGAGAGCACGAATCGGGTCTGCGGCATCGGCCCCTCGAACGCATCCACCAGTAGCAGCGCACCATCGGCCATGCGCAGCACTCGTTCAACTTCCCCCCCGAAATCGGCGTGGCCAGGCGTGTCGATAATGTTGATTCTGTAGCGCTTCCCCGCATGCGGCCCGCGGCTGAACTCGTATGAGACAGCGCAATTCTTGGAAAGGATCGTGATGCCACGTTCGCGTTCCAGCGGGTTGGAGTCGAGGACGCACTCGGCAGACTCGCTGTCGCGCGAGACGACATTGGTCTGCGTCAGCATGGCATCGACCAGGGTGGTCTTGCCATGGTCTACGTGCGCAATGATCGCGACGTTGCGGAGAAGAGATAGAGCACGATCTGACATAAGCCGTGATGATAGGCGAGCGATGCGAAGCAATCGCCGGCGTCTACTGAACTTCGCGAAGGGTCTGCTATGTCAGTTCCGAAAGGGCATGCATTGCGTCCTTCAACTGCCGATACATCCCCTCGTAAACCGGGCGGACCGACCGATATCGAGCACGGAGGTCTTCATCAACGGCAACCGTCTCCGAGATGCGGATACAGGAATCACATGCCTCCGGCACCGAACTCCAGAGGCCCACTCCAACGCCGGCAAGAATTGCGGCACCAAGGGCCGAACCTTCCGTTGAATCGGGTCGGGCAACCGGGCACTCAAAGGCAGCCGAGAGGATCGAACTCCAGAGATCGGATTTGGCCCCACCTCCGATCAGTCGGACTTCTTCGGTTGATACCCCCATCGCTCGAACCAGATCAAGGATGGCGGCCATGGTAAACGCAACACCCTCGAGAACCGCGCGGGTCAGGTGCGGCCTCCGGTGTCGGGCCGAAAGACCGATGAAGGCCGCTCGAGCTCGTGGGTCGCTTACGGGGCATCGTTCACCGGAAAGATACGGCAGAAAGGTCAGGCCGTTTGCGCCACCGTCAATTGCGGCCGCTTCTTCATCAAGATCACGAAAACTCATCGTCGGGCAGAACGCTTCCCGGTACCACTCCATCGCCCCCGCGGCAGAGAGTGTGCACCCATAGGTACACCATTCTCCTTCGATCGCACTGCACATGGTTTGTAATGTCGCGGGCATTGAATCGGGAAGTGTCGTCCCGAGATGAGCAAAAACGACTCCGGACGTCCCCAGCGTAGCGCTCACGCGCCCGGGTCTGACGATGCCCGTTCCGATCGCTCCGGTCATTTGATCGCCTGATCCGGCCACGACAGGAATACCCGGTTCGAGACCGGTTGCCTTTCCCGCCCACTCGCTCACCACGCCGATGATCTCGTGCGAATTCACAACCCGTGGCAGAATGGTTTGATCCAGCTGCAACGCATTGAGAAGCCCCTGGTTCCATTGCCGACATTCCGGGTCAAAGAGCCCGAATCCTGATGCATCGCCGACGTCCGTGGCAAGGTCACCGGTCAGCCGAAAACGGACAAAGTCCTTGGGATTGATCACCACACCGAGTCGTTTGAATGACTCCGGCTCATGATCGCGCAGCCAGAGTATCTTCGGCGCAGTGAGCCCGGTGAGAGCCGTGTTTCCGGTAGCCCTCAGGAGACGTTCTTCGCCACCGGCCGCATCCAGAATTGCTTTGCATTGGATGGTCGTGCGCTGATCGTTCCAAAGGAGCGCTGGTCGAAGAGCACGCACTTGCGGCGAATCGGCCCCGGCGGGAAGAAACACACTGCCGTGCATCTGCCCGGAAAGTCCAATGCATTCAATCCTGCCGCGGTCGGAATCAACTCCACCCAACGCCGCGCGAATCGCGTGGACCGTTGCCTGCCACCACGTCTCTGGGTCCTGCTCCGACCACCCTTCACGTGGACGAAGCGTCTCATGCCGATGTTCAGCGCTGGCAACCACCGCACCGCGATCGTCCATGACAACACACTTGGTGCTGGACGTGCCGACATCAATTCCGAGTAATCGGGGCATCGATCCAGTGTACCGGATCCGGGTTCCCCTCAATCACTTCAACGCTGACGCGGAAATGATTGTTTTCCACGGTGACGATCAGCGGCTGACGACCGACGCGGCGTGATGATCATCTCGCCCTGGAGCGTGTTGACAGTAGGCCGAGAAACCCGCCACTCGACATTGTCAATCATGTCGGCGACATCGATCAATCGCTGCACACTGCCATCGATGCGCGAAACATCCTCGGGTAGGGCGAGCTGCCGGAAAATGGGGCGCAGACCGCGCAAATGGTCAGCCGCACGGCCGCCAGATGCCCGTCCCCAAGCGGCCAGCGGCGCAGCGGCATCGATATGTACATCGGAGGTAGATTCCGCTTCGAGCGCCGTCACGACATCGCGCAAATGATCGGGGTTCGATGAAATGACCCACCAGTGCTCACCGGGCTTGTTCATCACCGTCCAACTCAGCGAGAACTCGCTCGCAGGAGTCATGCCCGGCAAGAGGGCGCGCCCAACTGTCGGCAAGTCGATGTGGTAAACCTGGTCTTCCTGCAGAACGTTCGCGTCGCTTGGCGCGTGGTCACCGGATGCCTGGCGAAGTGATGTCGCCAGCTTCTGCATGGATGCGCGAAACGATTCGCCAGTGATTGAGTTCGGTGCCCGCATCTCAACGGCAACGGCGACAGCGGGCAAGGTGCTCATCTCACCTTCCTTCACCTGACCGGACTCAGTCTCGCCAAACACCCAGACAATGCGCTCGCCGATAGCGTTCCGAATCGAGTCACTCTGCAATTCATTTCCGAGCAGGACCATCTGCAGAAACGTTGCCGCGAATCCGTCGGTTTGATCGATTGGTGTGGCGATGGAGAGAACTGACTTCTCGGCAAAACGTTGGGCGATAGAGAGGTCGAGCGCCCGGCTCGGGACGCGAGAGGTCAAGGGCGACATGGTGAAGTTTGAGGCATGTCGAACCTGCACCACACCGTTCTCAAACGCAAATGAAGCTGCCGTCCATCCACCCATCGGCGGGTCATGTCGCACGAGCAGATTCACTGCACCAGGTGGAATGTTCTGAATCTGGCCCAGCACCGGATCATCCGCGAGGGTGGGCACCGTCTCGCCACCGACCAGTCGAATCATCTCTGAAAGCAGCGTGCTGTTCGTCGAAGGTCCGGCGAGCATGTAGGCGCCACGATGAGCAAGCAGCAATTCCTGTTCAGGCAGGCGACGCATCGCCACGCCACGTCCGCCGCTGAGAATCTGAGCGCGCAGTTCAAGTGTAACTTTCTCGAACGTGATCGGGTCAATCTCGGAGATCACTGCCCATTCGCGCCGACCACCATTCGTGCGTGTCACAAGTGTCAATCGTCTTCCGGCGAGGTCGTCAAACAGCGCTCCGTCATCTCGCCGACTGAGCCGAGCAAGTGAACTCCAGACCTGCTCGATCTCTTCGCTGAGCACAGTGCGAATCAGAACATCCCCGATACCCTCTGCGCGAAGCGCCGCCGCGAGTGCCGCGCCACGTTCAAGCTGCACGCAGGAACTGACATCGCGCGGAATGAACCCCGCATGAGCGAAGTGCCGCTTTTCGATCGGAGCTCCACCGATCGATGCGATCAGCAGGATAAACAGGGTCAGAATTGACATGTCATCAAATCAGAGCAACCCGGACCAGGGAACCGGTGAACGATCATCTGGCACAGGTCGGACCGGATCCAAAATCGGCTCCTCGTTTGAAACCGGAGCATCAAAGACCGATTCCTGAGGAACCAAGAAGAGCCGCCGCGCATGATCAACCGTGCGAACCCATGCCTGACGTGTGGCTTCACGCTCACGAGCCACCGAATCCAGCACCTGGCTCAACGTTACGGCATCGGGCCTACGCGCACGATCGCTGTTTGCATGCAACATCAAAGCCCCGCACGCCGTTGCCAGCATGCCCAAGGCGACCAACCCGCGCCCTGCGCGCCGGCGAAAGCGATGTCGCCGGGCCTGATTGGCATCCAACTTCGCATAGCCAAGACGCATCATGATCTGATCCGTCATATCCGGCGCTGCGTTTCGTTCGGAACCGAGATGGTTCGTCGATGAACGGCTCACTGCCACACTTCCTCCAGCCGACGGAGTTGCTCTTCATCAGCCGTCATGGCCTGCTTCATGCGTTTCCGCGCGCGGTGCAGGTGACTCTTGATCGTGCCTTCGGGCATGTCGAGATGTTCAGCGATCGAACTGATGGGCCAGTTCTGGTTGTGAAAGAGAATCACAATCTCACGCTGCTGCTCATTGAGCGTGAGCATGGCCTGATCGATGGCATCCCGCGCGTTGGTACGAATCTCGGTCTCCATCAAGGACCGTTCCGGCGCATCACCGTTACCCTGCCAGGCATCGACCACTTCCGATTCGAACGCCGGCGCGTGCTTCTGTACCTGGTTCATGTACAGGCGCTTGGCAATCGTGAATACCCATGTTGAGAAACGAAATCGCGGGTCGAAGCGATCAAGATTCTTCAGGACCCTCACGAATGCTTCCTGAACGACATCTTCCGCAACTTCGGGGCGGCCGGTCATGCGCAGCATGAAAGCGTAAAGCGATGCCTGGTGATGACGGATCAGGTCCTCGATCGCCGTCGCATCCCCCCGCTTCGCGCGACGAATCAGTTTGAGTTCTGCAGCTTTGGTCATAGAAGGATCTCGCCGTCTAAGGGTAACACCCATCCAGCAAGAGGTTGCGAAAATTCCACACCCATGGCCCACACACGAACAAAGCCCGACTATTCATCGGACTTTGTCCGGGGCAGTTTCCGGTGGATGGAAACGAAAAGACTGTTCTAAGACTCAAACCAAGATCAAGCTGCCTTGCTCGCGCGGCGGGTCCGGCCGACAGTTCGCTGTTCTTCTGTGGCGCGTCGATTCCGTTGTGTAGTCAGGATCTCCAGCAATGAAGCGGGATCGTCGGCCCACAGGTCGGCGCCAATCTCCTCCGCCAGCCCTTCCGCACGTTTGAAGACACCGCCGCCGACCACGACCTGAAGATCGGGCTGCGCGTTGACTTCGCGCACATGGTCAATGATCTGCCTGATGCCCGGAGCATCCTGCGGGGCTGCTGCGAACATAAGCAGAATGTCGGCGCGTCGCTCTGAGACCTCCGCGAGAATCTCATCCGATGCCACACCGCCACCGCCGAAGTACACCTCGTAGCCGTCGGCTTCGGCCAGGTCGGACACCATCTGGCCCGCCAGCTCTTCAGTTTCACTGGGACCACAGTACAGACAGATCGTGCGGCCGCGTGAGGGCTTCTGTGCATATTCCGCTTGCGCCTGGTCGAGCAGTGTGCGCAGAATGCGCGTTGCGTAGTGGTGTGCGGTAATTGACAACTGATCCGCCCGGAAGAGCTTGTCAACCAGCTCAATCGTTGGCCAGTACAGGGAAAGAGAAAGATCCTCAGGCGTCAGGCCGCCTCGGACCGCATCGGCCACGACTTCGCGGACGGCCGGTCGATGGCCACAGATGAGAGCTTGAAAGAGGCGTTCAGTCAGAATCTCAATGTTTGCACGTGCCATGATGGCAATCTCCTCAGTTCTCGTGTCCGCGGCGCCTCCGGCGGTCCGGCACGAGGTTCCAGGTCTTGCAGCCGCATCCACTGGCCGCGTGTGCTTGGCATCACCGCCCTTCACATCGAGCAATTCCACTCGGCGGCTGGAGTCTGGACTGATGCTGTTTTCTGACGAGAATCGCCGTTTTTATGTGCAACTCGTGGCGAACAGTTATCCGGACATCATGGAACGATGGTCCGCATAACTCCGCTTCGAGGGCGATAAGTCACATGCGTCGCACTGCACGATAGAGCAGACACACACCAAAGGTCATGCGACGAACCGAAACGTCCGAAAACCCCGCTTCGGCAATGGAAGCTGAGAGTTGTTCGACATTCGCGAACGTATCGATCGACCTTGGCAGATATCGGTATGCTCCGCTCCGATCGCGTGCGATCAGGGTGGCCGTGAGCGGCATGATCCGCTTCGTATACAGGTCGTTACAGATTCGAACGATGGGATTCCGCGGACGCCCGAATTCAAGAATGATCAAGCGACCTCCCGGTCGAAGCACCCGGTAGAACTCCATGATCGCCTTGTTTGGTTGCTGCACGTTCCGAATGCCGAATGCGATTGACACGATGTCAAACGAGCCATCGGCGTACGGAAGATTTGTCGCATCACCTTGAACGTACTGAATGCCATACCCCGCCCCCGCGGCCTTATGCCTGGCGATCTCGAGCATGCCGGCGGTAAAGTCCAAACCGGTGACCGACCGAACGCCCGCACGATAGAAGGCCTGAGCGAGATCCCCGGTTCCACATGCGGCATCGAGAACCTCATCGGTCGAAGTCGGTTGCGCAGCGCGGACAGCGGCACGTCGCCAGGCCTGATCACGACCAAACGAATGCACCCGGTTGTTCAGATCATACGACCGCGCAATCGCATCAAACATGCGTTGAACCCGCGCGGCCTTATCGTTTGCCTCGTGGGGATTCACGGAAAGATCGCGATCCGTCCAGATCGCCTTGGAAGTTTCAGCTCGAGGGGTGGTCTTCACAGTGGGTGATACTATGTTGCAGGCGGACGAATGGAACTGATTGTGTCCGAGTTGGTTCGACGGAAGGAGTTTGACATGAGCATGCGTTTGGTGATTGTCCTCATCTTGGCTTCGGCGTTTCTGGCCATTGCCCAAGGGTGCCAGACCAACGAAGCGACGGGGAGACGCCAGTTTGCCATTCTCTCACGAGAAGAGGAAATCCAGCTCGGTACACAGGCGATGCCTGAACTCGTGCAGCAGTACGGTGGCGAATCGCGATCGTCCGCCTTGCGCGCGTACGTCGAAGAAATCGGCATGCAACTGGCGCGGGAAACCGAGGGTGATTATGTCAGTCTTCCCTGGGAGTTTACCGTACTTGAATCAGATGTCATCAATGCGTTTGCCCTTCCCGGCGGGAAAGTATTCATCAGCCGCGGCCTGATGGATTACTTCGAGAATGAAGCGCAGCTGGCTGCCGTTCTCGGACACGAAGTCGGACATGTCACCGCTGAGCATACGGATGAGCGAGTCAGCCACGCTATGGTTGTTGCAGGTATTGCCGAGGTCGCCGGAACCGTAGCAGGTCAATCACAATCCGCATGGTCGCAGGTCGTCCCGCTCATTGTCGGTGCCAGTGGCCAGGGTTACCTCCTGAAGTTCGGCCGCGACCAGGAGAGTGAAGCAGATGCACTCGGGGTCAAGTACATGGTTCGAGCGGGCTACAATCCAACGGGAATGCAGCATCTTCTCCAGGTGCTGATCGATGCGAGTGCCGGCTCATCGACACCAGAGATTCTTTCGACACACCCCGATCCATCACGCCGGCTGAGGGATATCACCGTTCTCATTGACCGCGAGTATGCAGACACCCTCTCGAACCCCAACTTCGTCATGAACGAACAGCGTTGGAACGACCGTGCACGGCCCCATTTGAAACCACTCAGCAGTCGATCGGGCAATGGAACTGGAGTGGAGAACGCCGGCCTTTTGGCGCAAACATGGTGCCAGCACTGTCGAGAGGCAAGCACAAACCCCACTGGAATGTAGCGTGTGCACTGTAAGGCACGATTTGTAGTGGTAGGCCCTCTCGGCTAGCATATTCAGCCAGGGCACTGCCTGAAGGTACGATACGCATGATCATCGATATTCATTCTCGGATCTGGTCAAGTCTTGATCAGTTTGGCCGCGACGCCGCCGATCGCCTCCGCCGCCGATACGCAGAGACCTGGTCACTATTGGATGGGTCACCCGCTGCTCACGAGCAGGCCATGGCCTGCGTTGATGGTGTGTGTGTGCTTGGTTTTCGGTCCGACCTGCTGGGCGCGGCCATTCCGAATGAACTGGTGGCGGAGTATGTCGGTCGTGATCCCGGGCGCCGTTTCGGGGTCGCGGGGATTGACCCGATGTCGGCCACAGCCATCGCAGAGATTGACCATGCGGTATCGCTGGGGCTGATCGGTGTCACGGTCAGCCCGTCTGCTCAGGGGTTTCATCCCTCACATTCCTCCGCAATGCGGGTGTATGAGAAGTGTGCGGAGCTGTCGCTACCGGTATTCATTACGAACGCGACGCCGATAGCACCACGGTCGATGCTGGAGTTCGGTCGTCCTTCGGCACTTGATGAGATTGCACGGTCGCTCCCCAATCTGCGCCTCGTCGTCGCGGAGCTTGGGTATCCGTGGATCGATGAAACGCTGATCTTGCTCGCCAAGCATCCACACGTGTATGCGGACCTTTCAGGGATTTCCAGCCGTCCATGGCAGCTGTACAACGCACTTCTGACCGCTTCGAGCTTGTCGGTCATTGACAAGTTGCTGTTCGGCTCCGGGTTTCCATTCGAAACTCCCGTCAAAGCGATTGAGACGTTGTATTCAGTCAATACTTTCGGCCATGGCACTCAGCTCCCATCCGTGCAGCGCGCCAAGTTGCGAACCATTGTGGAACGCGATTCGCTCGCCTGCCTTGGCATCGAGTCTGAGCTGTCGGCTCGAACATCGGATGCCAATTCGGATTCCGATGCTTTCGACGGGATGGCTGCGGTTGCCCAGCGGGAGACCGAGGAGCACCTTGATGATGAGGATTTGGACTGATGCCTGATACCACTCCCGGCAGCAGCCAGCCCCGACGTCTCGGTCATCGACTCTCATTGCGAATGCTGAGCATGCTGATGTGCGTTGCTCTCTATGGTGCGGCTGGGTGTTCCGGGACGGGTCTGCAGACTGACCTGCGGGCAATCAGTCTCGCGAGCGGAAATCCCGTCCTGATCCCCTCCTTTCGTACCGCGGTTTATTCCGTTGATCGTGCCAGCATCGCGTCGTTCTATCTGTCAGATCTGACGACCGAGGAACTCCTGAATGGGGAGTTTGATCAGGGACAGATTGTGCACGTGGAGATGCTCTGGCTTCCCCGCGCCGGGGCAACCCCGATGGATTCCTCCGCCGCCAACATCTCCGTGCGGAAGGTTCTCATCGTCAATGGCAACGTCGGCGTGTACGGCGGAACCGGCTTCGCCCTGCCATCCGGCGAACCGGGTGATTCACGGCTGGCGGTCTCGGTCTACGACGCAACTCTTGATCTCATCGATGCGTCAAGTGAGTTTCATGATGCGCTCAGCCCCGCGATTCTTGAAGGCGCGTTTACGGCACGTCGAGATGACACGCTGGCGGAGCAGATTCGGTACTCGACCAGTCAAAAAGTCACCAACATGCTTGGTCGTGTTCGCTATGTCGATGCCGCCAATGCGATGCGACCCTGAACTGCCTGCCCCACAACCGAATCCACGCAACGCGCAAGAAGAAGCCGGGAAGAGCATTGCTCCACCCGGCAGGTTTGAACTCTCGAATTCCAGCGGTGTTACTCAGCCCTTGATGCCGGTAATCTTGACCTGCATGTAGGCCTGGCGATGACCATTCTTGCGGAAGTAGCCCTTCCGGCGCTTGTATTTGATGACATCCACTTTGCGATCGCGAAACAGTTTGACGATTTCGCCGGTCACGGTCGCGCCGTTGAGGTACGGGGTACCAATTCGGCGGTCAGCATCTGATTCGGATTCCCCAATCAGAAGTACCTTGTCGAAGGTAACGGTTTTCTCGCCATCGGCCATGTCACGAGGATCGATATCGACCACATCGCCTTCGGCCACTCGAATCTGTGTTCCACTGTCTTCGATGATCGCGTACACGTGCAAGCTCCTGCTCAATGGCCACGATCGTAGCCCTCGAGCCAGAGGCCAACAAGTGAGGTTCGAGGAAAACACAGGACCGGCACGGGCAGGAAGGGGTTGACTCCTATGACGCCATTGCCGCCGCCTGAGCTGTACTGAACGCATGATGCCAACGGCGACATTCGCCGCAGGTCCCGCAGAATGTGGGTTCGGCCTGCTCGCACGGCCATGCCAACGAACCAGCCAGTCCCAGATCCATCGCGAGGTGAGCGGCCTGCGCCGCGGTGAGGTCAACCAGCGGCTGATCGAACACCAGCCGAACCCCGTCTGCTTCGAGCAGGCCTTCAATCAATTGGCCTCGTTCCACCTCCCGCCCCATGGCTGAGAGGTCTCCATCGACCATGACGGGATCAACGACTCGGCTCGCTCCGACGCGATGCCCGCTCAAGGCAGCCATCATCAGCATGGCGGTACGACTATTCGCGAGCCAGGCATCCGGCCCTTCAATCACAGGAATCTCGACCGTCTCTGCGAGTCGCCGAATCGCCAGCTGTCGCGGTCTCGACCGCTTCACATGCGAGTGTGCGACGAAGAGCCCCAACCGACTCGGATCGGCCTGCAGATAAGTTGCGATGACGGATGGCCAATTGCCATCCGCAAGTATGAGGGTATCAATCTCGCTCATTCCGAGGACATCGACGAAAACATCATGAAATCCGCAGAAGAAAGCACTCACGGATCGATCCTGTTGACATGTTTCTCCTGGCTGGTGCGCCACCTTCGGCTGCTTCGGAGTTCTCCGTCATCGACTGGGCGGTCGTCGGCGGCTACTTCCTGGTCGTGGTGGCGATTGGCCTTGCGGTGGCCAAACGAAGAGGCGATCGGGATGACTTCTTCCTTGCGGATCGATCCATGCCAACATGGGCGGTCGCGATATCACTCTTGGCGACGGCTCAGTCTGCAGCAACGTTCGTCGGAGGGCCAGTAGAGGCGTTCGCAGGCGATCTCACCTACCTCAGTGCAACTGTTGGCGGCCTTGTTGCCTCAATTCTGGTCGCTGTCGTCTTTGTGCCAGCTTTCTACCGGGCCAAGGTCACCAGCGTCTATGAACTCCTGCGCAACTCCTACGGGTCACGAGTCCAGATGGCTGCGAGTGCGATGTACATGCTCGGCCGGGTCTTTGCATCAGGAGCGCGGCTGTTCATTGTGGCGATCCCTTTCTCGCTCATCACCTTCGGCGATAGCGCTCCGCAACATCTCGTCGTAAGTATCATCATCATCACCGTCGTGGCGGGTCTCTACACCATTGTCGGTGGTATTCGGGCTGTCATCTGGACCGACACGCTGCAAGCCGTTATCTACATCGGAAGCGTGTTCATCGCGCTGATCGTCGCCTATCAGATGGTCGGCCTCTCATTTCCGGAAATCGTTGAGACTTTACAGGTAGCGGACCATGCGAACGAAACCGGCAAGCTGACGATCATTGATCCATCGCTGGATTTGTCGAGGCCGTACTCCGTCTGGGCGGTCCTCACGGGCATTGTGTTACTCAATCTCGCGGCATTCGGGTGCGACCAGGACCTGACCCAGCGATTGCTGACCTGTCGTGATGCGCGCCGAGGCGGCATCGCGGTCATCGCCTCGCAACTGTTGGCTTTGCCGATTGTGTTCCTGTTTCTTGCCATCGGTCTTCTGCTTTGGATCGCCTTTCAAGGTGAGTACGGACCGGGCGTGGTGGATCCCTATCCGCTGATGGAGCGTCGCGATCTGTTCATCAATTTCATCATTCACGAGATGCCGGTGGGCCTGCGGGGGCTGATGATTGCGGGCCTCTTTGCAGCCGCAATGAGTAGCATGGACTCCGCTTCAAATGCCTTGGCTTCCAGCTTCGTTGCCGACTTCTATCGTCCACTCGTGGCAGCGAACAGGTCCGACGATTCGCCCCAGTCCGTTCGACGTGAGCGACGAATCGCGCGACTTGCCGTCGCGATCTGGGCCATTGTTCTCGCCGGGTTTGCGTGCATCTGCGTCTATCGATACGACGCTTCGCGCGAGACTCTCATTCAGTTCGCACTGGGAATCATGACTTATGCCTACAGCGGATTGTTGGCCGTATTCCTTTGTGCAACCCTGACTCGCACCCGAGGCAATGCGTTCAGCGCGCTGTTGGCCATGGGGGTGGGATTCCTGACAATCGTTGTGTTCCGTTTCAACCTGTGGCAAAGTTGGGCGGAAAGTCTCCTGAACACATCAATGCCGACGATCGCATTTCCCTGGCAACTGACCATTGCGACATCATTTGCTCTTGGCGTCTGCCTGATGGGGCGTCGAAGAGTTCACACATCGCCGATGTGACTCAACGAATGTCATGAACGAAGGACCGACATGCGCTGAACCGCCTCGCGCAGTGTCTCTTCCTTCTTACAGAACGCGAACCGGACGAGCTTCCTGCCTTCGCTGTGATTCTGATAGAACGAACTCGGGGGAATCGCTGCAACGCCTGCGTGTTCGATGAGGTGTCGACAAAATGCCAGATCGTCGCTGAAGCCGAATGGCGTGTGGTCGGCCAGCACGAAGTACGTTCCCTGTGGCACAAAGACATTGAACCCGAGTCGTGCGAGGCCATCGACCAGGAGATCACGACGTACGCGGTATTCCGCCCGAAATCGCTCGTAGTACTCGTCCCCTGCGCCAAGCGCTGCAACCGCACCATACTGGATTGGAGTTGCGGCGCAGAACGTCAGGAACTGATGAGACGCTCGAATTCCCGCGCTCAGCTCGGGTGGAGCGATCGCCCAGCCGATTTTCCAGCCGGTGAACGAGAAACTCTTCCCAAGCGAGCCCAAGGTAATGGTTCTTTCCCACATGCCGGGGAGTGTCGCTATTCGAATGTGTTCGCCTTCAAAGACCAGATCTTCGTAAACCTCATCTGTTAACACCAGTGTGTCGTGCTTCTGCGCCAGCTCAGCGATGAGTTCGAGTTCTGCGACTGAAAAGACCTTCCCCGTCGGGTTGTGCGGCGTGTTGATGAGTATCGCGCGAGTCCGCGACGTAAAGGCCGCTTCCAGAGATGCCCGATCGATCTTGAAGTCAGGCGTTCGAAGGGTGACAAATCGCGGGGTTGCTCCGGCCATCGCAATGCACGCAGGATACGAGTCGTAGTACGGCTCAAAAAGGACTACTTCGTCGCCGGGATTGAGCAATCCCAGCATGGTGGCTGCGATGGCTTCGGTACATCCGCTCGTCACCGTCACGTTGGTGGTTGGGTCAACCCTCAGTCGGCCATGGCGATTCATCCGATCAGCAATTGCCTGATTGAGTTCCGCAACGCCAAAGCTCCGTGCGTACTGATTTCGTCCGGCGCGGATGGCATCAATGACCGCGTCCTTTATGAACTCCGGGCCATCAAAATCGGGAAATCCCTGGCCGAGATTCACGGCCTGATGCTCCATTGCGAGGCGAGTAATCTCGGTAAACACTGAAGTCCCGTACGGGGCGAGGCGTTGAGCAATAGTCATCTGCAGGTCATCCTTGAATCTGGTACTAATCACTCTCGAAACGCGGATTGCGATTCATCAAAGTGCCAATCGTTTCCAAAGAAACCAGCAGCACGCACGCCATTGATTCGCTCAGACAGCGTAGTCACATCAAAAACGATCCAGTCGGGATACGCCACCCCGGAGACAAACATCGGAAGGCGATCGGTCGCTCGACTCCCGACCAATCCTGTTCCGCTGATGGCGCCGACCACGGCGTGCCCAGAATCAAGTCGCGGCTGAACGAACATCGCAGCGAGATCGTCGCCAGCATAGTCCTTCTCTCCGATTGTGATGCGGCCGCTGTGTACCTGAATTGGTGAATCCGCCAGCAACTGTCCCCAAGCGGAGTTGGTGTCCGCATTTCCGTAGAGAATCACATTGCGGTCTGCGTACACGTCCGGATCGAACATCCGATCCGGCATCACCCGAAACGCACCGTTTCCACGATAGGCAAACGTCTCTGCATCAAATCTCGCACGAGCACGTGACCATGAGTTCTCGGGTTCGTTTCCATGAGTTCCGTATACAAGGATTGCTTTGTGATCGAACGCGCTCTTGAACAACCCTGAGCGACTTGGTGATTTCATGGCTGGTAAGGGGGCATCGTGCATTCCCCACAACTCATTACGCCGGTTGAGCCAGATTGCATCACCTTTCGCTGAAGCGGGAAGGTCCTGGATGACCACGCCATCCAGCTCAATTTGGTTGATTGGTCCGGGCATGTTGCTGAGATCAAAGCGCAGCAACTGCACGTTCTCCGTTGTGCCGACGATCTTTTCCTGTTCCGCATTGTAATGAACATCAACTCGACTTGGCACGAGGGATTTCTGTTGTTGCCAGATCGTCATCCCGTGGCATACAGCATTGATGCCGGGTGTCGCTGTCGCAAATCGGATGTGTCTTACGTCCTGAGATGCAGGTATCGATCGATCACGAAAGAAGTCCATCATGGCCGGCCAGTCGCAGCACTGCCGTCCCCACCAGTGGCCCGCGCCAGCGATCTCCCGATACGCGAAGTCCGGATGAAACGCAGCCAACTCTTTCACCATGGCGCGGGCCTGGGTCACCGGAACGTTGTCATCAGCATCACCATGCAGAATGTACACACCGTGCATGGCGAAGTTTTCTTTCAGCGCGAGCGTGTCGCTGGGTGATACCGCACGCTTCAGGATGACTTGAATCGGATCACTCTCATCAAAACGTTCGGCACCCGTGTAAGACCAGAAGCTGGTCCATCCGGCGCTCGGGCCAATTGCTGCGAACTGATCCGGGAAGTGCGCTCCGATCTGCCACGTGCCGTGGCCGCCCATTGAATGGCCGGTAAGCCAGGTGCGACTCGGGTTCGGACGATATCGCGCGCGTGCATGCTCGAGAACCTCCATTGCATCGATTCGCCCCCAGTCTTCCCAATCGAACCCATACGGCCGACGATTCGTCGGTGCGACGACTGTCGCCCACTCCTTCGCCGCGTATTGATCGCGCATACCGGCACCTTCGACACTCGCACCATGCAGCGAAAGTATCATGCCTGCTTGCTCAGCATCATCGTCGTTGCTCACCCGTACCGGTGGACGAACCGCAAAGTACTGCACACTTCCGTCAACTCGACTGATGAAGGTGCGCGTGTGGTTTTCATTCAGGGAAGCGACCGCCAGGGTGACCGTCGTTTCTGCAAGCGTTCTTGTCGGCTGGGCACGGCTGATGAGGCGCAAGGTGTATTCCACTCTACTCCCTGCACTGGCACCGGGAACAGCAGGCAGGCGCACGGGTACCTTTCGTGTAAAACCATCCTCCAGCCAGCCGATTTCGGTATGCTCTGGTGGCGCGTTCGATGCTGAGGCCACGACCATCAGATCGTCACGCGAACCCGCCCCGGCATTGATCAGCAACAGCGCTCCCCACATGGAGTCGCGTTCACCAGCAATCGGGGTTGGCCACGTGCCGTCTCGAAGGTCAAACATGACTCCTGAGTCCGGCGCTGGGATGAGTGCACCCCGCATTTCTCCACGAGAGATCTGAAAAAGCAGTTGATTCTCGCCGGCACGAAGGTGAACCGGAAGGATCGTCAGTCCGAGGTTGTAGACATCGCCACCGCGCGGTTCACCATTCACGTAAACCATGCTGTGTCCACGAGCATCCAGGAGCATGACGCCCGGTTCCTCTCGCTTGACATTGACCGCAAGATATCCACCGCGCAAGGCGCGATGTCGGAACCACCCGTCTGCATTGGCGTGCAGTAACTGCCATGCCCGCGCTCGCCCGTCGCTCGAAGTCACACTCTCACCTTCACGCGGCCAGTCAAACTCACCACGCGCGATGGCCGCGGCAATGGGATCGGTGTGGAACGGGGCACGGCCATATCGACCCACTGGTTCAATCAACAGCCCCGTCTTGAGCTCAATTCGCTCGTCGACTTGAAGATGACCCGGTCGCTGCGATGTTTGAGACTCCGTTTGTGACAGCGCCGGAATTGTGGTAACAAATGTGAGTAACAGCTGAATCAGCGGCAACATCGAGGACTGTCTCCTGACGGGGCGTCTCTGACACAACGTGACGATCCGTCGTGAGTGGATACGATGATCGCTCACCGAGACCGACACAGCAAGCCGGCCGGTATTCGGAACCGTTCGATGGGCATACTGATTCAACTCTTCGCCAGTCTCGGTCGGCAGGTGCTGCGCGTGGTCGTCGATTTCGGCAGGTTCACGCAGTTTGCAATTGTTTCGCTGCGCTGGCTCGTGACGGGCATGCCAACCTGGTGCCGCCATCGACGTCTGGCACCGCAGTTCTTCGCGGTTGGTGTACAGTCAATTCCGGTGGTGGCCATTACCGGTGCATTCATCGGCATGATTCTCGCGCTCGAGGGGTTCCAGCAGTTCCAGGCCATCGGTGTTGAGAACCGCCTGGGCGGCGTCATCAACATCAGTGTGGTCAAGCAGATCGGTCCCGTTCTGGCCGCGGTCATGGTGGCCGGCCGCGTCGGCGGCGCGCTGGCCGCGGAACTAGGAACAATGCGGGTGACGGAGCAACTGGATGCACTCCGGGCGATGGCAGCGGACCCGGTCGCACATCTGGTCGTCCCACGTGTTGTCGCGTGCGTCATCATGACGCCGCTCCTGACGATCTACTCCGACTTGTTGGGGGTCTGGGGCGGGTGGACGATTACGACACAGTTCTACGGCGTACCGAGTGAAGACTATTGGAGTTTCTCCGTGTACTTCGTGACGTGGTGGGAACCGGCAACCGGCCTTATCAAGAGTGTTTTCTTCGGGCTTTCGATCGGCCTCATTGCCTGTTACAAGGGCTTTCACTGCCGCCCGGGGGCTGCCGGGGTCGGACGCGCCGCCACCGAGTCGTTCGTGATGAGTTTCATTGCCATCATCGCGCTGAATCTGGTGCTGGCCAAGCTCCTGAATGACATTGGGACAATGTTTATCAATCCAGTTCCCCTGAATCCCCTTGGATGATTGATCGATCATTGGCATGCATCGGGTAGGATTTGCCGGACGCCGTCGATATCGGTATCTCATGGAAGGTCGGTTGGCGGAATGCTGTCTTGGTGAGTGAGCTTGACATGAATCCAATGCCTCGACATCGTCTCCTGAGCGCCTTCCTGTGGTGTATGACTGCATCCATCCTGGTGTCCATGGCACCTCCTGCAGGTCGTCCTCCCGTGGGCCCGCTCGTTCGTCACGATCCTCACATCTACGAAGTTTCCGTCCAGGTTCTGCTGTCCACGTCTGTTTCAACGATTGATCAAGGAATTCGAGCCGGCGAGTTTGATCTGAAGGATACTCCAATCGTCATTCCGTTGATGATGCAAGGTACGTTCAGCCAGATCGATGAACGGACCCTGCATGCGGAGATGATTGGCGACCGTGGACCATTTTCCGATTTCGCGCGGTCAATCGAAGGCGGGATGCCTTTCTCGATGTCACTGGTGAAGATGAATGTTCGCGAGTATCGAGGAGCAACGCTGCGCTGGACGTTGAAGTTCCGAACGCAGGTATGGTCGAGCCGCCTCAATGAAGCCGACGCCCAAAAGATTACCTGGCCGCGCCGTTGGCCGGATGAGGTGCAGGATGCTCTTTCTCCGCAACAGTTCATCGAGTCCGATGCGGAAATCTTTCAGAAGGCACTGACGAGCCAGGGCGGCGTTCAGGCACTACGCACCGTACCGCCGCTGATCGCGGCGAAGCAGGTTATTGCGTACTGCCTCAACAACATTCGGGTGCACAAGAACGGACTGTTGCAGGTTGATGGCGGCGTGCTGCGCGGAATGGATTTGCAAGGCGCACAGAAAACGGCGGAGAGCGGAATCGGCACGCCGAATGACCTCGTCTGCGTCACCGTCGCGATGCTGCGAGCAGCCGGAATCCCAGCGCGGGCGGTCATTGGCGTTGTTGAGGATGAGAAGGGACGCGACCTGCTGACGGTCTGGGCGGAGTTCTACCTTCCCGATGCGGGCTGGGTGCCGTTTGATCCGAATGCCATGAAAGGGAAAGGCGCAGGACGTATGAATCCAACCAGACCGTGGCCTGAACTCGGGACCATTGACAGTCTGAACAAGCGCATCCCACTCGCGTTCACCTTTCACCCCCCCATGAGTGTCGAGGCCCCGCACGGGCCGGCAGTCTGGGGCTGGCGGCCACGCCCCGGTCAAACCGAGTACTACAACCAAGCGATCGAGATCGGCATTGCCTCGCTGGGAAGTGGCGTTGAAGATCCGAAGTAACTCGCTCAGGTCACGGCGATCACCATCCCCAGATGATCACCAAGAGCAGCAGCATGAAGACCAACAGAATCGCCACGGTCGCGCGACGATCGGGCGCACCGCGTGAATGCTGCGTGCGACTACTTCGTACATCGCCCTCAATCATCTCGCCACAATGGGGACAGAACACGGCCTGGTCGTACACATCCTCGCCACAAGAAGGGCAGGAGCCTCGATCGGAGGCAAGACGATTAAGGTCGTCCAGACTGGGGCCTTCATCGATCGTGCGCATCGAACACCATTGAAACTTCGCAAGTATCGTGAGGACGTACTGCCGACACCTGTATGGTATGGTCCCCGTCTATGCAGTCGTTTTCAAGAATACTCAGTCTGGATGGTCTCTGGCATTTTCGCATCGACCCCGACGATGTGGGTCTTCATGACCAATGGGCTTCGCCAGACACTTTCAACGAATGGACGGAGCGCCCTGTCCCCGCGCCGTGGCAGTGCTGGCTCAACATCGACTGGCACGGGGTTGGCTGGTACGCCCGCGAAATCACGATTCCAGCAGATTGGATCGGGCATCGCGTCTTTCTGCGGTGCGATTCAATTGCTACCAGCGCCATCATCTGGATCAATGGACGAGAAGTCGGTAGGACGGTCGGTGATTACATACCTCACGAGATAGAACTGACTGAACACATCTCGTTTGGCGGAAGTGCACTGCTCGTCATGAGAGTGGACGATCTGTGTGGCCACATCACTACCGGATTCCATGATGTGCTGAGCGCTCATCACGGTGGGATCTGGCAAACCGTTTCGCTCATTGCAGCCAGCGACCTCCATCCGCAGCCGAACGGAGTAGCCATTCACGCTGACCCGGCGAGTGGCCTGGTAACACTTCACACAGCGTTTGAGAACACGCGACATCGTGGCGGGCGCGTGCGGGGGGAGCTCTTCGCCCCGGACCGCGCGCTGATCGCCTCGTTTGACGCAGAAGTTTCACCAGCACTGGAAGTTTCTCAGCACACTCTCACGATTGATCGCCTCCTGCCGTGGTCACCTGAATCACCGACGCTCTATGAACTCTCCCTGCAGTTTCACGATGCGAATGGGAGATCCGAGCGATTGTCCCGCACATTTGGCGCACGCGTAGTGCGGGCGCAGGGCAGTCGCATCGAGTTGAATGGCAAGCCGGTTCAGCTCCGAGGCATTCTCCATTGGGGCCATGAACCGCAACACATTGCGCCAGCGCCTACACCGGACCAGGTGCGTGCAGAGTTTACAAAGCTCCGTGAGCTTGGATTCAACTGTGTCTGCCTCTGCATGTGGTATCCCCCCCCTTATTACTTCAGCATTGCCGACGAAACCGGAATGCTTCTGTGGCAGGAACACCCCGTCTGGCAATCTTCGATGGCAGAAACCGATGTCGATGAATACAAGCGTATGTTCCATGCGTTCTTGCGACGGGATCAGCAGCACGCAAGTGTCGTTGTCGTCAGTTCAACGTGTGAACACCCCAACTATGACCATGAGCTCGCGAAGTGGTGGTGGCAAACAGCCAAGGCCATGCTGCCGTATTCACTCTTGCAGGTTCAGACCTCGAGTTTTGCGTGGTCGGATCCTGAATTGACGGACCTCCACGATGAGCACACCTATGACAACAATGATCGTTGGGTCAGTTACCTGGAGGATCTTCAACACGAGCTGGGAGCACTCCCGACAAAGCCGTTTGTCATGGGAGAGACGATTCTCTTTACGTCGTGGGTCAATGTGCGGGGGATACTTGATGAAGTCGGCAGCAAAACGCCATGGTGGTTGACTCCCCGGTTTGCACATTACGCGAGATGGGAAGCGATCTGGCGAGCGCGGTATGGTGACGCCGTCATTGCGCGATTCAAACGGCAAGGTGATCGGCACCACCTTCTTGGTCGCAAATTCCAAGTCGAGCAATTTCGTCGCTACCCCAATCACGCCGGTGTCGTCATGAACCACTTGCGTGATGTTCCTCAATGCGCGTGCGGCTTTCTGGATGATCTCAATCATTGGCGATTCGCACCGAGCGAAACCCAAGGGTGGCTCGGCGATGTCGGACTGACTCTGGTGACCCCCGATCATCGACGCAGTTTTTTCTCAGCGGAGCGCGTTCGAGCACAAGTGTTCGTGGCAAACTTCAGTTCGACTGACTTACGCGATAACTTCACGATCACCTTGCTTGATACGCACACTGGGCTCACGCTTGCGAAGGAAGCGAAGCTTGTGGATGTCGCATGTGGGAATGTCGTGTCTGTTTCTGTTTCATTGATTCTTCCTGCAACTGATGTCCCGCGCCGAGTGCAGTTGGAAGTGGCCAGTTCTCAATCAGTCCGTATGGGTCACGGGACAGCGATGATTCAGAATGCATGGGACTTGTGGATTTTTCCGCACGTAGCAAACGATTCGCTCGCCGCCCACGGAGTTGCAAGACTTGAGGGCATGCCATTCACTGACAAGGATCGTGCGCCTGATGAAGTTGAAGCGGGCTACAGTCGCGGCTTCGGGTTGCCCATCCGCTCATGGCGAAACCGACTGCCGAATCCCGCCGACCTGGTCCCCACGGCACGGCCATGGTGGCATGGCGACCCCATTCCAAGCGGTATTCATGTTATTCTCACGCACAAACTGACGGATCACCTGATTGACTGGATGGAACATGGGGGAAGGGTGCTCTTGTTCTGTTCCAAAACGACAGGCGGACTCGGTACGCGCTACGAATGGCTTTTTGGACAAGTGCCACTCATCATTGAGCGTGGTCCACTCCGAGAACACGACAGTGAGTGGATGGTGGACCTGATCGGCTTCGACCTGACACGGACGTACTCAAGAGTCATTCCGGTCGATGATCTTGGATTGCGCGAGGCCGTCGAGCCCATTGCTCGACTCTGTTACACACATGACACACCTGGCGTTCGATTCTTTGATCAGATGTTCGGTGCGCGCGTAGGCGACGGCGCGCTTCTCGCCACCAGTTTCGATCACCATAATCCCGCAGGCCAGTTCCTGCTTGCGCGTTGCATCGATACATTGCTCTTCACACACCATCAACTCGGCGGCCGCATCGCCCCTGGAACATTGAAGCGACACACCGTCGAACACCAGGCAATTCGATAAGGAAGAAGCTCGGAACACGAACCGGGCGGTCAATCACGCACAATTGGCGGCAAACCCCGCAACCGGCGATCTCGATCGATGACGGCGTGCATTTCTTCAACCGCGCTATCCAGGGCTGCTTTCGGTGACGCTCGACCCTGAACCGACTGAACCAGCGCGCGAGTAATCAATCGCTCGAGATCGGCCTGGTAGCGCCCGACAGGAACAAAACCTGGGGTCTCTCCTGTCACTGGGTCAACCTTCATCGCATACTGCAGCCACGCCGCGCGTTTCGGGTACTCAGACGCGGTCATCGCGGGAACAAAAACATCGCCATCGTCGCCGATGAGACCGGTTGACACTTGAAATTGAGGTGACTCAAGTACACTTCGTCGTGCGGGCGGTGCAACTCGCAGATTGTTCCAATACCGAAGCGATTGTTCAGCACTCGTCAGCCAGCGGACCATCTCCCATGCCTTCTCTTTGTTCTTGCTATGCGCAGACACGCACCATAGCACTGAACCGCTGACAACGGCTCGTTTCCGATGACTGGGCAGAGGAACGACTCGGAAATCAATGTCCGGCGCATCCAGTTCGATGTTGGGCGCGCGCCACGACCCATCCAGCATCATGGCGACTCGTCCGGCCTTGAAGAGTTGAGCAGGCCCGGCGGGGCTCTCCGCGAGATCGGGCGACCGAATCGGGGCATCAGTTGGAATCAGTCCGACCAGAAACTCCAGTGCCTCTTGCCCCGCAGGGCGATTGATCAGGGTCGTCGTGTGTTCGTCGTTCCAAAGACGCCCCCCCGCTTGAGCGTGAAAGGCCATGAATGGCCATGCCCACAAATCGAACAGCATGCCGTACTGTGTGATCTCACGCTCATTGCGCAACGTCAATTCAGCAGCTGCGTGTTGTACGTCGTTCCAGGTCCAGGTTTCATTCGGATAGGACAGCGGCGAATCCGGATGATGAGCATTGTGGGCGTCAAAGAGGGCAGGATTGAAGTACAAGCCGTACTGCGCGTTGTCCGAAGGCATGCCGGCGCGGATACCGTCAACATCAAGCACATCCCAGAGGAACGGAAGGTAATCCGCCTTCTCTGCTTGGGACAATCCGATGTCTGGATCGTCAATAAAACGATTGAGCGGCTCAATGATTCCCAGCGCCAGCATTGAGTGGTAATCGGTGATTGGCAGTCGCATCACATCGGCACCGCGTCCGATGACATGCCATGCTTTGTATTTCGGCACCACATCCCGATATCGCTGGTAGTGCACCGTCCAGCCAGGGTTCAGCGATTCAAAGTCACGCGCATAGCCATCACGAAACAGCGCATCCTCGAACGGCATCCCCCACACCACCATCGTCAGCTGGTTCCGCTGAAACGGAAGAGCCCGAGGCGGAAGAATCGCCAACAACGTCGCCGCGACCAGAAACGGAATGATGAGCCGGCCAACGTTCATGCTACGCCTTCACTCCGGTCAGCGTGATACCCTCGACAAATGCCCTCTGAAACAAGAGAAAAACGATCACCACAGGAATCGTAATGATCGTTGCCGCGGCCATCTGCACCGGCCAGGAATCAGTGTAGTATTGCCCCGAAAGTGCGTTCACTGCGAGTGGAAGCGTAAACATTCGGTTGGAATCAATGACGATGAGCGGCCAGAAGAACGCATTCCACGACCCCATGAACGTGAAGATCGCCAACGCGGCCACGCCCTGGCGGACCGATGGCAGTACGAGATGCCAGAAGAGCCCGAAATCGCTCATGCCGTCAATGCGACCGGCATGCAGCAAATCATCAGGAACGCTCTCAATGGTTTGGCGCATGTAGAAGATACCAAACGCACTTGCCAGGAAAGGGACGATCAGCGACTGGTAGTTATCGATGTAGCCGATGTAGCCACAAATGATGTACGCAAAAATGAAGTAGACCTGGAAGGGCAGCATCATCGTGAAGAGAATGGCGGCGAACATCGACTTCCGTCCCGCAAATCGCAACTTTGCGAAGGCAAATCCCGCCAGCGCATTGTGTGCTCCGGCCAACAGCATCGTCACGACGGCAACAAGCAGACTGTTGACATAGAACGTGCCCAACTGCGCGATCTGCCAGGCCTCGGCGTAGTTACCCCAGTGCCATTGTGCGGGACTTCCAGCGGGCAAGAGCGAAGGGTCGGTCGAGATCGCTTCCATTCGCGATTTCAGTGAGGTCGAAATCATCCATAGGAATGGGAGCAGCATGGTGATTGCGCCCAGCCAGACAAGGACCTGAACACTCAACCGCACTACAAGCGGCGCCGTTCGCCAATCTGAATGGCGACTGCGAATCAAGTTGATCCCCTCCGCTCTCGATTCAGAAACCGCACCTGCAGAACGGTGATGCTGATGGTCAGCAGCAGGATGATGACGCCAATCGTCGCCGCAAGTCCAAGCCGGTTCAAAGTAAACTCACGGTAGAGATACAGATTAAGCACATCCGTCCACGGCTGCTCAACCGTGCCGATCATGACGACAAGCAGGTCGAAAACCTGTAACGCACCGATCATCCCGGTCAATAGAAGAAAATAAGTCATTGGTCGCACAGCCGGCCACGTGACATTCCACATGGAACGCCAGGCACTCGCTCCATCGACGGCCGCGGCGTCATACAATGTGCGCGGCACGTTCGTGAGCGCCGCGAGATACAACACAACACTGAACCCGAGATTCCTCCACACAGAAATGGTCATGATCATGACCAATGCAACCGGTGAATCGCCCAGCCATGTCGGAAGCTGCGCGCGCGGGATTCCGATGTATGCGAGAACATTGTTGAGCAGGCCGGAAGGTCCCGCATCCAGTATCCACCTCCAAATGAAACCGATCGCCACAATCGAAACGACGGAAGGAAGAAAGAGAATGGTCCGTACGGCGGTCTTTGCTCGAAACCACGGTGCATGGACCGCAACGGCCACCAGAAATGCCCCGATGACCGTCAGTGGAACTGTCACCACCGCAAACAGCAGCGTATTTCGCAGGGCAGGCCAGAATGTCTTGCTGTACAGCAGTTCTCCATAATTGGCCACGCCAACGAATCTCATCGACTCGCCACCGTTCCAATTGAAGAGACTGAGACCAATTCCTAACGTCGTTGGAAGCGCTGTGAACAGGAACAAGATCGTCAATGGAAATGCGATGAACATCCAGGCACTACGAGATTTGTATTGAATCACATTGACCTCCCTTCTCGGGGCTCAAGCAGTGCATGGAATTGGACCGAACCATTGGCGCATGAACACACCGGCAAAGGAAGATGCACGGCCAATCGGTGCGAAGTACAGGTGATCCGCACGCATTCGCTCCACCTGCATCGTGTTCGGCTTCTCCAGTGACGCCACATACCGCGAGTATGGTGTGTCGGGTCTCCGCATGTGAAGGCATCCGCGCTGTACGGCCGCAACAGTGAACTTATCGCCGCATTCGGTCGAGCAAGCGATACTGCACTGCTTCGCCGATGTGGCTTGATGTCACGGAGTCGATCCCTTCCAGGTCTGCAATGGTTCGAGCAACTCGTCGAATCTTGTCGTAGGCACGCGCGCTCAGACTTAACTCCCGCATCGCCTGACTCAGGAGATCGCGGGAATCATCGTCAAGTGGTACAAACTGATCGAGCTCTTTCCCACTCAATTCACTGTTGATACGCGCTTCCGGGTGACGTTGGTGCTGCACTCGCCTTGCCTGAACGACGCGATCGCGCATTTCCGCCGATGTGAGACCGTTTGCGGTCCGACTGAGTTGACGAAACGAAACCGCTGGAACTTCGATGTGCAGATCGATGCGATCGACCAACGGGCCGGAGAGTTTTGCCATGTATCGTTCCATCTCGCGATGACCGGCGCCATCTTTGGCGAAATCACCCTTCGGCGTTGGATTCATCGCGGCTACGAGCATGAACCGTGCGGGGTATCTGACTGACCCTTGTGCACGAGCGATGGTGATCGCACCATCCTCAAGCGGCTCGCGCAACGTTTCAAGAACATGGCGACTGAACTCTGGCAGCTCATCCAGAAAGAGGACTCCACGATGGGCAAGACTGACATCTCCAGGTCGTGGGGTCGTCCCTCCTCCGACTACCGCAGGGCCACTGGCGGTGTGATGAGGCGTGCGTACCGGTCTACGGGTGATGAGCGACTCACCTTTCCGAATCTTGCCGACGCTTGAATAGATGCGCGTGACTTCGAGTGCTTCGTCTCGCGACAGGGGCGGCAGGATGCCCGGCAGCGCCTTGGCAATCATCGTCTTGCCCGTTCCCGCAGGGCCGATCATCAGCAGATTGTGCCCTCCCGCTGCCGCAATCATGACCGCTCGCTTTGCCAGTTCCTGCCCCTTGATATCTGCGAAGTCGATCTCGGGCGCAGCAGTCGCAATCATTGATTCGGCATTCACGGGATGTTCAACCGGCAGCTCACCCTGGCCATTCAGGAAAGCCACCACTTCTCCGATGGTGGATGCTGCGCGAACTTCAATCCCCTCCACCGCCACGGCCTCCGCTGCGTTCTCAGAAGGAATGATCAGCCCCTGCCGGCCCATTTGCTTTGCCATCAATGCCAAACTGATCACACCACGAACCGGCCTCACTCGCCCATCCAATGCCAACTCGCCTGCAATCACATACCGTGATGCACGCTGCTCACCTGATTCGAGGTCAGTGGCAACGGCGCCGTCGGCCATCAGTATCGCGATCGCGATTGGCAGATCGTAAACAGGACCTTCCTTCTTCACATCCGCCGGCGCGAGATTGATTGTCATCCGTGTCGTCGGAAATCGAAACCCGGAATTCGTTATCGCCGTGCGAACCCGTTCGATTGACTCGCGAACAGCGGCATCCGGCAGGCCCACGATCGTTTGCTTTGGCAATCCGACCGGAGAGAGATCCACTTCGATCTCGCACGGTAGTGCATCAATACCCTGGAGGACAAAACTGGTCAGGCGACTGATCACGGCCCGCGATTGTAACGAACGAATACCGTCCAGCCAGCCGCAAACTGATCAATTGTGGCTTCATGCGACAGGCATTACGGTGTCGTTGCTGGACATCTTTTCGCTGGCGATCAATGTGGTCCGACGCGGCCATTCATCCTGTCTGCCAACGGTCATCGCGCAGAGCACATGTCCTGCGAATACCTTCAATCGACAGTCAGTGCTGCTGCCGGAAGTCATTGGGCTGCCCATCGGCATACTCCCAGACTGTCACTTCAAGCTCCTGAACACCCCACTGAAGTGCCCGGCGATGAGTTGGGTACAGGACATCAAGACGGTTCCCCTTGATCGCACCACCACGGTCAAGAACTGGCACCGGCGCGCCATTGTCGTAACCGGGAATGCTGATAAGCGAACCGAAGGGAAGCAATGAAGTATCGGCAGCCACCAATTTGCCGCCATTGGTAAACACCGAGTACCCACTCGCAGTGATTCCATCGGCCCAGATACCACACGAGCGTTCATCCGGGCTGTACGCGGTTACTTTCATTCGCAGCGTCTTGACCGCTCGTAATGGGCGTCCATTGAACCACTGAATCTCTTCACGTTCTACCGGAAGCTCTTCAATCGTGAACGGCGCATTGTCTTCGATGTTCACAGTTGGAGAGATCGTCGTAGTCGCGGGCATCACCTGAGTTGATTGGGCCAAGCTCGCTGCCGCAATCGTGCTTCCCGACGGTCCCGGAGTGATCGCTGCCGCGAGAAAGTTTCCCGCACCTGGCGTCCCCTGCAGACTGTTCGTCGCCGCCATGGCGACGACTGCCAACGCAGCACAACCTGCATAAGTCAGCAATCGGGACGGGCGCACGATATCGCGCGCCGAGATGCTCGCGGATGCTCTGTTCTTCATGTGTACCGATTCCAACATTCCCCATCGAAAGGCCGTTCCGCCCACCGCGGTCGCGATCTGATCCACCTTCAAGATCGCGGCGTCCTTTCGATGCAAGGGCACTATACCCCACCCTGTCCCTCGCGCCTATTGCGGCCATTGATTCACCGGAGCAAAGTTCAGAGCATGCCAATCAGGCGAACGCTACCGTTTGTACGGTCGAACGAGGTGCCGATAATCGCAGGGCCTGCAGCACCATGGCTCGATTCCGCCCCTCTGCCTCACGAAAGCGCTTTTTCCTGGATGGGCCACATTTTGGCCAGCACTTCTCTACACTACGGCCCTTGTGCCGGTCACCGAATTCATTGTCTTACTGATTCTTGGGTTCTGTGCGGGGACGTTTGGAGGACTGCTCGGCATCGGCGGGTCGGTGCTGATGATCCCCGTCCTCACGCTCCTGCTGCAGAAGAACTATCACCTCGCGCAGGCCGCAGCGATGATCGTGAATTTCTTCGTCGCCGCGCCGAGCGTGCTGCGACATCATCGCGCTGGTGCGGTGCGATGGACTCTGGCTCTTCGCATGCTGCCGTTTGGCGTCGTGTGCATCCTGATCGGCGTTTTCCTGAGCAACACACTTGAAGCCACCTGGCTCATTCGACTCTTCGGTGCGTTCCTTCTGTTTGAAGTCATCAACAACACTCGTCGGCTCATCCGGCGAAAACCCGAACCACTTCAGAGTCAGGCCCGCACGGGCTGGCCGATTGCGGGTGTCCTTGGTTCGCTCATGGGGTCGGTGGCGGGACTGCTCGGTATCGGTGGCGGCGCGCTGGTTGTCCCACTCCTGAATCGCTTCGGTCAGTTACCCTTGCGACAGGCCATTGCAACAAGCTCTGCGGTCATGTGCATCACGTCGATCGTGGGTGCCGTGACGAAGAACGTCTCGCTTTCTTCATTGCAAACGGCGAGTGGAGATATGCTCTCGGTAAGGGAGAGTCTTCTCATTGCAGGGTGCCTTGCACCAACCGCCATTATCGGTGGCATGGTGGGTGCAACCTTGACCCACATTGTGCCATTGCCATACGTCCGTCTCGTCTTCGTACTTCTGCTGACGTACACCAGCTTGCAGATGCTGGGCGTCTTCTAAGAGCGGTACCGCTCATTCCGAGTCGCTACTTACCGTCGTTGGAAGCGAGGCCTCTGCCACCTCCCAATATGGTTTCGTACCTTCAACGCGTTTGGGATACCGTCTTCCCGACCGCCGTTGAATCTCCGCGCGCAGTTCAAGCCGGTTTCGTTCCAGCACCTCGCGCAGACGCAGGAGGGCATTATCGCCTCCTTCGGCCATGAATTCATCGTACGAGATCGCTGGAAGTGCTCGAAGCATGATTCGGCCCCGCAAGCGCGGCATACTCTCGCCAGCGGGCCAGACGTCAAAAGCCCCTTCAATGGCAACCGGAACGATCGGCGCCCGGGTGCGCTTGAGAATGAGCAGGACACCGCCCTTCAGGTCATTCGTCATACCGGTTCGAGTTCGGCCTCCTTCCGGAAAAATGACGATCGCATGCCCCTCCTGCACTTGCTGAATTGAGAGTCTGATCGCTGACGCGCTCGCGCCTTCCTGATCGATCGGAATGGCACCGAGAGCGTAGATCAGCCACGCGAACGGTTTGAAAGTAAACAATCCGGTTCGCGCTATCGAACGAAATGTCCGTTTGCGAATGGCCAATCCGACCGCGATCGGATCGAGATACGACTGATGATTCGATACCAGTACAACTGGGCCTTCGAGGGGTATATGTTCCCTGCCTTCCACTCGAAACCGATAGCAGACCGTGAACCACACCCTTGTGATGAATCGGCCGATTGCCAGGGTTAATCTGCTCTTCAAAGATGCGCGAGCTCGCTCGCCGGGAGCGCCTTCACTCATGCTGTGCGCTCCCCACTGCATCCACACGCCAACAGCTCATCGCTGCACGTTTCGCGAACGATCCGTTCAAGCTGATCAACGACTTCTGAAAAGGTCAGATCGCTCGTATCGACGTTCATTGCACCTTCCGGCCTGATCAGCGGCCCATCGGCACGGGTTGAATCGATCCGATCCCGTCGCCTGATCTCCTCCTCAATTGATTCCACATCAACATCCTGGCCCTGCATCTTGAGCTGCGCTGCTCGGCGGCGTGCACGGACTTGTGCATCCGCATCAAGATAAAACCGGACTTGCGCATCCGGAAAAACGACCGAACCCTGATCGCGCCCCTCACTGACCAATCGAGGATGTTCATTCGCGATCTGACGCTGGCGTTCCACCAGGACTTCGCGCAGTTGCGGTTGCCGCGCCACGATCGACACAATCTCGTTCACTTCATCATCACGCAGTCGGCTGGTCACATCGCGCTCGCCCAACAGAAGGTGCGGCGGATTCTCCGACCAGTCAAAGTGCAGCTCAGATGCCTGCACTGATTGGGCGACCTTCGACCCATCAGCAGGATCAATCGCCTGTTCAACGGCGAGCAACGCCGCCGCCCGATACATGGCACCGGTGTCGAGAAACTCAAGTCCGAGGCGCTGGGCAAGCTGGTGGGCGACAGATGACTTTCCCGTGCCCGCGGGACCATCGATTGTGATAATCATTCTCCTTCCCACACAACCTCCAACCGCAAGAGCACGCGACTTCATTGCACGACGGTTTCAATTGCTTCGTTCAATACATCTCTCGCACGTTCGATCGCCGGTACAGGGTCATCCGAACCGATGTAATCGATGGCAAGGGTATTGGTAAACCCGACGGAGCGAATCGCTTCCACACATTCTGCGAGATCGTACGCTTCGTGCTTCCCCTTGCTGTCAAAGCTACGAACGGATGCGTGGAGGGCTCCAGCGTATGGGGCCAGCTTGCGAAGCACGCCAACGACATCCCCCGATGCGAATGCGTGTTCAAAGCTGGGGAGTGACCCGATACGGAAACCACCAATTCGCTTGATGAGATCAGTCAGACGATCCGGCGACCAGGTCAACCCTTCGTGCGGAGCAAGCAGGAGGTTGAGCTCCAACTGCTCGATCGACTGCATGGCATCACGCAACTGGCCTGCGGTATGTTCAAACGTCTCATCATCATCGGGGCCATCACATCGAATTCCTATGGCGTTGCACCCGAGTCGGTTTGCAGCCGAGGCAAGGCGTTGCACCCGCTCCAGGGCGAGGTCGCGTGTCTCTGCAACTCGGTCGCCAAGAGAAAGCGGAACGTTCTGTACCAGCACCAAACAGGGACATGCCGCCTTGTCTGCCCGATCCCGTAAGCGGTCCAGATCCAACGCGGACCACCCCGCCAGAGATCGAGCAAGGATGTTCAACCCACGCAGTTTCAGTTTCTTGATCGTGAATTCCGGAAGATCAAAGAGCGTCATTCGCCCGGCTGAAAGCATCGGGATCACCGAACTGGACGTGAGAGTCAGGAGCATCGAATCTCCACGGCGAAAGAGGTGCGATCGAGAAGATGCCGAGTCTACAGCCCAGGGGACGTCCGGCAAGTTGCGGTGTACGGAATGAATGGCAAGAGAAAACGCCGACCGAATCGGCCGGCGTTTTCCGGAGGGGAGAAAGATCCAAGGGAATCTAGGCAGACGAATACCCTGCCCGCCTTTCCCAAAGAATAACCGAATACTGGGGCGATGCAATCGAAAGTCGCCATATTTTACCCAGTTTCCCAAGTCGCTGCCCCAAAGGGGCTTCCGGGCGTCTCACAAGGGATTATCGTCGTCCGCGTTGTTCATCTCGCACTCCCCGGTAAGATTGAACCCTATCCCCACACTTGGCTCAAACGCGCGGAGACACCATGCCCAGCCCGTCGGACCTCAAGTTCACTGACTCGCACGAGTGGCTCAAAGTCGAAGGCGACACCGTGACCCTTGGAATCACTCAGTTCGCCGCGGATGAGCTGACCGACTTGACGTTCGTCGAGTTGAAGCCAGTTGGAACGAACATCGCTGCAGGCGATCAGGTTGGGGAAGTTGAATCGGTCAAGACGACAAGTGACATTTATAGTCCTGTGGCCGGTGAGATTGCCGAGCTGAATCAAGCAGTTGTAGATGACCCGTCGCTGGTCAATTCCGATCCATTCGGCCAGGGCTGGCTTGTCCGGTTGAAGGTCGCCGATCTGAGCGGACTCAGCGGCCTGATGGATCAAGCCACTTACGACGCAAAGCACCCGGTGGGCTGAGTGGCAAGTGACGTCGGTACGACGATTGATTTGACTGAGGTTTCGAAGTCCTATCGTCTCGGCGGCCGTCGAATCGAAGCACTTCGGCAGATCTCACTTCGAATTGATCGACCGGGATTCTTCGGGGTGATGGGCGCATCGGGAAGCGGGAAGAGTACGCTCCTTCACCTCCTGGCAGGACTCGATCGACCCGACGCGGGAGAGATCCATGTTGCTGGCCACGCGCTCCATCTCGCGAATGAGAAGGAATTGACGCTCTTTCGCCGGCGCGCGGTGGGCATCGTGTTCCAGCAGTTCAATCTCATTCCGACCCTGAGCGCATTGCAGAACGTCGCCTTGCCTGCAATGCTCGATGGAGTACCCGCGGATGAACGTAATCGCCTAGCCAGTGAACTGCTCACCAAGCTCGGGCTGAGTGAACGGCTGCACCATCGACCAGATGCACTGTCCGGCGGTGAACAGCAGCGAGTCGCCATTGCGCGAGCGCTTCTCTTTTCGCCGAAAGTACTTCTTGCGGATGAACCCACCGGCAACCTGGACTCAGCAAGCAGTGAGATGCTTTGGCGGTTGCTACGATCCATCGCCATCGAGCGCGCGATGACTGTTGTGATGGTCACGCACGAACCCGCGGCTGCAGCACATTGTGAATTGATCTACGTCCTGCGCGACGGTCGCATCGAGGGAACATTGGATGTTGACGGCATGGATCCAACCGAGTTGGCAACTCGGTATCAACAGCTTCTCCGGCCGGCGCTCGCGAACAGCACTGCTGATCGTGGCGGTCGCACTCGCGACCAGCATGGTGGTTGCTCTCATCACGACGATCGTGTCGACACGCGCGGCGGTTGAACAACGACTCTTCGCTGCCTTGGGCACGACTGATGCTCGGATTGTTCACCTCTTCAATGGACGTTTTCCGTCCGATGTTCTCACCGAGGTGGAACGATGGCCGGAAGTACAACAGGCCGCCGCCAGTCTCTACGGGTCTCTTACCCTCATTCGAAGTGACCGGGCGCGCGATCTCGAGACCGGACAGATTCGCCGAATCACACCACGGGTGTACGGAATCCAACCGGGAACTGAGTCACTGCTCCTGCCGATTGATATCCGTAACGGTCGCTCGATCGAACGTTCTGGCGAGATTCTGATCGATCAGAACACCGCGGAAGTGCTGGATGTTTCAGTCGGCACCTTGCTTGAAGTTCAACGATTCGGGGACCCGATCGAACTTACCGTAGTCGGCATTTACCATCGCCCCGTACTCGGGCTCATGCAACGACCGGAAGCGCGAGTTGCCATTGAGACATTGCAAGAAGCGACCGAGAGGTCAAATGAGATCACTCAGATCGATCTCGTGTTGCACGATCGTGATAACGTCGAGGCCTTTGTCGAGAAGTACCGGGATCAACTCCCAGATCAACTGGCACTTGAGCCGGCTGCGATGATCCGCAGCGGATTTGATCGCCAGGTTCGGGCCGGCAACGTGATGCTGACGCTCGGTTCGTCGCTGGCGTTCATGTGTTGCGCGTTCATCGTGCTGACAGGACTCTCAACCGGACTGACCGAACAACAACGTCAGATGGCTGTCATTCGTTGCCTGGGTGGAACGCGGCGACAGCTTTTCATGGGACAAATCTGGGTTGGGCTGATGATCGGTCTGATTGGAGCCATTGTTGGCATCCCCCTTGGTGTTGGATTGGCGTGGATTCTGATCTGGTACTTCCGAGATTTCATTTCGTCCGGACTGACGTTTTCCTGGTTGGCGGTGAACTTCGGCTTTCTCGGCGCTATCAGTACCGGCGTGGTCGGTGCCATCTTCCCCGCGTTTCTGGCTTCACGTGTCGCACCGCTCCGGGC
>CBFGRU010000002.1:0-37475 GCA_965651255.1 uncultured Phycisphaerales bacterium
GCCGAGCAGGTCGAGCAGGCACTCCAGGGCGTGCAGGATGTTGCGCGCATGGCGCAGCGAATCTCGCTGAATCGCGCCGGGCCGCGCGACCTGGTCGCCCTGGGCCGCAGCGTCGCGCGACTGATGAATCTGCTCGAACTGCTGGAAGCGCGACCCGCCTTTGCGTCGTTGCACACTCGATTGGAGAATTTGAAGGCCGCGTTGCTTCCACTTGCCGACCGGATCGGAATGGAGTGTCGGGAGGATGCGCCCGCCCATCTGCGTGAAGGCGGACTCTTCAACGACGGTATTGACGCCGAACTCGATGAAGCCCGATTGCTTGAGCGGGATGCCAATGCCTGGCTGACGAAGTACCAGGCAAGACTCATCAGCGATACAGCGATCCCTTCCTTGAAAGTTGGGTACAACAAGGTCTTCGGGTACTACATCGAAGTGACGCATACGCACGGCCGGAAAGTGCCGGAGACGTTTCACCGCAAGCAGACGCTGAAGAATGCCGAGCGTTACATCACGCCGGAGTTGAAGGAGTTCGAGGAGAAAGTCACCACGGCGGAATCGCGCGCCATCGAGCGAGAACGAGTGCTGTTCGACCGGCTCTGTCGCGTGGCGGCCGCCCACACCGAATCGCTTCTGGAGTACGCGCAACTGATCGGCGAGACTGATGTCTTGCTCGCCTTCGGCGAGAATGCCGCCCGGTGGAATTACTCGAAGCCGGAAATCGTCGAGGAACCCGTGCTCATCATTCGCGGAGGGCGGCATCCGGTACTCGACCGTACCCTGGCTGATGGCTTCGTTCCGAACGACTGTACGCTAGGTTCCACGGTTTCGTTGCCAGCCGCGGACGAAACGGAATCAAACGAGAAAGATGCCGCGACACTGGCGCTGATCACCGGCCCGAACATGGCAGGCAAGTCCACATTCATCCGACAGGTAGCGCTGATCACGCTGTTGGCGCAGACCGGATCGTTTGTTCCAGCGGATCACGCGACGATTGGATTGGTTGATCGCATCTTCACACGCATTGGCGCCAGTGATGAGCTGCACACCGGTCAATCGACGTTCATGGTGGAGATGACCGAGACGGCGAACATTCTTCACCATGCGACCGACCGATCGCTGGTGATCCTCGATGAGATCGGCCGCGGCACGAGTACGCTCGATGGCCTCTCGCTCGCTTGGGCGATTGCCGAATCACTTGCGCAGGTACGATGCCGAACGCTCTTTGCGACGCACTATCACGAATTGACCTCGCTCGCAGACCGAATCGAGCAGGTGCGAAACCTGCACGTCGCCGTGCGTGAGTGGGGCAAACCCGGAGAAGAGGAGATCATTTTCCTGTATCGCATTCTCCCCGGGCGGAGCGATCGGTCGTACGGCATTCACGTCGCGAAGATTGCCGGCCTGCCGACCGAGACGGTCGCCCGCGCGCAGGAGTTGCTCGAATCATTGGCGGTTCAGACGGGACCGAAGGATCTGACCGGAGGACCCGCGAAATCGCAAGCCGAGAGCAGACAACTCTCGCTCTTCACCGAATACGTCGAGCACCCGCTGCTGGAGGACATTCGCGCGCTGCGCCTGGATGCGATGACGCCGATGGAGGCATTTGATCGCCTTCGCAAATTGCAGGATCGGTTGAAGGGCTGATGCGGCGTGCTGCCAATTCGGTCGCGCCTATCGTCACTTCATGACCACCACCGACGCACCGCCGTTTCTCACTGCCGAGTTCCTCCGAAAGAAGCACGAAGCCGGCCTGGCGTACGACGACTATCTGGCCACCGATTCTGACCGTGCGCAGCCATGGCGTGAAGTTGAACGTCGACTCGCCCTGACCGCCGCGCAGGGATCGCTGATCGAATCGTTCACGCGCACGATGAACGTCTTGTGTTCCAGCGGCATCTGGTGCGGCGACTGCGTCGTGCAGGGGCCGATGCTGGCGCGAATCGCGAGCGCCAGCGCGCGTATTCACTTGCGCTGGGTGGATCGCGATGAGCACGCAGATTTGGCCCAGAGAATCATGATCAATCAGGGATTGCGCGTCCCGACAGTGATTTTCATGGCGGAAGATTTCGAGCCGATCTCAATTTTCGGCGACCGAACGCTGACTCGGTACCGGGCCGTCGCAGCCAAACAGCTCGGAGCGCATTGCCCACTGCCCGGTGCACCGGTACCGCAGGATGAGCTGAATGCGACGATGCAGGAATGGCTGGATGAATTCGAGCGGGTACATCTGCTGCTGCGATTGAGCGCCCGTTTACGCGAGAAACATGGAGATTGAACCGCAGATTTCGGCGGACCACCGCTGCCCGCTGCATCATGGAGAATGTGTTCATGCCATTCACACATGTCGGCTGTCGTTTGATTGTGGCCTTCATCATCATCCTCTTCGCGGGCGCGGGGACGGCCCGAAGTACGCAGGCCCAGGAAGGGCCTGTCTCGTGGAGTGATGTCCTCGATGCGGAAGCGAAACTGCTCGCCGAGATGCTTGCCAGTGATGACTGGGCCTTCCGCGCGATGGCCCTGATGCGGCTGGAAAAATATGAAGGCGATGCGATCAATGACATGATTCGGGCCGCGGCTCGCGATTCGGCCTGGCAGGTGCGAAACTTCGCAATCCGGCAGGCAAAGCGGCACTCCATCGAGCTTGATCCCGCGACCTTCGAGGCAGAAGAAGATCCACGGGTCATTCGCACCGCGCTGCGATACGGTTCTTCGGTCCAGGTGGAGCGGGTGCGTGCCGCCGTGGAGAAGCTCTTCCGTGAGCGAAACTACGATTCACTCGTACTCGGTATCGAGATTGCGGCGTACAGCGATGACGAAGTCATTCGCACCGAGGGGACGCAGCGCGTGCAGAATCTGCTGCGAAACATGAATGCCCCGATCGCACTGGTGTTCGGAGAAACGCTTGCGCGCGTTCTTGAGATCGTACCGGCCCCTGCGACTCTCGCCGAGTGGCGGCAATGGATCGCGCGCCAGCGAACTGAGATCACCCTTGGGCAGCCCGATGCACCGAACGAGCCGCGTTCGGTTGTCGAAATCACGAAGCTTGATGGCGAAGCGTTCCTGCGACTACGCGATTACCTTGGCGCGTTGCGGCAGCGTCAACTCGAACTTGTCATCACACTCGATGCGACCAACTCCATGACGCCGGTGATCGACGCGGTCAAGGTTGACATTGACGGCCTCATTCTCTTTCTCGGAGACCTGTCATCGTCGCTGAAGCTGGGACTTGTCGCCTATCGAGATCATGACAATACGGGCAAACTGCTCGAAGCGCATCCCTTCTCGACTGATGTTGCATCCATCCGCAATTTCCTGTTCGGACTGCAGACGCCCGGCGGCAACACCTATCCGGAAGCCGTATTTGACGGCCTGAACGCAAGCCGACAGTTCCGCTGGTCACGAGAGGCCGAGCGTGTGATCCTGATCATCGGCGATGCACCGCCACACGAAGAAGATGAGTCGAAGTTACGCGGCTTACTGGAGTGGTTCCGCGGACAGGGTTTCGCCGTTCATACTGTTCACGTCCCGATGGAATGGCCCGACGGCATGCTGCAACGAATGCCGCCCGCCCAGGCGCAGGAGCGTGAGCGGTTTCGAACTCAATACAACCAGGAGACGGCCCAGATCTTCCGTGAGATGGCTCATTTCGGTGCTGGTCGCTTTGTCTCGCTGGATCACGCGGGCAGGTCTGAGCTGGTACGCGGCATCATGAAACTCACCGTCGAAGATGCCTGGTGGCCGCAGTTTGATGCGTTCTACGATCAATACCTGCTGCTTTGTCGATGATCCGATCGGATGCAACCCGGTACAATCGTGTGGACGTTTCGAGTCGAACACGATGCAAAGTGCATGGTTGACCATCGCGACCTGTCTCTTGTCCCTCGGGACGTTGGCTGCCCCAGCCCCGACCAGTGGTAGTGACCCCGCGCATCAAGACTCTGGGAGTGCGCCACCGGTTGAAGAGACCCTCCCGACCCTTGCCGAAACGTTGAACGGTGAGCGCGATGCTATCGAGCGCCTCTACAGCGCTCGCGAGTGGCCCAAGCGTGCGCTGGCCGCGATGCGACTCGAGCGGTTTCACTGCGCAGAGAGTCTGCTGATGCTCGATCGACTTGCGCGTGACCGCGAATGGCAGGTGCGAGCGTTCGCACTGCGTTCACTCGGCCGAAAGCGGATTGAACAGGGCGACTGGCTCGAAAATGAGAGCAATCCGCGCGTCGTGCGGACGGCCCTGCGCCATCGATTCACATTTGATCAATCCAAACTTGCCGTGGGCGCCAAGCGAATGCTCGATGCGCCGAGTCTTGAGGACAAGGTTCTGGGCGCCGAACTCGGAGCGTTCCTGGAGGATGAGCGACTGCGGCTGGATGTGACCGACACGATGAGGCGGGTCATTCTGCGGATGAGGCGTGAGGAAGCGGGATCGCTCTCACCGCGATTATCAACCTTGACCGGCCAACCCGACTGGCGTTCAGATTATCGGTGGAAGCGCTGGTTACCCGGTCGCAAGGCCATGCCGCTCCTCCCGGGTTTTCATGTTCCGGAAACCGGGTCGCCCGTGCCGCCTTCACGCATGGCGGATATTGATGCGGAGCGGTTTATCCAACTTGAGGGGTATGTGCAGAAACTCGGCACACGCAATATTGATCTCGCAATCTGCCTGGATACAACGACCAGCATGTGGGGGCACCTGGCTGAGGCACAAGGCGGCATCGATGACATGCTGCGGTTCGTCAGCGACATGACGGCCTCAGTTCGAATCGCGATCATCGCCTATCGGGATCCACGCGATCGAACATACGAAACGCGCATCCTGCCGCTGACCTTTGATCATGAGCTTGCGCGACGCTTTCTCTGGTCGCTGGTCGCTTCCGGCGGGGGCGATGAACCGGAATCGGTCTACGCCGCTCTGCAGCAAGCGTACATGAATCTTCAATGGGCAGAGCAGGCAACGCGCGTGGTATGCGTGATCGGCGATGCACCGCCCGTCGTGGGAACCGCGACAAACTGCGAGCGACTCGCACAACGAGCAGCCGCACAGGGATGGGTTACGCACACGATCGAAGCGGGTGGTGAAGAGGTCAAGGGCTTTCGCGAGATTGCAAGCGCAGGCGGTGGACAATGCGTCACGCTTGATCGAAACGGATCGATTATCGCGGAAATCACTGGCCTGACGGTGGGTGATCAGTTTGCGGAAGAGATGGATGAATTCTTCAACACGTATCTCAACCTCTGCCGGTGACGATTGAACCGCCTCGATCGCCCTCAAGGTTGATCGAGCACGAGAACATCCATGAGCCGCTGCTGTGCTGCGCGATACCGCTCGAAACTCGCGTGGAGATGTTCGCGTAACTGGTTTGCGGTGTCCGGGTCCATCGCGAGCCGGTCCCCATGCCGGGCCATTACCCGGTCGACCGATTCACTTGCGGCTTTCAGATCGCTGGCCGCCACCGCAAATGAGCGGGCCGCCTCGTACAGCAATTCATGTTCAAACTCGCCTTTCGATGGCTGATACAGCAGTTTCCACGGGCTTCGGCGAACTTCCACGGTCGTCAGCTTCAACTGTTCCGACGCAAGCCGAGCATTGGCCATTGCGGTCTCGAGATCAGGGCCGATGACATCCAACTGCTGATTGATCCGCTCACCAACCCGTGTGAATGACTCCATGCCCTGTTGACCCTGATCGAGAAATGCATGTACACGGTCAATCGTCTCCGCATCAAATCGCTTCACAATGGCTTGCAGATCAACGCCGGTTTCGTTCAATCGCCTGATGAGGGCATCAATCTCGGGGCGATTCGCATCGATCAAGTCGTTCGTTCGGTTGATCGTGCTGTCAACATTTGCAATGAACGATCGGCCATCGGCGACTGCCGCATCAAGTCCGTCGCTGAGCTCATGAACATCGCTGAACACGCGATCGATGGCTCCGGCCCAGCGCGGCCAATCCTCGCCGTTGATCCGAGCAACCAAAGCGCGAACCTCATCAGCGGTAAAACCCGCCTGTTCCAGCACCGGTCGAATGCGTTGGTCATACTCCCCATCGAGCGCCGCCAGGAAGGCGGTGAAATCCTTCAGATCAGCCACGATCTCATCGGCCCGCGAGGCATTCTCCGGGCCGAGCAGATCAGTCAGCATTCCGGGCGCAATGGCGCCCTGCAACAAAGCACCCGGTGCAAGCCGCACACCGCCGCCGGCAGGATCGCCGACACTCGCGATACTGATCCAGGCATCTGCCCCCAGAAGCGGCTGCCCGATCATCAACCGTGCATTGTCATACAACTCGACCTCGCTGGTGATCTCAAACTCTGCCTCGATCCGATCGAGTGGGGATGCCCCCTCACTGCGTTGAAGGTCCACCCGCTTGACCCGCCCGATCTTGAGTCCGCCGATGCGAACAGACGATCCGGTCGTCAGATCGCCGACTCCGGACGACACGGGGAAGCTCACGCGATATGTGTTTGACTGCTCAAACAGCGCGGCAATATCGCTTAGCGCGAGCAGAATCGCGATGGCCAGCGCGCCCGCGACGGTGACGAAGATTCCCGCCCGGACATTGTTTCGCTGTCGTTCGCTTGCGCTGGACATACCGCATCATCCTTCTTCGTAGAAACTTGCATCGTGCGGCGAATGCCGCATGATCGGTAAATCAATCCTTGGCAATCCTCGTGGATTCGACCGCTGGCGCATCGGAGATCATCGGTTCGGTCACCCCCAGGAGATCATCGGCATAATTCGTCTGCGCACGACGGCGTGTAATCGGTCCTTCCGCATCACCGCGCAGAAATTGGCGAATCAACTGCTGGGTTTCATCCAGTTCATTGATCTTTGCCAACGGCCAGTCACGGAGCGATTCAAACGCCTCGCGGCGATCGACCATGATCATGCGACCTTTGTCGAGCATGGCCATGCGATCCGCCACGGTAAAGGCGCTGTCCATCTCATGGGTGACGACGATACTCGTGACGCCGAGCTTTCGGCTCAATCCCACGATGAGCTGATCGATCTCCGCACTCGTGACGGGATCGAGCCCGGCCGATGGTTCGTCGTAGAACAGGATTTGCGGATCCAGCGCCAGTGCCCGTGCAAGCCCGGCCCGCTTTTTCATGCCACCGGAAATCTGGGCGGGCAACTTTTCTGCATGCTCACGCAGGCCGACCAGTTCGAGCTTGATCTTGACCTGAATCTCGATGATCTGTCGAGCAAGTGTGGTGTGCTCGATTAATGGCAGCGCGACATTCTCCGCGAGCGTCATGGACTGAAACAGCGCGCCGGACTGAAACAGTATGCCGAATCGCTTTCGCACATTGTTCAACTCCGACTCGGTCAATCCACAGATGTCACGGCCAAAGAGCCGCACCTCGCCGGTGTTGGGTTGCAGCGAACCGATCATGTGCCGCAGGAGCGTACTCTTGCCTGAGCCGGAACCACCCATGATGACCAGCGTTTCACCCGGCATGACCGCGAGGTTCACGCCGTTCAAGACCGTCTGCTCCCCAAAGCGCTTCACGAGGTTGATGATTTCAACAATGGGTTTAGTAACCATGACCAGCGGTCTCTTCAGGTGGAAACACCAGATCATCCCCTTCCGGCAGCGGAATGCGCAATTCCTGCAGGATGATCATTGGTCCGACCTGATCAGATCGGCGAAGGCGTGCTCGCGCATGCACAACCTGATCCGTGAAGTGCAGCTCCCACGTGTACACGACCGCATCCCCCTCCGGTCGTTCAGCCCAGAGCGTACGCAGTGGCAGCCGTGATCCCTCGATTGAACCGAACCGCGACTGGATCGCCAAGACAAACTCATTGATGGAATCGTCACTGGCCTGCTTGCCGGAAGGTCCGAACATGGCGCGAAACCTCGCCGAATCGCCCTGCTGAGCATCTCGAATTGCGCTGGCTGGCATGGTGCCCACCATGCGCAGGTTCGCGAGCACCTGATAGGTCGTGGTCACCTGCAGAACAGTGAACATTCCGCCGAGCGCGACTGCCACGATCGCCAGTTTTCTGCCCTTGTTTCCCGGTGTCCGATCCGCCTTCGCCAGGGCCCAAAGACCAAGAACCACTCCGATGACGGTGGTCAGGGGACAGAAGAAGATCAGACTACACATCACCGCCAGCAACGGCATGCGACTCGATGAGTGCGCCGTTGACCCGGGATCACGTTCGTGGACCGTCGGCTCGGAACGTTCGCGTGTCATGGACCCTGACTTCCCCCATCTGGCTCAGTCGGAGGTTCATCGGATGGTACGTTCTCATCACCCCGAGCGGTGCCGTCCTCTTCAGCGGCGCCAAGCATCAGCGGAGGATGATCCGGGTCATCCAAACGCAACAGGGAGAGATGAGGAACTGGTGTCAGTGTGCTCTGAGAAATGACCAGTTGGTACCGCGCTTCGCCGAACACTTCACCACGTTCAAACGTCAGGAGAATCGACGCAACGGCATTCGGCGGTCCGAAGAGACCGCCAGAACCTTGATCCAGGAATTCGCTGTAGCTGATGGAAAGATGTTGAAACGCGCCGTAACGGGCATGCAGCATCTCGTTGAACGTGCGCACCTCTTCATCGGAGGGCTGCGAACTCTCCGGATAACTCCAATATGAGCGCAAGGCCGCGGCATCGCCCCGTTCGATCGCGGCAAACGCCTCGCGTGTGCGCGTCTCCATCGCAGTCTGAATCTCGCCGCTGTACCACTGCTGGAACTGCGAGAGGCCTGCACATTGGAGAATCGTGTTGACCGTCCCCAGAAGAATCCCCCATCGGGCGGCGCGAGCAAAGCCGACCAGTTGAACCTGACCGCGCAATCGCGGGAGCGCCCAGAACCCCATTACTATTGCCACCAGGCCCGATAGCGGAATGCACATCAGGACGCTGAAGACGAACGATGCCATGCCGATTCGCGCGGGCATGGGCAGCCGGCCGCGCCGTTCGCCGGGGGCTCGAGTGAATTCGTGTTGGTCGGGCGGAGACTTCTTCATCATCGTTCTAACCGCACAGGATAGACTCTTCATCACATGCGTTCGTTGGAAGGACATCGCGTAACGGTCATGGGTCTCGGCCGCTTCGGTGGCGGCTCAGGCGTCGCGCGATACTGCGCGAGTGAAGGGGCGGATGTCCTCATCACCGATCTTCGGTCGGAAGCGTGCTTGCGTCCAGCGATGAAGGAACTGCAGCCCCTGATTGATTCGGGTGTCATCACCCTTCGGCTCAGTGAACACCGTGTCAGCGACTTCACTGATACGGATCTGGTCATTGCCAACCCAGCTGTACCCAGACCATGGGAGAATCGCTTCCTCCGCTCGGCGTCAGCCGCCAGCGTTCCGATATCTACGGAAATGCGACTGCTGGTCGAACGCTTGCCACGCAAACAGATCATCGGTGTCACCGGAAGCGCGGGTAAATCCACGACGACCGCCATGATTCATCATGCGCTTCACACGCTTGGCCAACGCTCACACCTCGGCGGGAACATCGGTGGATCCCTGCTCGATCGACTTCACAACCAACACGAAGATGCAATTCAACCCGGAGATTTCATCTGCCTTGAACTCTCAAGCTTCATGCTCTACTGGCTTGATCAGGGTGTCGGCGCTGACCATCATCCAGGGTTCTCACCAAAGTTTGCCATCCTCACCAATCTCAGTCCGAATCATCTCGACTGGCACGGCTCGTTCAGCCATTATCAGGAGAGCAAGTACACGATCACGCGGTATCAACAGGCAAATGATGTCTTCATCGATGGCAGCACGTTGACACCCGACCGCATGATTCCACTGTCGCTCCCGGGCTTGCACAATCAGCAAAATGCGTTTATCGCCTTGACCATGGTCGCAGAAGTCCTTGGTTGCGGACTCACCGATGTCGTTGATTCACTCCGCGACTTTCCCGGGCTGCCCCACCGATTGCAGTATCTCGGCGACGTTAATGGGGTGCGCTGGTTCAACGATTCAAAGTGCACGACCCCTGAAGCAACACTCCTTGCGGTCAAGGCGTTCGAAGACCCGACGAGGATTCACCTGATTGCTGGCGGCAGTGATAAAGGGGCTGACCTCTCTTCGATCGGTCGATGCGCCGAACACCTGGCCGGGCTGTACACGATCGGACTGACGGGCGGAGCGATCGCGGGCAGCGCGCCGCGCGGTGCACACGTCTTCGCGTGCGAGAGACTCGATCGCGCTGTCGCAACCGCCCTTGATCGTGCTCGCCCAGGCGATGTTCTGCTGCTCTCACCCGGCTGCGCATCGTTCGATCAATTCGAACATTATGAAGCGCGCGGCCACACATTCATGAATCTCCTGCAGCAGTACCAAGCCGCTGCGTCACAAGAGGAGCCGCGATGAAGGCCATCATCTTCGATGTCGATGGTGTGCTCGTCGATTCGTACGAGGCGCACCTGAAAAGCTGGCAGATGCTCGCGCGTGAGGCGGGCGTTTCGTTGACCGAGGATGACTTTGCTCGCACGTTCGGCCGAACAAGCCGCGATATTCTTTGCGAGTTGTTCGATCCAGCGCTCAATGACGAGACGCTGCGCAACCTCGATGATCGCAAGGAAGCCCTGTACCGGGCAATCGTCGAAGAGAGCTTTCCCGCGATGCCGTACGCTGCGGAACTGATCAAAGCACTTGATCATGATGATTGGGCAATTGCGGCCGGGTCATCCGGTCCGCCGGAGAACGTGGAACTCTGTCTCGCAAGACTCGAGGTTCGAGATTGCTTTGACGCGGTCATCACCGGCCGCGATGTGACGCGCGGCAAGCCCGATCCACAGGTGTTCCAACTCGCTGCACAGCGTATGAACGTGCCTGCTCAACGCTGCGTGGTCATCGAAGATGCACCGGCCGGGCTTGAAGCAGCCCGGCGCGCAGGAATGCACCGCGTCGGGTTTGTCAGTACAGGGCGCACTGAGCAGGAACTGCTCGATTCTGATCTGCGCATCAAGTCATTCGATGAAGTCTCGCCCGAGCAGCTCGCGCAGTTGCTTGAGCATCCGCTCTAGGAAGCCAGAAAGAAACGGAGCGGAACGACTTGCATCGCTCCGCTCCGCCCTGATGGAACCTGTGGTCGGCGTGCGTACGGATCAGCGGGTCCCACCGCCGGTGCCGCCAGCTCCTCCACCGCTCCCGCGTGGAGGACGCGGGCCGGACATTTCACCGGCTCCACTGCCACCACCTTCGCGGAAGCCATCACCACGTGGGGGACGCGGTCCTGCTCCACTGCCTACGCCACCGCCGCCTTCACCAAAACCATCACGCCGCGGCGGCGCGGGTTGGCGCGATTGACGACCTTCGAGTTCCGAGCGCAGCGTTTCAACGATCGCGCGCAACTCGACAAGCTCAGCATGCAGACGACGAACCTGCTGGCGCAATTCACGCAGATCGTCATCGTGAACTCGTGCACCATCACTCCCTGCGCCATCACCTCGCCTGACTCGATGCTGCTCTTCCTGAAGTGATCGGAGATGCGTTTCAAGCGTGGCCGCTTGCTGCAAGAGTCCCCGCGCCTGATCGTGAAGTCCGCCCTGCTCGAGCGTTCTCGCCGCTTCGTTCAGATGCAGGATGCGGCTCTGAATGGCTTGCATTCGGTCTTCGAGATTCGGAAGCGGGCCTCCGACAACACCGCGTGGCGCGGCTCCTGCTCGTCCATCGCCAGGGGGAAGCGGACCAGTCATTGCACCTGCTGGTCGTCCAGCGCCAGGACCGGCAGGACCATCCGGTCCTCCGGGCGGCGGCGCAAGACGACGTCGCGCCGGCGGCGCATCAACCGAGTCCGGACCGCCATCGTTCACGCGCTCGCGCACTGGTGGCGCCGGTGGATTCGATCGACCGGGTGGTGCAATCTCCGCCGAGGTGGGCGCTGGCGCTATGGCCGGCGTTTCATCTGTCGGAATCGTTGCCAGGCCGAACAGTCCCATGCTGCCGGCAGCGGCCAACATTGTCATCATTCCGTACTTCATCACGTGAATCTCCTTGTCTTGGCTGATCTGCGCGATGCGCAGACTTGGTTCATTGTGGCTTTGGCGCATCCTCAGCCGACGTCGGTGCTCGCTTGCCGACTTCGGCATCGATCGCCGAGTATCTCTGGAATATCGTGGCGCGCTCAGCATTCAGCGCGCGGAGACGTCGTTCGATGTTGGTCAGTCGTGCGGCCTGTTCATCGCTGAGTTCGCTCATGGCGGCAAGTGCGCGAACGACTTCAACTGACTCGTTCAGACGAATCCACTCGATTTCGACGGATTCAGTACGCCGGTCAAGGAGCGAGAGTGGACTTGACACGGGTTGGACTGCGAAGGCATCAGTCACACCCTGTACACGCGGAGTGACCATTGCAATGACCACGATCGAAACAGCGACGGATGCCGCCAATACGGCCCTGCGTACAGTACGGGGAATCGGTTCGATCGCCTTTGTCTGCTCGCTGTCCACGGCGTTCCGCACGCGCACTGCGAGCGGTGAACTGGGCTGCGCCATCGCCCCGACGAGTGTCGGTAGCGGCTTGCCATGGCGGACCCACTCGCCGACGCGCACCAGGCATGAGGCAAGCGCAAGTCCATCGCCGGTCCAGCGAATGGCCAGCGCATCGGCCTGAAACTCTGCCAGCTCACGAAGGCGCCGTCGCGCAAGATGAAAAAGTGGTTGCACAAAGCAAAGTCGCTCAGTCGTGAGCGAGAAGAAGGTCCAGAACGGATCCCATCTTGCAATGTGCGCAAGCTCATGTGCAAGCATCGCCCGCAGTTCGTCGCGCGAGAGTTCAGTCAACGAACGGCGCGGCACACAGACTTCCGGACGCAACAGACCGAACGCACCGGACATTCGAATCGAGTCGCTGATCGTGAAGCGCACGGAGTCCTTGCGGCGTCCGGAGCGGATGAGCAGTTCGTCAAACAGTTCGCGTGCATCTCCGTGCGTCACGTCGATGCGGTCTCCGCCGACGCGGCGCGTGTTACACCAGGCAAGCAAGACAACGATGCCTCCCGCAATGACTCCTGCTGCGAGCAGCCCGATGGACACCGTGCGTGCCGAAGAGAGCGCTGCTTGCGAGGTCGCTGGCAATGCATCGGCAGGCGGCGGGACAGAAACAGATTCAGCACCATCTGCAAGAATGGTGCTCGTCGGACCGGTTCCCGGCATCATGGTCGTCATTGCAACCGTCGGCGCCATTGAGATCGTGGGCAACAGACTGACAAGGGTCGCAGAAACAAACCCGCCAATCAGCGCGCTTCGCCAGAGCCACTCGCGCAGGTCGTTGCGCATTGAGCGTGAGAAGCGGTCTACCAGCCACACAACGCTCACCAGCACCGTCGAGTGTGCCAGCAGGGTGAGCCCCCACACACCGAGAGTCCTCAATGCATCGGGTGCAATCAAACGAGTGAATTCAAACTCAAACACGATCTTCCCCCTTCCGCTCGCGTTCGAGAGTTGCAATCAATCTCTTCAACTCGCTGAGTTCATCGCCGGAGATCTCTTCTTCGCGAAGCAGATGGCTGACCATTGCAGCCGAATCACCGCAGAAGAGTCTTTCCTTCAACTCTCCGACCATCGTGCGCTTCACTTCGTGTTCGCGAACCAGAGGTCGATAAATGAACTGCCGCCCTTCGACACGATGAGCAACGGCCCCCTTGTCTTCCATTTTCCGGAGCATGGTGGCGATGGTCGTCAATGCAAGGCCACGCTGGGATTCGATGGCGGCGTGAACTTCGGCGACAGTTGCCTCGCCCCGCGGCCAGAGGATGTGCATGATTGCCAACTGCAGGTCGCCGAGTCGATGGGTTTCAGGCATAGGCGGAACTCCAGTCATGTCTCCATCCAACCAACGTAAACTACCTGGGTAGTATTACCAAGGTAGTACAAAAATCTCTCGTGATCCAGTCGAATCTTCCATTCCGGCCTTTTGGCCGCCTTCTGGCCGCTGGCTGTACAATCCGCGGCACCGAGAACCCGCCCGACAGACCGCGATGACCCTATTGGAGACCGTACGGCATGCTTGACCCCCGTATCACCCGACTGGCCGAGATCCTGATCACACATTCCGTGCGCCTGGGCAAGGGTGAACATCTGCTCATCGAAACATTTGATGCCCCGGATGAGATTGCGATTGCCCTGATTCGTGCAGCGCGCAAGGCAGGGGGACATCCACATGTTGCGCTGCGACACAATCTCATCACGCGCGCGCTGGTGGAGGCAGGCGATGACGCCATGCTCAGTGCATGGGGTGAGTACGACCTGCAACGCATGAAGAAAATGCAGGCGTACATCGGCATACGCGGGTCGAACAACGTCAGTGAGATGGCAGGCATTCGCGATGATGCCATGAAGAAGCACGGGCGTCTCTACATGAAACCCGTGCACTTCGAACAGCGCGTGAACCAAACAAAATGGTGCGTGTTGCGCTGGCCGACTCCGAGCATGGCTCAGCTTGCGCAAATGAATACCGAGGCGTTCGAAGATTTCTACTTCCAGGTGTGCACGCTGGATTATGCAAAGATGGATGCTGCCGTTGAGAAACTCGCACACCGAATGGCTGCCACTGACCGTGTGCATCTGAAAGGCCCGGGTGACACCGATCTGAAGTTCTCCATCAAGAATATTCCGATCATTCCCTGTACCGGCAGCCACAACATTCCAGATGGTGAATGCTTTACCGCGCCGGTGCGCGACAGTGTGAACGGAGTGATTCACTTCAATACCCCCACGATCTACAACGGGGTCTCATTCGAGAACATTCGACTTGAATTCAAGAACGGCCAGATCCAGAAGGCCTCCGCCGACCGGAATCAGGCCGCCCTGGAATCGATCTTTGCGACCGATGAAGGCGCAAGGTACGTCGGGGAGTTCGCTATCGGCTTCCACCCCCATATTCGCGAACCAATGAAGGACATCCTGTTCGATGAGAAGATCGCTGGATCAATTCATTTCACTCCCGGCCGCGCCTATGAGACCGCAGACAACGGAAACCGCTCTGAGATTCATTGGGACCTCGTTCTCATTCAACGACCCGAGTACGGCGGTGGCGAGATGTGGTTCGATGATGAGTTGGTACGGAAGGACGGCCAGTTTGTGGTGAAGGACCTTGAGCCCCTGAACCCGGAACACCTCGGTCGATAAGATCATGCCCGCCCCAACCGATGGATTGATCGACGGTCGTTGCTGGTGGTGTGCGGCCGATGCCGAGTACATGCGTTACCACGATGAAGAGTGGGGCCGGCCCGTCTCTGATGATGAGCGTCTGTACGAGAAAATCTGCCTCGAAGGGTTTCAGGCGGGGTTGAGTTGGCTGACGATCCTGCGCAAGCGGCCGCGCTTCCGCGAGGTGTTCCACGGATTTGATCCTGAGCGAGTTGCCCGAATGAACCTGCGCGATGTCGAACGACTGCTGAAGGATGCAGGCATCATTCGTCATCGCGGGAAGATCGAATCCACGATCAACAACGCCAAACGCGCCCTCGCTGCCCGGGAAGAACATCGTTCATTGGCTGCGTGGTTGTGGTCGTTCGCTCCGGAGAATCCCGGTGGACCTTTGCGATCGCCCCGTGAGATTCGGGCCGTTTCACCCGAATCCACCGCGTTGTCCAAGGACCTTCGGAAAGCCGGTTGGTCGTTCGTCGGCCCGACCACGATGTATGCGTTCATGCAGTCGGTCGGCATGGTGAACGATCACCTTGTGGGCTGCCATGCGGGGCCGTTCGTTGCACAGGCGCATGCGAACTTCTGCCGACCGGGTACGTAGCTCCAGGTATCCACAAAGTTTGTGGCGATTCCTGTCGATCTATCCACAAATCGCTAACATTCCTCCGGAACGATGGCGGTGTTGTGGGAAGGATAACTTCGACATGACCGTTGCGATCTCGCTCGATGACAAGGTGCTCGTCCTGAACCGCTTCTACGCGGCGGTGCGCATCATCGGTGCGCGGCGTGCTTTTCGACTGCTGTTTGCCGACCGGGCGGAAGTGATTGATGTCGATAACGGCAAGTACACGAACTACGACTTCGCCACCTGGGCGGATGTTTCCAAGCTGCAGAAGCAGTTCGAGCCGGGGCGTCACACCTGGGTGAGAACGCCGAAGTTCGAGATTGCTGTTCCGAAGATCATTCGATTGCTCGGCTATGACCGTCTCCCGAAGCAGGATGTCAAACTCACGCGGCGCAACATTTTCGCGCGTGATCGCAACCAGTGCCAGTACTGCGGCAAGACGTTTCCCACGAGTGAGTTGTCACTCGACCATGTCACTCCGCGCGTGCAGGGCGGCGGAGATTCGTGGGAGAACATCGTCTGCGCCTGTGTGAAGTGCAACATGCGCAAGGGTGGTCGTACCCCCGGTCAGGCAACGATGAAACTGGTGCGCAAGCCGACCAAGCCCAAGCGCAACCCCACGATCACGATCCGCCTCGGTGATGAGAAGTATCATTCATGGAAGGCGTTTCTCGACGATGCATACTGGCATGTCGAGCTGCGGTGAGCGACCGCTGCCAACCGGACATCCACGCGAAGGCCCCGCGAACGCAATCGCGGGGCTTTTCCTTTCATGATCGTCCCACTTCGTCGTAGTATCGGTGGTACTACGATCAGGAAGTGCACCATGTTGCTGAAGCGGATCACATGCGCGGGGCTACTCGCACTTTGCTCCTGCTTGGCGATGGCGCCGGCGCGGAATGCGCCGATGAACCCCGCCCCACAGGACCCGCACCTCACGGACGAGGAACGCCGAGACCTGATGGCGCTGGTCAAGTCCATTCCCAGCGGCCACTTCTCCGCCGATCAGTACAACCCGCTGTCCGTTCTCCGGATCGTGAATGCGCTGCGGCCGCTCGGAAAGGAGGACGCGATCCACCTCATCCGCCAAAGCCACGGCGGCGGCGCGGAACTCATCTGCCGTTTCCTGTTCGAGCCCCCGGCCGGTGAAACGCATCCCACGCTGTACACCGGGTACAAGGAGTTCCTGAACAGCGACTTCCCCACGTATCCGGCGATCGAACTCGCGGGCGTACCGCTCTATCCGATGATCGGATTCTCCGGCTCCGGAAATTTCCCCTCGGACCACTTCTACCTCGACTGGTATCTCGAGCACGGCACGATGCGCGCCGAACCGATGCGGCCGGTCGACGATCCGCTTGTCGTCTGGCGGGCGTGGCTTGACTCCGACCTCCGCGTGAAACTGAACCAGAAGAGTTCCCGGCAATCGGACAATTACGATCGAGTCGTTGCGCTGCAACTTCTGCGACTCATCGAAACCGTTCACGTGCGCGAATTCGACGATGACACCGTCAGTTTCCAGCTCATCATGTCGCTCTGGCAGAGCGCGGAGGAAACGCTGCGCGCCACCGAAACCCGGTGGGACGAAGAACTTAACTATTACGTGCGCGCCGAGGACGGCTCGTACTCGATCCCGATCGACGAGCAACAGTACCGCCTGTTCAGTTGGACGCTGCCGATCGACGGCCGCACCGCGCACCTGCGCGTGCAGCGCATCAGCGAGACGGTCATCAGTGTCATGGCCGACAACCACTGCAATTCGAAGGGCGACGTGCCCGACTGCCGCGTCCGCCTGTTCGACGCGAGCGATCCGACGCGCGAGATCGACACCTTCGAGATCGATGGCGCGTTCATGACCGGCTACTGGAACACGTCACGAAACGTCGAACTCGAGAAGGGCGTGGACGTCCGGGCGGTACTCCTGCGCGACGGAAAAGAGATCGCGCGCAGTCCGATCATGTTCGTCGACCGCGAAGCGCGCTAACTCGTTCAATTCAATGGAGGCCGCTTACGTTGCGCCGACCGTTACATCCAGCGGCTGGGTGCCGGGCTGGTAGTTCGGCTCGAGCGCGATCTGCAGCGGAAGGCGCTTGCCGCCGGGGCCGCGCGGAATGTTGTCCTGGTCGATGATGCGCTGAATCGCCATGATCCCTTCGATGAGCTGTTCCGGCCGAGGCGGGCAGCCCGGCACGTACACATCAACGGGCAGAAACTGATCGACCCCCTGGACGACGGCGTAGGTGTCGAACACCCCGCCCGTTGAGGCACAGGCCCCCATCGAAATCACCCACTTCGGCTCCGCCATCTGCATGTAGATGCGCTGGAGGACGGGCAGCATTTTCACGGCCACGCGACCCGCGACGATCATCAGATCGCTCTGCCGGGGGCTGAAACGCATGACCTCAGCGCCAAACCGTGCCAGGTCGAATCGGCTGGATGCCGTCGCCATCAGCTCGATCCCGCAACACGCGGTCGCAAACGGCATCGGCCAGAGCGAACTTCGCCGCGCCCAGTTGATCGCGCGGTTGAGTTGGGTCGTCATGACCCCTTCGCCTGTCAGAACGCTCTCGATTCCCATGCCGTCACCTCATGAACGAAACACTTTCGGTTCGCACACTCATACAGGTGCGACCGGTCTTCAGGATGCTAGCCAGTGGGCTCTGAATCCGCCACTTCCCAGCCGTCATCGAGAGAGACGACTGCCCGTAGAGTTCGACGTCTTCCAGCGTGGCTGATTATCTTCCGGCTCGGGCACATTGGGCTCGTAGATCGGTTGGTTCGAGCGCCCCCACCCGTCCTCACGCACGGTGTGCTCATAACAACCAGCAACCGTCAATCCAAGCAGGCCCATCGCGCTGAATAGAACGAGTCGCCGCATTCGGGCTGACCGGGGGTGGCTCATCATGAATGATGATACCGCTCAGGCGACCAGACGGGCCAAATCGTCTCGATTCTTCGCAATCTTGTAGAGGCGCTCGATGCGCATCATTTTGAAGAGCTGAGCGATATCCGGCTGAAGGCCGAACAGAACTGCCGGTGCCTTCAGCTTGACGGCGCGATTGCGGATGTCGATGCACATCCCCAGCCCCATGCTGGAGAGCATCGTCACATCCGAAAGATCAACCACCACGCACCGGATCGCCCGGCCGTAACGCTGCATGACGGCGCCGACTTCCTCGGTAATGATCGGCGCTTCCCGCTGACCGACGGAAGGACCGACCAGTCGAGCCGTCAGAATGCCGCCCTTCACCGTCACCCGCACGAACTGCGGATTGAAGGAATACGTGTCGCCACCCTTGTGATGCGCCTCATTCATCACTTGCTCTATCGTCTGTTTTCGCGGGCCACTTCGCAGGAACGTGCATCAATCGACAAGTCTCAGTGATCCGCCCACACGGAGCACGATCCCGGTGGTGACAATTTCCGGACCTACCGGCCTGCCAACGCGCGCCGATTCAATCTCATCGATGAACCGATAGCCGCCGAACGCTGCGGGATACCCTGATTCACCGGTGTACCACATGCGGCGTGACACCCGTTCCGGGAGTGACGCCAAAGACCACAGCTTCTCTTCAACAGGCACGAAGAGTCGCGCGCCTTCGACTTCCCCTCGCTCTCCGGGAGCGACCCATTCGCCGCCGAGCACCAGGACTCGGCCATGATCATTCACCAAATGCGGAGAGGCAATCCCGCGCTCGAGCAACAACCTCGGGCCCGGCACCAACGTCTCATCGTTTAGATCGAGAAACCAGGTTTCATCCGTGCTGGCACCGGATTGGCGATCGACACCACCAACAATCCAGATTCGACCATCCGGCAGCAGCGCTGCGCCGCATCGCACCAGCGGCAACGGCAGTTGAGCGCCGATAATCCTCGCCTGTGGTGTCGAATCATCGGTGATGTGGGTAACCACTTCGATCGTTCCACCTTCATCGCCACCGATGATGAGAACGGTGTCATCATCGATCAGAATTGACGCATGGCCCGCGCGCGGTTGGTGCAAGGGCACACGATGCGTCCAACGATTTGCCTTCCCCGCAAAGACGCGCAGCGATGATCCTCCGATGATCACCGCGCGGCCGCCCTCCATTGCATGGGCGGTGTGGTCAACGAGCGGTTCATCAATCGGTTCGACCGCGGACGAGCCCGCAATGAACGGGTTGATAACTTCACAGGACTTGAGCGGCTCCAGGCCTGACTCAACCGAACCATGGACGCCTCCGACAATCAGAAAACGATTGTCATCCAGCGGCGTCATCGTAAAACGTGCGCGGGGTTCGAGAAGCTGCGAGCCAATCGGCAGCCAGCCACGCTCGGGATGACGCAGTTGAATTGCAGGTGTGGATTCGAACTCTCCGGTCATCCCGGCAACGACAGCAAGCCAACCGTCACGCTCAACGACGTGGCCGTCAAAGACCGGCAATGTCGGGTCGGCGGTCGTTCTGATCCAGACGGAGACGTACCGCGGCGGGGTGTCGAGGGGTTCAGCTGCGGATGAATTCCCCCCGATCGGCGCAGATGGAACGTCTTTGCCAGGCCCATCGATCGGCATCCTCTCCGGTGGGATCAGCGCAATCGACTCCACTGACATCGCAAGAAGGCCGATCGCTCCAAAGTGCCAATGCATTCGAAGTCGTCCTTCGCTTTCCTCCGGCCCGTCAGTGCTGCCCTCCTTCTGGGGGTCGCACTCGGACGCGGTATTCTCACGGGCGAGAATGAGGTCCTGGGATCGGTATCGGACATTCCCACCTCACATTTGAGTGAAGATCGCCAGGATCCGACTGCAAACGCACCCGCACGAATCGAGATTGTCGGACGATCCACCTCACTGGAACGGAACTCCGCCAGTCGGACCGCCACTCGCGAGTTGCTGCCGGCGCGATTCCGTGAGTTCGAAAGTCCGCATTTCATCATCTTCAGCGATGCTGATGCAGGTCAGATCCAGCGAATGCAGGAACAACTGGAGCGAGCCCACGATGAGTTCCACCGGTTCTGTCGGCGCGTGCGGCTGACCCCCGAACCGCTGCGCCACAAACTGGTTTCTGTCCTCTTCGCCGAACGAACCGAGTATCGCGAGTTCGCCCGTAAGCAGGATGCCGTGGTCGATCCGAGTGTCGCCGGCTACTACGCACCTTCGCGTGATCGTGCTGTCTTCTACGATGCGCGCACCAATCCCAGCGTCGTTGATGCAGAGAAAACCCTGAGCGAGATGGCAGAAGATCTGCGCGAACTGGAGCGCGAATCAGACGCCGCTCGCCAGGAACACCTTCGGCAGAACCTTGCGCAATACGAAGCGCACTATCACCGAGAACGGGCAAAGCTCGAACGATTCGTCCGGCAGGTGGAGGCCGCAACTACGGTTCATGAGGCAATTCACCAGTTGCTCTATCACACCGGCATTCAGAGTCGTCAGATCGAGTATCCCGTGTGGATTGCGGAAGGACTCGCGACCACCTTTGAAACTGATAACACGTCAAAGGCATTTGGTCCGGACCAGGCATACCACCCGCGGCAGGATGCCTTTCGCGAACTGCTCGAAGAGGACCGCCTGCTTCCCCTCGAGACGCTCATCCTCCTCACCCCCGCATCGCTTGCCCATCGGCCGAACGCCAAGGACATCTACCACCAGTCCTACGCCCTCACGCGCTGGCTGCTTCGGACGCGACCCGCGGCGATGCGTGATTACCTTGATCGCATTCGCCGCGAACCATCGGGCGAGCCATCACCGAAACGACTGCGCCAACTCTTCGAAGCGAGCTTCGGAGCGGTCAACACCACTGAACACCGCTGGCTTCGCGATGAATCGCGTCGCGCGAGTGACGTCCGTGTTGTACAGCGACCCGATGAAGCAGAGCGTGATCACTGATTACCCCCAACCGGTGGCTCGCTTTGATCTGCTTTGACCCACTTCATCGACCGTGTCAACCGAGGCCGCTTCTTCATCAAACGGTTCTTCGTATTCTGACTCCGCTGGATGGAGACTCAGTCGCGGCCGATGGAGTGGGGCCGACGAGGGCACAATCGATCCAGAATGCTGACCAGCAAGCGCCGCAAATTCTTCGCGCAATCCCTCGCGGACGACGTTCATCACCTGCTCAACCAGCGGCGCAGCATGGGACACGGTTGCAGCACTCTCAGACCCGTCAGTCCGTGTACGCTCCAAGTCTGCCAATCGCTCTTCCAGATGGGTGATTCGATCCGTGAGCGCCGCCGCTCCTTCGACCTCGAGCTGGGAAACCAATCGCCCGAGTGTTTCTTCTGCGCGACCGAGTTGGATTTCAAATGCGCGCAACATGCGAGCCCCCAGTTGGACTCGCTCTTCCAGGCGAGCTGTCACCACGCCACACTCATCACGGGCGTTCTCAGCCCATTTGAGGAGTTGCTCAATTGACTCTCTCAAATCCGCAAGGGTCAGTTCATCGCGCACCGCGGATGGGCAAACCACCTCACCGTCCGGATTGTCACCGACATCGCGAGGTGCGACGCTGAGAACTCGCCGCTCGTTGCGTTGATTCTCAAACGATCCTGATGCGGGACTTGCAGCCATGGCACGTCTCCTGCGAAACACGGGCATCGCCAGACGAGGCGACTTACCCGCTCCCTCAGGTTATCGGTCAATCCTGAGGAAACACTTGATCTTCCCGACCAGTGCCATGGACCCGTCATCAGTTCTCCGTCGCCAACTGGGCCATCGTTGAGCCCGCCGCCAGCTCAAGCTGCGCTTCGCGCAGGCGGTCGATGAACCTGCCGGGTCGGCCTGACCGGGCCTCATCCGCGAGTTTGTAGCCCAGCTCAAGAAGCTTGTCCGCACTGATCTCCTCCGGCGGACGGGCCAGCGTCACGGCCTGGTCATCGCGATCCAACCGATGGAGATACCCAGCATCGCTGAGCTTGGTCAGAATGGCATCGACCAGGAGTTCCGCAATCGCGGTTCGATCGGACAGTTCACGGGCGGTCATCGGCTTCCCCTTGCGGAACGACCGCGTGAGATGATCCATCAGGGTGATGATGATCGTCGGGTCAACCATCCCGAGACTGCGACTGGCACGTTCAAGACGCTCGATCTGGTGGCCACGAACAAACTGAACCGTCGCGGCGAGTTCAAGTCCGAACAGAACCACCAGCCACATCAGGTAGACCCACAGCATAAACAGCGGAACCAAGCCCAATGATCCGTAGAGTTGCCGGAGCGACAACGCATTCTCAAAGTACGCGCCCAGCGATCGCTTGCCGATTTCGACAAGGAATGCCGCAACCATTGCACCGATCAGTGCCGCCCGCGCAGAAACGCGAGTATTCGGCAGCAGCTTGTAGACGGCAAACAGGACCAGCACGCTGGCGGAATATCCCCAGATGACCGTGAGCACCTTCACCAGGGTCGTCCAGCTCGAGAGATTCGCAATCCACGTATCGAACTGCTGGTCCACATAAAAAGTGATGCCGATACCTGCCGTTCCCAAGGTCAGGACGGTCCAGTAGATCGGTACCCGGTAAATCCATGATCGCCCGCTCGGCGCGCGATAAATCGAATTGAAGCTGTTTTCAATCGTGATGATAAGACTGATGGCTGAGTAGATGACGACCGCCAGACCCACCCAGCCGAGTGCAGTGAGGTTGATGTTGGCCGCTTCTCCGGCCAGCCCCACCAGCCACTCCCCGGCGGTCGCGGTCGACTCAGCGCCATCGCGCCCCGGAAGAACCAGTTGATACTCATGCAACCCCAGGGCCGCCACGATGCGCGACGCCAGGGCCTTCACGCCATCGACCCCCTGGCTTGCTTTGAACAGCACTGACCCGACCACCAGAACCGGAAGCAGACCGAAGAGCGTACGGTACGAAAGCGCCGCCGCCATCTGCGGCGCACGATCTTCGCGCAAGCGACGCCAGCCGTAGCGCATGACATCCATCACGAACCGAGCACTGCGTTGCCAGCGCGTCAGTTCTTCGCGCGGCTGTGTCGCCAGGCGCTCGACCCGGTGAATCGCTTCGCGTGCCTGCCTGATGAGACTCATGCATCGCTCCCGGCGGAATACTCCACCAACAATGATCTTCACCTGTATCGGCTGCCGTACGGTCTCGAGTCAGCCGATCCGTCATGAACGCAACATGATTGTATGAAGTGCTGCGATGTACTACTCGTCCGATCCGGTATCTGACCCGGCCGACCGCCTGCGCTCCCGCTCCGCTGTCACGGCTTCCCATGCGGCTGACTGCAGAATGCTGATTGTTTCATCAGAGAGGTCCAGATCGTCCGGCCCCTGCAGACCGCGTGGATTGCGATCCGTGATCGCAGCGTACAGCGTACAAGCCGTCAGGTACCCGCCGATCGCGCTCGAATGGTTGCCATCCGGACTGTGCAAAGACAGTTCCGGATGCCCATCGAGCACGCGCTCCCAGGCAAGCCCGACCGGGGCGATCTCTCCACGATTCAACCGTTCCACCAGCTTCTCGCATGCTTGCTGTGCGCGAACCTCTTCCCCGTCGTTCCCCATCTGCTTCCATTCGGGGAACAGGATCAAGCGCATTCCTTCACCTCCATGGGCGAAGATTGCCTCACACAATTCCACATCCGCATCAAGCGAATACTCAAACTTGCCGCTGGTCGAGAACATCACGCCCTGGAGTATGACGACATCCCAGCCCCCCTCCTTCACCTTGCGCATCGTGTGCTCGGCGCGAAGGTGACCATCCGAGTGTTGCGCGGCGGAGCTGAGATCCCAGTACAAGACCTTGTCGCGACCGTCATTCTTGAACAGCTCTTCGAGATGAATCACCGGCTCGCCCGCAATCACGTGACTGTTGCCAATGAACAGCACGCGCACATCAGCCGCGGCCTTTCGCGCCAGGCGTTCCACTTCACGTTCAAGCGACTGACGATCCGCTTCCGAGCCGAAAACTCTTGTGTACAACGCCGTATCGCGCAGCGTGAACGCAACTCCCACCACCAGCAGCGCACCAATGTACAACACCGCCCGCCGGGCCTTGCGTGACATCAACTCGTCTCTCCGTTCCAGACCGCTCCCAATCCGATGCACCAAAGAAATGGGCGTGGCGGCACATCGCTGTCGAGCGAGTATACGAGTTCGTACCCGACTCGGTTGCTCGCTGGATTCATCGCAGCCCATCATGGATACTGCGGATGTGAGCGCCCGCACCCGCCAACCTCGAACGACGCTTCACTGCGCGCAGTGCCAGTACGATCTGCGCGGCCAGGCGCATGATGATCAGGCGAAGTGCCCCGAGTGCGGCATGAGCGTTGCGGCTTCCCGCCGCCAGCACGCCCGGCGGCAACGGGAGAACTCCCGCCTCCGAACTGCGGTCTTCATCGCGATCGGTCTCTACATCGTGATCGTGGTGGTCGTGAACCTGTTCGACTGGCATCCGCGGGTCGGCATGCTCATCCTCACGGCCATCGCCATCACGGTCGGGGCGCAACTTCTCCTGTGGTACGACCGCCCGTTCAACGATTACTGGCCGTTTCGCCGCTGGCGCCGATAAACAACCCGGTGCCCGCATGCGAACGCAGGTACGCGTTCGACGTTGAGTTATACGGTCGTCTAACGGTCGCGTCGGCGAAAAATCCTTTCGCGTTCTCCTCGCGCCTTGACGCTAAATCCCGGCGCCTTGAAGCTTCAAGACGCCATCTTGAAGCGTCAAGACTCTTCCTTGAAGCGAAATCCTCGCGTCATTTCGCGACAAGATGAGCCAACAAACGCTACCGGTCGATCACCAGCCCCCACGCGCTCGAGTTCTCCGGATTCGCCTCGTTCACCGCGCCGGTCTTCGTCGTCTCGTTGTTCGCGCGGCCGCGTGAATACACATCCTCCGCGCCGCCGAGGTCCATGAGCAGCGAAAACGAGAACGCGCCGGTCGCCGCGAAATGGTACGAATCGCCGCCGGACTGGCCCTGCGTCGCGCCGCCGCCGGCCGTGTAGTGATCGCGCCCGCCGAGATCAATGAAAATCGCGATCGCCTGCATGCTCGCGCCGCCCTGGCCGAGGCCGTCGCAGCGATAGGTGTCATCACCCGCGCGGTCAATGAGGAGGCCCGCGCCGATGTCCCACGCCGCGCCCTGGCTCGCGGCCGTCATCGACCAGTACGTGTCATTCCCCGCATCATCCGCGAGTACGCCGTGCGCCTGGTGCACGCCGAAGCCCTGGCCGTAGCGATTGCCGTAGTAGAGATCATCACCCGATGCATCGTGCAGGATGCCGAGCGCGAAGTAATACGCACCGCCCTGCGCGAACTCGCCCGCCTCGTAGCGGTCGTTGCCCGCGAGATCGCTGATCAATCCCACGCCGCCGGCCGCGTAGTTGCGGAAGCCGAAGCCCATGCCCTGCGAGAAGGACTGGTACACCGCGGGTGTGCCGTACGCCGATGGCTGCGGACCGTTGGTGCGGTAGAGGTCGTTGCCGTTTGCATCAATGATCGCGCCGAACCCGCGCGGCCCGCCGACACCCTGACACAGATACTCACCGATGTACACATCACTTCCGCCGAGATCGATGAGGAGCGCTGCGCCGTAACACGCGGCGCCGAGTGACCACTCTTTGCCGGTGTAGATGTCGTTCCCACCCCGGTCGATCAGAATCGACAGGCCGTACAGCGCGGACGCCGGGCCAAGCAGTTCACCTTCGTAACGGTCATCTCCCGCGCGATCGTCGATGATGAACGAGCCGAGCAGCGCACCGCCGACCGCCTGGTTCGCGTTGCCGGTGTACCGGTCGTTGCCGGCGAGGTCGATGATGAGACGATTGCCGATCGCGAGGTCGCTGTTGGTGTACGTGTCGTTCCCGCCGGGGTCGATGACCATCGCGATCTTCGACATGTCGTAGGTGTTGTCGTCGGTCGAGCCGATGACGATCATGCCGGTGCCGGGATCGGACGCGGCGATGATCTTGCCCGTCACCCCGTGCCCCGCGGGGGGATCGATGAGTGGGAGTTGGGGATCAGGCGCGAGATCATTGTTGCTTGCTTCGAGAATCGGTCGCGCCGCTTCGAGCGCGCCAAGCAACAACTGATCGAAATCAACATTTGCGGAGGCATTGATGACACCGATGTGATCCTTTGCACTGTCGCCGCCGATGTAGAACGTGCGACGCGGCACGCGCAATAGATTCAGCGCGCGGTGCGCGAAGTCCGCATCGTTCGCGAGATAGCCGAGTGCGCTCTCCGTCCACGCCAGTGCCTGAGACCCCTGCATCCAGAGCATCGTGCCAGCCGCGTAGGGATCGAGCCCCGAGTTTCCGGTGAATCCCATACCACCACCGCGCGGTTCACCCAGATCCAGATTGTTCTGAATCATCTTCCGAATCGTCGGCAGCAGATCGCTCGTGATCCCGCGCGCTTCACTCGTAATGTCGCGCTCCAACTCCGGCAGCGCGAACGGATCGAGAAACGGCGCCCGCACGCGCGAGAGCATGTGCGTGTCATCCGTGCGCTCCAGCCATTGTTTGAAGACGCCTTCGAGTTTCGCGATCTCCTCGCGCAGGTCGTGCGCCGCGATCGCTTCGCCGAGGATGTTGGCCGTGTCGTCGGGATCGAGCAGTCGTTCCCCCTCCGGCCTTGCCCATTCGCCCATCGACTTTCGGGGCCGGCCGATCGTGCCGATGAACGCATCACGATCGTCGAGCGTGACGGTGAACGACTTTTGTTCGCCGGTCGTTTCGACTTCGGCGGGAATGTTGCCCGTGCCGCGCTGCTTCGCGAGTTCGTAGGTAATCGTGACTTCCGCACCCGCGCCGCGCCCGGCGAGATACGCATCCGCATCGCTCGCGTTCATCGTCTGGCCATCGATCGATACGAGCACATCCGGCCGCTGCACATCGAACGCGCTGCTGCTCAGCCCGTTGCCGTTCATCGGCCCGGGAAAGAACCACGAAAACACCGTCTGCCCGCTCGCATTGTCCACCAGCCGCGCGCCAAGATACCCGTTGGCTTTCGCCTTAGGCGATTGGGAATGCACCGCAGAGGCGCAGAGGATGCAGAGAGGAACAAGAACTGAGAGCAGTTGTCGCATCCGCTTGTCTTTCTTCTTCATATCAATTCTCTTCTCTCCACGTCTCTGCGGTGATTCACTTTTCATTACGCAAAGGCATCAACTCACCGCCCTGGCGCAGCGTGTAGCGCCCCGACGCGACATTGCTGAAGCGCTGAAGCGTGCCGTCTCCATGTGGACTCGGCCAGGTGACAATCACTTCGTCGACCGACTTCACGGAACCGACGCCGAAGTGCACGAGGAACTCATGCTGCTTTCCCGCGTGGCCGCCGATGCCGATGAGTTGCCGCACCTGAATGACCTCTCCGGTCCGCACCCACGCGAGCGCCCCGAGTGCATCGCGATTCACGCCTTTGCTCGAATCACCTTCGAGGTAGAGAACGATCGAAGCAGCATCGTTACGGACGTTCGGCGTCTCTGCCGGCAACTGTGATGACAAGCGATTAACAAACAGACGCAACTGCGGCGTGCGCCCCTCGCGCTGCTCGGCCGTGAAGCGGTTGAACGTCTGGCCGACCAGGATGTCGAGCGCGCCGTCGCCGTTCACATCACCCAGCGAGATCATCTGCGAGCCATCGTGGTCGAGTCCGATCTCGGCGGTCACATCCCGGAACGAGCCGTCATCCTGCTGCAGGAACAGGCGCAGACGCTCATCATCCGGATAATCACCCGATGAAAGCAGTAGATCGAGCCGGCCGTCGTGGTTGAAGTCCGCAAGTTCGCAGAAGAGGTCACCCTGGTTCCAGTTGTTCACACCATCGGGAATGCGATCCACGCTCAACGATTCTGGTGATGTGAATCTCCCATCCTCTCCCTGCACGAGAAAGCGCGAACGATCGGAAGAATCGCCCGCCCAGCCGTGCGCGATCTCGCTGATGAAGAGATCGAAGTCACCATCGTTGTCGATGTCACCCACGGCCACATCAAACGTGTTGCCGTTCGCGCGGAAGGGTTCTTCATCCGGCCGGTCGAAGCGCGGATCGGTTTTCGCGCGTTCTTTCAGCCATTCCGGATACTTGCCGTGGCGAACCTCATCGCCGTCGAAGCCGATCTTCGGCGCGATGTCGCCCCACACGCCGTGCGGCTGACTCTGCCTCGGCTCGTTCCACATCCACAGGCGATTCCAGCGCCGGCCGTAGTTCAATTCGAGAATGCTCGCCCGCATCCACGGCTTCAGCCGCGCGATCATCATGCCGTAGGTCGGCCGTCCACCGAGATCGGTCGATGAGTCGAATTCCTCGGGCAATTCATGAGGAAGTTGCGCGCGCATAAAGTCGCCCAGACCGTCGCGTGTGATGATCTCGTTCGGATAGCCCTCGAGCGATGCGCCGTACTGTGTGTACCAGTTTCCGAGTACGAGGTCGAGTAAGCCGTCGCGATCAACATCGCCGACGGCAATCGCGGCGGTCGTCGCTGGGGTCACGGCGTCGATCAGTATCACCGGGCCAAACGTGCCATCACCGTTTCCGCGCTGCCAGCCCGTGCGCTCGCCGTGGTCAGCCCAGTTCGAGTCCTGACCATTGACGTTGCGCGTGATGATCGCATCGCGATGGCCGTCGTTGTCGAGGTCAGCAAAGACGAGGCCGTCGCCCGGATACAGTGCGGGCAGGTTCGTCTGGGTGAACTCGCGGTACCGGAAACCGAGGGGCGATTCCTCCGCCGTGGTGTGCAGAAACACGCGCGGAAATCGCGTGCCCGCCGGATACTGCCCGCCCGCCATCGGCCCGGGCGGCTGCGTTGAATGCACAACCACATCAGGCCGGTGATCACCATTCAAATCAACAAACAGGCACCGCGCAATCGTGGATCCGATGACGTCCGGGCCCAAACCAACCGACTCGGTCACATCCTGAAACCCCTGAGCCACTGTATTGACGCCCGCGAGGCCACAGAGGGTCAGGATCGACAGGCGCGAAGCAACCCGACCGATCGATTGCAGGCGGTCGCTCGGGTCGAACGAGCGCGATCGACCCGGATCAATGGAAACGGCATGAATCATGCTGCAGGGTCCTTCATCTCGCCATGGTTTACAGATTCGGCCAGCATACCATCACGTTCGATGCCTCGTTCCCGCTCCAAGCCGCCTGCCCACCAGTACCAGGACAAATCCCGCGGTGAGCGCCTGCAGAAGGTGCTCGCCGAGGCGGGAATCGGTTCCCGACGCGCGTGCGAGGATCTCATTGAGCAAGGCCTCGTGACCGTCAATGGTGAGACGGTGATGGAGCTTCCTGCCTGGGTAGACCCGGCTCGCGACCGCATCGTCGCTGATGGCAAGCGGGTGAAACCCGCGGAGGCGCCGATCTACATCATGCTCTTCAAGCCGCGCGGGACCGTCTCGACAAATGCCGACCCGGAAGGCCGACCCCGTGCCATCGACCTGGTCGATCATCCACTCAAGCCGCGCCTCTACCCCGTTGGCCGACTGGACCTGGATTCATCGGGCCTGTTGCTGCTGACCAACGATGGAGAGTTGGCCAATCGTCTCACGCACCCGCGCTACGGCATCCACAAGGTGTACGAGGTCACGGTGCGCGGCTCACTCAGTGCGGAAGACGTCGCGAAACTTGAAGAAGGCATCTATCTGCACGATCACCAGCGTGGGCGCGGGTCAAAGACCAGACCGGTTCGTCTGAAGTTCCTGAAGCGCGATCGCGATAGAACGCGCCTTCTGATGGAGTTGCGTGAAGGGCGCAACCGACAGATCCGGCGCATGATGCTGGAGCTTGGTCATCCGGTGAAGAAACTTCGTCGAATCCAGATGGGGCCTTTACGACTGAAGGGACTTGCCGTCGGTGAATGGCGGTCGCTGACGGCCAAAGAAGTGGCAATGCTCAAGCAGGCCGCGTGGTCGAAAGACCGCCGTGAAGCGGCCATCGCTCGCCAGGAAGCGCGCAAGGCGAAGAAGGCGACTGAGAACGCCACCCGTTCAATGCCGGAAGAATGATCAGCCGGGAGAGCCACGACTGCGCGATGTCAGTTGAAACAGAGCGAAAGTACGAGATTGAACATTCAACTGCGCGGCCGATTGCAGAGATTGCGCGCGGGTTTCGCATTGACCCGCGCGTTCCGGCACTGGTACCCGGTTTCGATGCGCCGTTCTTCCAGGCAGGGCTGGCTGGGTACTCCGATGGCGCGATGCGGCTGATCGCACGACGACACGGGTGTCCTTACTGCATCACCGAGGCACTGCTTGATCGAACGCTGATCAACGGCGGGAAGGGCCGCCTGCGCGAAGACCCCGACCTGCTGGCTGAGGAATGTGGGACCGGCGATCCGCACGAGAACATTGCCGCGGGACTTGCCGACCACCCGATCGCGGGGCAGATCATGGGAACAGATCCGGGTGAAATGGCGGAGGGCGCGCGGATTCTCGCGGAGTTCGGTTACGAAACGATTGATGTGAACTTTGCCTGCCCCGTGAAGAAGATCAAGAAGCGGAATCGGGGCGGCCACTTTCTCATTGCTCCAGAGGCCGCTATCGACGTGCTGCGCGCTGTACGCGATGCCGTACCCGCAGCAATCCCCTGTACCGTCAAACTTCGTCGCGCATGGGATGATTCGCCGGAGATGGCGCTCAACTTCGATCGCGTGTTCGACGCCGCCTATGAGCATGGTTACGCATGGGCCACCGTCCACTGCCGAACGGTTGAACAGCGGTATCTTGGGCCCGGTCGCTGGCCGTTCCTGAGAGAGCTGACCGCACGGTTTCGCGACCGAATCATCTTCGGCTCGGGTGATGTCTGGAACGTCAACGACATCTTTGCCATGATTGAGAACTGCGGCGTGCAGGCAGTCAGCGTTGCGCGCGGCTGTATCGGCAATCCCTGGATCTTCCGACAGGCACGGCAACTCATGGCGGGTGAATCACCGACCGAACCGACGATTTCAGAACAACGCAACGCCCTCCTCGAACACTTCGACCTGAGCGTCGCACTGCACGGCGAAGCGAGCGCTTCACGGCAGATGCGAAAGTTCGGGATCAAGTTCGCACACCACCACCCGCGCGGTGATGAGGTAAAGGCCGCATTCATTACCTGCACCTCAATCGACGATTGGCGCGCTGTCATCGATGCGTTCTACTCGGTCGAGTCCCCCGCCGTCTGCGGCTGAGTACGGGATTGAATCTGCGACTCCGGGAGCGAGATGGTACGATGCATGCACCATGATCGCTCGACGTTGGGTGTTCCGCATGTTGATCGCCCTCCTCCTCGGCGCGATCACCACCGTTGCCGTCGCGTGGATGTGCGGCTGGCGCAGTGAACTCTCAAATGAGTTTCCGCTCGACGATCGGTGGGTCGAGCCGCCGCGCGCATTGCCGGGCGATGTCGGGATTCGCGCACACGACCTGAGCACCCTTATTGTCATTCGCTTTGCCGGACCCGGCATCGACTATGTACGGGTGCTGGCCGTGGCACCAACCGACGAGCCGCTTCCCGAGTATGACCCGCCGAGTTCACCGCAACCGCCGCGATGGGGACCGCTGCGCACGGCCGACCACCGCACGGTGATTCCCGACGATCGTCACACCATGCAATTCATCGCGCAGGGCTGGCCGTGGCGCGCGCTCTGGTGCGAGAAAACCGCCAACGGCGACGATGTTCTCGGCGGCTACCTGCTCTTTCGCCGGCACGTGCCGAACACGTTCATGATGCAACACCACGTACTCGCCCTCCGCCCATCGTGGCCGGAGTTCGCGATGTGCACGGCGGTCTACACCAGCGCGTGGATGGTGCTGCTCTTCGTGCCGGGCGCGACAAGGCGGGCCGTTCGACTTCGACGCGGGCGATGCGGCAACTGTGGCTATGACCTTCGGGCTGCGACGGGTGAGAAGTGTCCGGAGTGCGGGGCGTAGTGCACGCCGCGAGCAGCATGAAGACTACTCCCCCAGCATTGTCCGCAGGAATGACTCCAACTCCGCCGGCGAGCGTTTCGCGGTGATTCGATGCGTTTCGCGCTCATCGGGCGTAAACACCTGCATCGTCGGCAGCATGCGCACACGGTACGTCGAGGCGATGTCCCGCCGGCGATCCCAGTCAAGCCGCACCGGGATGAATCGCTCATTGAGCAGCTTCACCACCACTTCATCGCGAAACGCGCCACGTTCCATTTCCTGGCATGGGCCGCACCAATCGGCGGTCCACTCGACGAAGACAAGGCGATCCGCGTTGCGTGCTTCTTCAAACGCACCATCAAGCGATGTGCGCCACGCGACCGGCTGCTCTGCCACCGAGCGCGGCGAATCGACCGGTTGTCCGAGTCGATACAGCAGCACGAACATCGCGCCCCCCACAATGAGCACACCGATGAGCTTCGGAATGGCATAACGCGCGAGCATGGTGTCTTTCAGCGCCCCTTCCGGCCTCGACGCCCCTTGCCGAATCCCTTCCTGTGTTTCTTTCCCTTCGTATCGCGTTGTCGTCCGCTGCGCTCAACACCCGCTTCGCGCGCCGTCTTCTTCTGCTCGATGAACGGGCTCATCGTCGCATCGGGCAGCTTCTCGATCAGGAGATCCATGTGTCGCGAAGCCAGATCAATGCGCGCGATCTGCACTTCCACCAGATCGCCGATCCCGACCGAGGCACCGCTGCGGCCGGCGACCATTCGCCCCGTGCGGTCATTCACCTGCCAACGATCCTGTTTCTTCGCTGAGCCGGGAAGATCCTGCATTCGCACCAGACCCTCGACCAGATACTTGTTGATCGACACAAACACCCCTGCGCTCATGACGCCGGTGACCAGGCCTGTGAATACATCGCCCATGTGCTTTTCTGCAAGCATTTTCATCACCAGGAACTCGCGCAACTCTCGCTCGGCCTCGGCGGCTTCCTGTTCGGTATCCGAACAATGCTGTCCGAGCACGATCAATTCCCCTTCATCAAGCACCCGATCGTCAGCCATGATCATTTCACCGAGCTGCCGCCGCTTCTTGCCGCCGGGAACATGCCGCCCGTTCTCGGTGCGTTCAAGGTACGCCTGCATCGCGCGGTGCACGGTCAGGTCGGGATACCGGCGTATCGGGCTGGTAAAGTGCGCGTAGTGAAGTGATGCCAGTGCATAGTGCCCGATCAGGGCGGGACTGTACGTGGCTTTGGCAAATGTCTTCAGGACAGCAAAGTGAATCGCGCGCGAGGCCGGCGTGTTTCGCGTCGCCTCCAGGAGTTCCTGCATCTCCTTGCGTGTCGGCTCATCCGGCACGCTCATTCCGACAGCCCGGGCGTACATGCGCAGTTCTTCCAGATCACCCATCGCTGGATCCGGGTGCACGCGCCGCAAGATCGGAACACCCAGATCATCGAACACCCGCGCGACCGCCTCGTTCGCCTCCACCATGAACATCTCGATGAGCTTGTGGGTGTAGGCATCATCCTCCGGAACGGCATCAATGACATGCCCTTCCTCATCGTAGATGATCTCGACTTCCGGAAGGTCCAGCGTCACCATGCCATCGCGGAATCGTCGGCGCTGGAGAATGCGGGCCAGTTGGTTGCACCGGCGAAGAGTGTCTACGAGTTGATCGGTGTAAGGCGTCTCGGTGCGCGCGTGCTTGTGCGCTTCCTTGTGATCGCCATCAATCAGCGCCTGGGCTTCCAGGTACGTCAGGCGCTTGTCCGATCGAATCACCGCGTTGCACAAGCGCTGCGAAAGCACGGTGCCGTGTTCGTTGAACGTAATGAACACACTCTTCGTGAACCGCGGAACGCCTTCCTGCAGCGAGCATACGCCGTTCGACAGCACTTCGGGAAGCATCGGAATCACGAGACGAGGCAGGTACACGCTGTTCCCACGCTCGCGGGCCTCGATATCCAGTTCGCTGCCGCCCTTCACAAAAGTGGCGACATCTGCGATGTGCACTCCCAGCGTCCACTCATCCAACTTCGGATCGTGTGCGATCGTGATCGCATCGTCAAAGTCCTTCGCATCGGGCGGGTCAATCGTGATCGTAAAGACATCTGTCAGGTCTTCACGATCCGGCCATGGGCCTTTGGCATGTTCATCAAACGATCGTGCGGCGGACCGCGCTTCGTTGGTTGCGGCCTCCGGGAACTCCTGTCGCAGCCCATGTGCGGCAATGACGGCCTGCGTTTCGACATCCGGCCGGCCCGCTTCACCTAGCACGCGCGTGATCACGCCTTCCGACTGATAATCACCCTCCGGATAATGCAACAACTCAATGACGACCTTGTCACCCTGCCGCGCGTTCTTCGTATGCGGATCGCGCACTAGGACCGGGTCATGCAGCGAGTTCCCGTCGGGCAGCACGAACCATTGCTTGCCGCGTTTCTCAAGCGACCCCACAAAGTGCGTCTGCCCGCGCTCTATCACTTCAACGACCCGGCCCACGCGCGAATCGCGTCCGCGTCCGCCCCGGCCACCCTGCACCAGCCGAATGCGCACCCGGTCACCCGAAATCGCATCGGCCAATCCGCCGGGAGGAATGAAGATGTCACCTTCGCGAATCGGCTTTTCCGGCCGCAGGAAGCCGAAGCCCCGTGCATTGACTTTGAGCGTGCCTGTCAGTTCATCACCCGCCGATGGCAGGCGCACACGACCGGCTCCATCCAGATCAACATCGCCGGCCTCCTGCAGCATCCGCACTGCATCATCAAACAGCGGCCGCTGGTCGGGCTCGATGCGCATTTCCTTTGCCAGCTCACGGACTTCGACCGGGCGGTATCGTTCATGGGCCAGATGTTGAAGAATGCGCTTCGTATAGCGAATTGGCATGTGGGGTGGTCAATCCAATCGACAGGAATCATCAAGAAACACTCACAACGTGGAGTACGGTAAGGCAGGGTGGATAGGTCGTCCAATACCTTCTCGATCCAGTCTAGCGAAGCGTGATTCTGAATCATTCCGCCGCCCTTCTGCGAATAACCCCGAAGTGCGACGGGTCCATTCAGGCGAACACTCGCTGCGAATCAGCGTGCGCACACATCGACAAGACAACCGGAGATTTGATCATGACTTCATGCAAAGAGCATCAGCCACAACGAAACATCGCACCACGAGCGTTCACGCTTCTGGGGGTGCTCGTACTCGCTGGTGTAAGCATCCTCTCCATGACCGCAGGCAGCGCGCGAGAACGCGATCTCACTTTCGCGAATCGCCTGCTCCCCGCGTACGAGATCATTCGGTTCGGCGAACTGCCCAACGGTGTCGGTCGGCTCGATACCTCAACCGGTGCCATCTGGCGTTTTCATGGCGATCTGCGCAAATCCAACGTTCGCAGCCAGTGGGTCAAGGCCGGCGGCGTCGCGGGCGTCACCAATCGTCCCGCCGGCTCACTTCAGATACAGGAGGCCGCCGGCGCGATCTTCCTCGTCGATGTCTTGACCGGCGAATCGTGGATCCTGAAGGATCGCGGCACCGGCCTCGCATGGGATGAGGTAACGGTCCTGCGCTGAGCGTCGCCGTGGCCCCGCTTCAGCTACCCCGTGCGGAGGAATTCGGCTACGATTCCAGCCATGGCCCTTGAGACCACGATTTACCAGCCCGGCAAGCGCGTTCGCGTGACCCAGCAGATTCCTCACCGTGATGAGGTGTGGACGAATACCATCGAAGGCGTCATAACGCGGTTCCGGCAGGCCAAGACCGGGTCGTGGTACGCCCATTCCAAAGATGATCGACTCTGGCTCGACCGGTTGGAACTCCGCCTGGATGATGGTGAGATCGTCATTCTCAACCTCGACCAGTACTCCGTCATCGAGGATCGATCCGCCCCGGAATCTCCTGTGAATCCAAAAAACACCGCGGCGATGAAACAATCCGCCGCGCCCGCGCACTGAGTCCTTCACTCGACCCAGGATCACATGACAGGGATCCATCCCCGCAAGTCTGCGGAGATGCAGAGATCAGGAATCCACAACAAGGAGTAGAAAACGATGCGCACCAAACGCTGGACCCTTTTGACAGGTCTCGTGGTGGCGGCTGCCCTCGCACCCTTCGCCGCGGCTCAGGATGATGCAACCAAAGCCAAGAAGGGCCTGTTCGATGAGTTCCCCAAGGCGTGGTTCTTTCATACGCGACCCGAACAGATCGAACGCCACGAGAAACTCATCGGTGAGAAGATGCCCGAGCTCAAACTCACCGACTGGAAGAACGTCAAAGAAGGTTTTGACGTCAAGAAGGACCTGGAAGGCAAAGTCGTCGTGATTGACTTCTGGGCCACCTGGTGCGGACCCTGCATCGCCGCTGTTCCGAAGAACAACAAGCTCGTCGAAAAGTACAAGGATGAGGACTTCGTCTTCATCGGCATCTGCGGCTCGGCCAACGGTCAGGACAAGATGGACGACACCGCCGAGAAGCACAAGATGGCCTATCCCCTCGCGAAGGATTCATCCCTCGAAACCGCGAAGAACTGGGAAGTCATGTGGTGGCCGACCTACGCCGTCGTGGATAAGCACGGCAAGCTTCGCGCCATCGGCCTGAAGCCCGACCATGTTGAAGCGGTCGTCAAGAAGCTTCTGAAGGAAGACGGCCCCGCGAAGAAGGTCGTCGAAGCCGACACCGCCGCTGAATCAACCACCGAAGCGACTGAAGAGCACGCCGAAACGGCCATCGTCACCAGCAACTGATCAACGATGGAACCAACCGCGGTTGGACCCCAGCGCCCCGGCCACATGGTCGGGGCGCTGTTCATTGGACGTGAAGACCACCGACTCCAAGGCGGCGCAACTCACTCCCGGAAACTCTGCCGATGCGCACGAAACTCTCTCGGGTGCCGCGCAAAC
>CBFGRU010000003.1:0-37445 GCA_965651255.1 uncultured Phycisphaerales bacterium
TTGTTGAAGGCCTTCTGCGCCCACTTGAGCAGTTCGTAGCGTTCGCTGTTGCGCTCGAACTCCTTCTGGCTGTTGATCGTGAGCGCCATGCCCGAGTTGAACGCATCAACCTGAACGGAGTGATCGATGACGAGGTCGCAGGGAACGAGCGGGTTGACCTTCGTGGCGTCGCCGTTCATGCGGATCATCGCGCTGCGCAGGGCCGCCAGATCGACGACCGCAGGCACACCGGTGAAGTCCTGCAGAACGACGCGGCCGGGCATGAATGGAATCTCGACATCATCAACATGCCGCGCGTCGTAGCGGGCGATCGCTTCAACATCGTCTTTCGTCACGATGTATCCATCGAGCTTGCGCAGGCATGCTTCCAGCAGCACCTTGATGGAGTACGGCAGATTCGCGACCGGCGCGACGCTTTCGAGCGCATCGAGCCGGTAGACCGTGCGTTCACCAAGCGGCGTTTGAATGGTTGACTTTGCGTTGAAGGGATCGTTGGTATTGGCCATCATCTGCCTCGAATCAATCGGTGAGTTCTGAATTGAATGCTTCTGCGATTGCCGCCTGGATGGTGAGCATCATGAATCGGCATCATCATGGTCTGCCGATGAAGTGTTTCGTGTGCTGGGTGAATGCTCGGGTCGATCAGGATTGGAACGGAGCTTCAGTTCCGGCTGCTTCTGCCGGACGATATGCCCCGCAGGAACGGACTGGGTGAGAAAGACCCCGCCGTTGATGACACAGTGATCGCCGATGCGGGTATCGCCGCCGAGAATGGTGGCGCCGGCGTAGACCGTGACGTGATTGCCGAGGGTTGGGTGACGCTTGACGCCGCGCAGCAATCGGCCGCGCTCATCGCGGGGGAAACTCTTGGCCCCCAGGGTCACTCCCTGATAAACGCGGCAGTGGTTGCCGATCTTCGTCGTCTCGCCGATGACGACGCCCGTTCCGTGATCGATGAAGAACGACTCGCCAATGGTCGCGCCGGGGTGAATGTCGATGCCGGTGGCGGAGTGCGCCTGCTCTGACATCATCCTCGGAATCATGGGCACCGCGAGGTCGTACAGTTCGTGGGCGAGTCGGTGGGTAGTAAGCGCCACGATGCCGGGATAGGAAAAAATAACTTCATCGGTGTGGCGAGCAGCAGGATCACCGTCGAACGCTGCAAGTACATCGAGCGAGAGTAACCGGCGTACATCCGGCAAACGCAGGAGAAAGGCATCGAGCGACTCGCGGGCCTTGACATCGCATTCGCTGCACTGCTGGTCGAAATCCGGACGTTCATCGTTCATGCCCGCGGTGTAGCGCAAGGCGCGACGAATCTGCTCGAAGAGAACGTGATCCACCCGTTCGACCAACCGCTCGATCCACGCATCCAGGGCAGCCGACTCCACCTCGCGCGGACCAAAGAAGCCCGGATACATCAATGAAAACAAGTCGTGCGCCGCTTCAGCGACGGCTTCGCGACTCGGAAGCGGCATCGAGCCGACATGGTGAGTCCGGCTGTCGGAGCGTATCGACTCCTGCAGCAGCCGAACGACCGCGCGAACCGGCACTTTCGGGACTTCCTGCGGTTGGTCGGCGCACGCCTCATGCTTCATAGAAGGCATGATATGCACGCATCCCGCCTCGACTCGAACAGCCCCGACGAGTGACATGTGCACCACGATCGGGGCTGTTTTCATGCGCGGAACAGGCCATGTTCAGACGCAGACATCAGCAGCATGGAATGGAACTACCAGACGCGCTTGGTTCCTGCTTCTTCATCCTTCTGCTCACCGGGTTGAAGTTGCACGACAAGCACGGAAGTCCGTTCGCCGATCGGCGTGACACCGAGCACGACGAAATGGCCGATCGGCGCATCGATGGTGGTTTGAATCGAAGCCAGTGTCTTCAATCGCTCGACGCTTCGACTGGGGCCCGACCCGATGGTGACATCAGTCGTAACTTCCGGTTGCTGTGCCATCATCATGAGCTGAAACGATGGCGCCTCACCCGGACGATGGATCAGACGTCCGGAGACCTGCATGTTGACACCGCCCAGTGCGGAAGGCGAGGCCTGGACACTGAACTCCTGATTCATCTTCACCCGCGTCAGCAGATTCGCAGCCGTCGCCAGCCCGGAGACACCGAGATTGTCAAGCTCCTTCACAACTGCGCCAAGATCGTTCGGCGTCGGTTTGAGATCGCCATCGGCTCCATCTGTCACCAGCCACACAATGCGCGCCCGATAGCTGTTGATGGCCGACTCCGACGGCTTGTCGTTGAGCGTATCTGATGCCCGATCGAGTTGAGCGAGCAGATCGCCAATACGTTCGAGCAATTCATCTGATGCCTCCGCGACGATCGTGCCGCGATCGCTGTCGAGCGAAAGCTTCACACCCGGTTGGCTGAACATCTCGATCAGTGTCTTTTGAATTCCGGGAGTGAGTGTTGTGTTTTCGAGTTGAAACACCTGAATGCGACGGCCAGCGGCGGCCGGTTCAATCGGCCGGTCCAACTCGCCGACGTACATTCTCACCTGACTGTGACCTTGCTCGGTCGTCCGGACGATCAGCGAGTTCGTGCGACCATCGACACTCATCTGCGCTTCCACCCCCATGTCGCGAATGACGCGCGCCACATCAATCGCCGAAGCATGGCGAAGCGGAAAGATGACGATGGTTTCCGGAGATCGTTGATCGAAGGTTTTCTCCGATGTACCTGCCGAATCCTGGCTTTGTCCGTGGGTCGAGATGCCAAGGGCCGCGAGCGCGATCACCGTAGATGCGATCGTGATCATCATTCGGGCAGGTTTCACATCAGCCGTGAGTCGTCGATGGTTCATGAGTCATTTCCTTCTTCCGGTGTACGATTGATATCGATCGTGGGTGCAGTGGCATGCGCCGATGTCACGGGGTGAATCCAGAGAATTGTCACATTCGGATCAGTCGACGGTTCACGTACGACGATCGCATCCCGCTCACTCTCAAACGAAACATGCACTGCATTCGGCGCTGATTCAGTACTGATTGACGGCTGCTGCCTGCTTGTGCCGGTCATCGGCGCGCGATCTGAACTGGTGAATGATTGAAGCTGCCAGCCCGTGAAGAGCAGCGCCATGACGGCCGCGGCAGCGAGCACCGATCGCCTGAAGGTCAATGCGAGCGGTGAACGTTCGGCTGGGCGCGGATGCAGGACAAGTTCTCGATCGAGTCGCGCAAGGAACGTCGGCGATGGCTGCACCCCTTCGGTCGCCGTTCGAATGAGTGCATCCAGGGCTGCATCGTCATGGTTCCACTCAGGATTCATGACTCACCTCCTCGATGCGCGATCGTGATTCAAGGTGTTGACGAACGTGTTGTCGTGCGAGCGAGAGACTCGACCGCACCGCTCCGGGAGTGGTGCCAAGAATCTCCGCCACATCGCTGATCGCCAATTCTTCACAGGCGACCAGATGCAGCACTTCGCGTTGACGCTCGGGCAGCAATGCCATGGCAGAGAGAACGATGCCTGCCTCTTCGCGTGATTCACTCGGATTGTTCAGGGATTGCTGCATGATGCTTTCACAATGGCTGAGGTCGAGGCCGGTCCTCGACCCACGCAGACTCCGACGACGCCCTTCATCTCGCCAGAGATTGGCGCAGATTCGAAACAGCCAGACCCGTCGACGATCGGGATCGCGCAACTGGTCGCGAGATCGCCACGCCCGACACAACGTCTCCTGCGCCAGATCTTCGGCGAGGTGCATATCGCCCGAGAGCCGCCACGCAAAGCGGAACAAGCGCACGCCATACTCCTCTACCCAGCTGTTCACTTCTGGCTCGAATCCACATGTCATGGCCGTCCAACCGGGCCGGACAATGCCGACCAGTACCGGACAGACGAACAACGATGCCCATCGTCAATAACAATATCGAAAGAATGTCGAATACTGGCGCCAACCCCGACTGGGCGCCCGTTCAGAAGGTGCCATCTTGATGAGGATGGCTCAAGAAAGCGGAGAGGGTGGGATTCGAACCCACGGTGAACACGAGGCCCACACCGGTTTTCGAGACCGGCCCATTCAGCCGCTCTGGCACCTCTCCGATGGAACGGCCATTGTTTGCCCACACACGCCCAAGGTCAATGCGCGCGGCTAACGTCGCGCAACGAGCACACGACCTACCGCATCGAGCAATTCTTCAGGATCAGGCAATCGGCCGGCCCCGACGGTTCGACACGCCTGCCAGCCCGTTCCCGGTTCGATGAACTGAAATCCATCTTCGCGCAGTTGCTGAACATTGCGCTGATTCGATGCCTGTTGCCACATCACTTCATTCATCGAAGGGGCAATGAGCACCGGCGTTTGCGCCCGGTCGACCGCACTCATCACCAGCGTCACAACATCGTCGGTCAGGCCGTGCGCTAGCTTGCCAAGCAGGTTCATCGTCGCCGGTGCAAGCAGGACCACGTCTGCACTCCGAGCGATCTGAACATGTTGTGGATCGTGTGCTTCGATATGCTCCCAGATGGCGGTGTACACCGGTCTGCCCGAGAGCGCCTGAAACGTCAGCGGCGTGACAAACTTCGTCGCCGAATCTGTCATCAGGACCGTGACATCAGCACCCGCCTGCGCAAGGCGACTGACGACCGTGCACACCTTGTAACACGCGATTCCGCCGCTGAGACCGACAATGATGCGTCGGCCACCTACGATGTCAGCTATGTCGGGATGTGCCTTGCCGGCATCCCGCTCATCGGCGACACGTTGGTTTTTTCGTCTGGCCACGGGCCCTCAGGGAGCAGACGGCCTGAATTCAATCACTTGATTGAGGTGAAGACTGACTGACTTCAAAAGTGATCTTGTCCTGAAGGATCTCATCGATGACCACTTCGAGATCGCTTCGTCCGTTGCGATCGACCAGCGGACGGGCACCGTCGATCAATTCCTGCAGCCGGCGCTGAATCAGAGCCGTCAGCTTGAACTTGCCACCAAGCTTGTTTGCAATGTCATCGCTCTTCAATGCTTCGATCATGCTCTACCTCTGGCACCCGATGGAACTGGTCAACATCGATTCCAATCACGCCCAATCGGGCACCGGAACCGAGCTGGATGATAGCCCAGCCATGATTTCAAGGCGAATGACATGCAGGATGACCGCCGAGAACCGCCCCCACCGTCCGCCCGCCCGCGACGATCACTTCGCCGACGGATGGCGGTGCGCCTTATTGTCGCGGTGACCGTGGTGGCATTTCTCTCACTCTCCGGCTGTATGGAACGTTTCTTTTACTATCCGACTGCAGAACCAACCCCCCCGCCTCGGTCGCATGCCGGGGCGGAAAAAGTGACGTTCACCTCGTCCGATGGCACGCGATTGACCGGCTGGTTCATCCCCGCCCGGGGCGAGCAGGCCAGCACCCCTGGCCCCGGCATACTCCATGCCCACGGAAACGCCGGGTCGATGGTCAGCCACCTGTATTTCACCGAGTATCTTCCGCACGCGGGGTTCCATGTCTTCCTCTTTGATTACCGAGGATATGGCGAAAGCGAAGGCGCCCCACGTCATCGAAACGACCTGATCGCTGATTGCGCTGCAGCCCTGGATGCCCTGCTCGCTCGTCCCGAAGTGGATCCACAACGAATCGGCCTGTACGGTCAATCGCTCGGGGGTTCGATCGGGATCAATGTTGCGGCTGAGCGACGGGAGATTCGCGCCGCGGCACTCGAATCACCCTTCACGAGTTGGCGTGATGCTGCTGCATCCGCCCTCGGCGGTGCGTCCCCCGGTTTGATCGCGCGTGCCGTGTCGTCGCTGTTCATTCATGACCATCGACGGGCCGACGAGGCGCTTCGGCGCTTTGCGCGGCCGACACTCATTCTCCACGGCACAGCCGATTCGATTGTCCCCATCACCCACGGCCGACGAATGCGCGAGGCCGCACCGGAACATACTGAACTTGTTGAACTTCCCGGCGGCGACCATAACTCGTTGCGCGATTCGCACCCGGAGGTTGAGTCGCTTGTGATTGACTTCTTTCGGCGCGAACTCGCGCCCGGCCCGGATTTGTAGAAATCTGCGCAGGGCCTACACTCGGGATTCGTCCGTCTCCGGTGTCGATCGACCCGATGACCGAGAGTTGCCATGCCCTCACGCCTGCAGCGACGACTTCGACTCTTCGGCACGCGCCTTGGCCTGGAAGGTGACTGGTATCTTCTCGTCATTGCATCGGCGATCGGGATCCTCATGGGCGGGGTAGCGCTGCTCTTCATCGCCCCGATTCGCCTCGTAGAACACTGGGCAGAGTATGAAGCCAGCCGATCGTTGCTTTTCTGGATCGTACCGATCGCGCCGGTCATCGGCGGCCTGATGACCGGTCTCATCCTGTATCGAGGGAAGGACACCTCCCACGGGCCGGGCGTGACTTCAGTCATGTACGCCGTCTACCGCGAGAAGGGACTGCTGCCCTTTCGGCTCATACCGAAGAAATGGATCGCCTCGACCGTCACGATCTGCTCGGGCGGATCGGCGGGTGCGGAGGGCCCAATTGTGACGATTGGCGCCGCCGTCGGCTCGACATTCTCGCGCTGGCTGCGACTGAACCCGCAGATGCGAACCACCCTGCTCGGATGCGGCGCCGCCGCAGGAATCGCATCCGTCTTCAACGCGCCCTTCGCGGGTGTGTTCTTCGTGGTCGAAGTCCTCCTGAGAGACTTTTCCCTGCGCGTGTTCATTCCGATCGTTGTCGCGTCGGTCATTTCAGCCGCGTGGACTCAGACCATACTCGGCACCAATGAACCGGTCTTCGGCGTGGGATCAGAGTTCCTGGCCAGAAGTGAACACTTCAACGTCCTTGAGATTCCCAACTATCTCATGCTCGGACTCGCGTGCGGCATCCTTGCGCCGTTCTTCGTTCGATCGCTCTTCTGGACGGATGACCTCTTTGAACGATGGCGTATCTCGCCAATCATCAAACCGGCGATCGGTGGCATGGGTGTGGGACTGCTTGGGATCGGCTACCTTCTCATCTTCACCCCGACCCACAACCTGCCGGCCTTCTTCGCGAACGGGTATCCGGTGATTCGCGATCTGCTGGATCCGGATTTCTACCTGATTGACGCTGCCACACTCAGGCCTGTCGGCGCGTTGCTCGGTGTATTGCTTGCGATCACAGTGCTGAAAGCGCTCGCGACCTGCCTGACCATCGGCTCAGGCGGCTCCGGGGGACTGTTCGCACCGTCACTCATGCTCGGTGCCGGCGTTGGCGGCACGTTCGGCACGATTGTCGCCCGCCTTCACTGGTTCGATTCGGCCACGCCGGCGCACTACGCGCTCGTCGGAATGGCAGCCATGGTGGCCGCACTCGTCCACGCCCCATTGACCGGCATTCTCCTGGTCTATGAACTGACGCGAAGCTACGAGATCATGCTGCCGCTGATGTTCGCCGCGGTGATCTCAACCGTTGTGGCACGCTCGATTCAGCGCGACAGCGTGTACTCATGGAAGCTGGTCCGCCGCGGCGTACGGGTCGGAGCCATGAGCGACCTGACCATCCTCCGCCGATTGAGCGTCAGTGATGTTCCGCTTGTGGACCCCGTGATTGTTCATCCGGAAGAGTCGGCTCAACGTCTGCTCGATCTCTCTGAACAACACGCGGTGAGTGACTTTGTGGTGACCGATGCCGGCAATCAGTACGTGGGAATGGTCTGCGGAGCTGATCTTCGCACAGCGCTGCTGGAGCGGGAAGCGATTCCACTCCTGCTCGTTTATGAATTGCAGCGGACGAATCTGCCCGTCGTCGCCATGGAAGAGACGCTGGACATCGTGCTCGACAAGTTTGCACGAAATGATGCCCACAGTCTCGCGGTATTGGATCACCATGATCAACACCCAATCGGCGTGATTACGCGCGATCGTCTCATGCGTGCGTACCAGCACGCGCTGGAGCGCGACTGATTGTGGCCGACAATGACCGTCAATTCCGGTTCAGCCGCCGCGCGCGGATACCACACGAGCGCAGATTTCGCTCGGTGTTCGACGCTCAGTGTTCACGCGGGGCAGGTCCGCTCGTGGTCTATACTCTGCCGAGCAGCGTCGGCGAGTCCCGCCTCGGACTGGTCGTTTCAAAGCGCGTTGGGAAAGCGGTCATACGAAATCGAATCAAGCGCATGCTGCGAGAAGCGTTCCGCCTTGATCGCGCAGACTTTCCCGCGCACTACGATGTCGTGGTCGTCGTGCGGGCACACCGAAGTCGAACCCTTGAGCAGTATCGCACATGGCTGATCGACGCAATCAACCAGTTGCACCGCCGATGGGAACGCCGTCAACAGCAATCAAGCAGCGACCCGGAATCATCGCACGAGGATTGATCAGACTCGTACGAATCTATCAACGCGTCCTGGGGCCGATCCTTGGCGGACAATGCCGCTTTCACCCGACCTGCTCGGTGTATTCCATCGAAGCCCTTCGAACACACGGGGCTTGGCGCGGAACGTGCCTGACCCTGCATCGCGTGCTGCGCTGTCACCCTTGGGGAGGATCAGGGAACGACCCCGTTCCATCGGCTGACAAGTCGTAGCACTTCTGCTACAACCACCGCATGACCACGCGCCTTCATTCGCCGGCCATTCTTTGTCTCGGTCGAAACTACGCAGACCATGCGCGAGAACTCGGCAACGTAGCACCGGATCGCCCGATGGTGTTTATGAAGAACCCGGCATCACTTATTGGTGATGGCGATCACATTATCATTCCGACAATCTGCGACGAACCCGAACCGCAAGTTGACTACGAGGGTGAGCTCGCGGTGATCATTGGTCGCGATGTTCGCGATGTTCATGAACGTGATGCACTTGACTGTGTCAGCGGGTATGCAGTGGCAAACGATGTCAGTGCGCGCTGGTGGCAGAAGTACGGCTCAGGCGGTCAGTTTGTGCGCGGCAAGAGCTTTGACACATTCTGCCCGATCGGTCCGATCTGCCCGCGTGCAAAGGTCGCTGACCCGCAGGCGTTGCAGCTTGTTACTCGATTGAATGGCGAGGTCATGCAGGAAGCTTCTACAGAACTGATGCTGCACACGGTTGCGGAGATTATTGCCGACCTCAGTCGCGGTATGACGCTGCTTAAAGGAACAATCCTCCTGACCGGGACACCTGCCGGCGTTGGTGCAGCGCGAACTCCTCCGCGGTTCCTCCGCGCGGGTGATGTTGTCGAGGTGGAAATCGTCGGAGTCAGCCGCGTGAAGAACCCGGTTCGTCACGAGTGACTGCAGCTCGACCGAAGATGGCATTCATCGCTGCTGAATGCGTGCACGCTCCGCATCCTGCTGCTGCTGTTGCTCCATCCGCCGTGCCATTTCTGCGCGATACTGCTCGATTCCTGCCGGCTCGGGAAAGTATCGCCGCACATGCTCGACCGGTTCGAGCGTCTGGCCGTTCTCAAGACGAATCGGTTGACCGAAATATTGGTGCCGCAGAATCTCCGGGGCAATCTGTGAGAAGATCATGTCGTAGGTCTTGATGCGCAGTTCCGGCGTTGCGTGCACATGCCAGATCTGCAATCGCTCGGATAACGCCGCCTGCTGATCGATCATGACCCGGTAGAACGCGGTCGCTTCCGCCTCTTCAAGGTCGCCGATGATTCCGGCGATTCGCGCTTCGCCGAACTTGTTCACGAAGTTGTTGATGTTGTTCGTCTTGAAGAACGTGAGGACCTTGTCCGCGAAGCTCTTGGCGTGCTTATAGACATCCTCATTTCCGCGGCCAAGTCCGGCGCGGATTCCGTAGTACAGCGCATTCTGCACATCCGTCGTCGCCACGTGTGGCTGCATGTCATACTCTTCAAATGTCTTCTGCATCACAAACGTTTCAAGCGGCTGCGCGTACGCCGTGTTCGGAATCAGGCCTCCCCGCCCGTACAACGTGTCAAGTCGATCCATGACGGCCTGCGCGTTATCGAGATCGCCCAGGCGGTAGAGTTCGCGCACACTTGATTCGAGGAAGTGCCGGTGAAATGCAATGAAGTTATCCGGCCCCCACCCGTCAACATTGCGGTGCTTGACATACAACTGCTCGAAATAGCGATCGATCACGCGAATCCACCGGGTGTCGGGCAGGCGACTCGGCATTTCATTGGCCATCGGGTCATACGAAATCAGGCCATATCTTGCCAGGTCCTGCATCGCCTGAGACTGCATTCGATCATTGTTGATGATCTTGAATGTCATGTCTTCATTGTGCGCACGCTTCTCGGCATTCAGACTGCCGACTCGCGCCCAGTACAGCGAATGGGCTGAAGCGTGGCGCCAATCGATCGGTCCCAGATCGCGCGTGAATTCATACATGTACTGCGCGCTCATGTTGTACTGCTCGCGCAACACTTTCTTCCGCGTGAAGGCGAGCAACTCTTTCCACGCATCAACGTACTGCGGGTCGGTCACCAGTCGATCAAGCGCAACGAAGAGCTTTGCATTCAGTTCACCCGTTTCCGCTTGCGCGGCCTGCCTCAGGCGCGATTCCATATTGTCAAGCTGAGCGAAGCTGGATCGCTTGATGGTCTGATAGTTACTGTAAACCTTCAGAAACTCCAGATTCAGATCGAAGCGAAAGATCCGCTCTGTCGGCGCAAGATCGCTCGTCAGTTCATTGACCAGCGCCTTCGCTTCGGGGCTGAGGAACTCAATTCGTTCCGGAGCATCAGCAACTACTTTGATCCACTCAATTCGCCGTTCATGGTCATGCGGGGGCGGGCCAAGCACCTCGTGCCACTCACGTGCAAACTCACGTTTGTAGTACAGGTGAGCATCATCCGAGACGCCTTCGATCTTGTGCGCAAACCAGAAGGCCAGGTCTTTGTAAAGCTCGATGTGATTCGGGTTGTAACGAAGCCCCTGGGTTCGAACGAGGTCAATCCCCTTCTTCACCCAACTCCATCGCTCTTCGCGGGTGTGCGTGGCGACGGAGATGTTGTACGCCATGTTGTGGCCGTGAAAACTCCACACCGGCGCAAACCGTGGCTGAAGCTTGGTAATGAGTTCCGCATCCGTCTGCGCCTGGTAGTACTGCCCCTGCTCTTTCATGAGCTGGATGCGCAGCCAGAGAATATCCACAATGATCCCGCGCAGCGCGCCGATGGTCGTTCCGATCGCCACGATCGGCGGCGCACCTTCTTCGGGCTTCTCGGTGTAGCGAAGGCGTCGATCCTGCGTCTCCGCCATGATCGGCTTCAATACCGTTGATGTACCAACCAACGATGCCAGTAACACGAGCGTTGCGATCAGTTGGACGGCAAAGTTGTTCATCATGAGCAGGTGCCTTTCCACATCTGATTCAGCCCTGGCCGCTGTAGGTCGCCAGCTCTCGATCGCGGAAGAAGAAGTATCCCAAACCGAGCGAGAGACCGGTCCAGATAATCCCCATCAGACCCACACCCTTCAGTACGGTGAGCCACGGAATGAGTTCGCCGCGAACCAGACTCTTGGTCGGTGCATAGTCGCCGAACGTCCCGAGCAGTGTGACAAGCATTCCCGCGACGAACTTGACGATGTGCAAATCCACCCGCAGGTCATTGCGAATGACAAACTCGTTCAGCGAAAGGGCAAGGAACGGCGAGATTGCCGCCGCAAGAAACACCGTAAAGCTGAAGAGCGTTGCCACCGGGAAGCTCAGCACCGTCGCGGTGGCAATTCCCAGCATGGCAAGAAACGCGAGCTTGGTCCAGATGACCACCATGCCCCGCACGAAGTTGCTCTGGAATGACCCGACGGTGTAGTAGACTTCAACTCCATCGGGGTCGAAGAAGATCGGACCGCGACCGGGCTCGATCACGCCATCCCGCATCCGTCCGTTGAAGATGACGATCTGGAAGGTTCCATCCTCCTCCACCAGGTCAGGGCGCACCGTCAACGAATTGCGCATCGTCGGCACATACTCCTGCCCGAACGGTGGAATCTGCTGTGCCGCGGGAAACGTTCGCGAGTGCGGGAAGAAAAATGTCGCCCAATGCGTCGAGTGCGTGTCGTTGTCCAGGATGTGGAACTGATAGCGCAGTTCGAGGTTCTGCTGGCTGCCGATCGCGTGATTCAGATTCTTGAACGTATACACACGCTCTTCACCCGGCGGGATCTGCCGCTGTTCATTCAGGTACTCTTCCTGAATCCGGCGCATCAGCAGGCGCTTCTCAATGAATTCATCGCGAAGACCGGCATCGATTGCTTCCTTGAGCGTGCGATCGCTCTCGATCATCTGCTCAGCCCGCAAACGCACATCGTCAATCGGAAGCCGATCAAACTCCGGCTGTGCAATGACGCGCGCGGTGAGAATCGTGTCGCGAATATAAACGCGATCGACATCGCTGGTCGGCAGGTCTTCCATGTAGTCAATCACACCGAAGATCGACACCCCACAGACCGCGATGAGCACGAGATTGATGCCGACAATACCGATCCACTTGCCGATCAGGTAGTTGATTCGACTGACCGGTTTGGTCATGAGTTGCCAGATCTGTCGGTCGCGAATCTCGAACGAAACGGTTGCGCATGCGAGGAAGATCGTCATGCAGGCAGCAAGGGAAAACGTCAGCCCCACACTCCACGAGATGAACGTTTGAATTCGATAACGAAGCTCCTGCTCCTGGCTGGCAAAGACCGGGATCAACGGCAAGGCGACCAGCAGAACGATGATAAAGAACGCGCTGATGCGGAGGCGCATCGCTTCCTTCACCACGGTGTGCGCAATAGCCAGTGGCTGCGCCGGGTACCGCAACACCAGCAGTAGCACCTGCGTCAGCAGAAGAAACGTGACGGTCAGAACTCCGATGCCAAGGGTCGCCGCAGCGGCCGGCAAGCCGAAGATCATCCCGACGATGACCGCAGCCATCGCGGACAGTACGATCGTGAGAAAGACCGGTACGAAGAGTCCCATCCAGATGACGATGCTCGCCCAGATCGCTCCGACGCTCGCCCAGATCCACGGACGGGCCGAGTCAGCACCGACGAAGGTCATTGCCCATTCAGGCGTCTGGGCCACCAGGAACGCAGCTCCGCCGAAGGAGAGGACCATCATCAGCGCCGTCAGCAGACCGCGCACCCAGGTCTTCTCCTGAGCGACATCAAGTCGCCGATACCAGTCAATGATGCGGTTCATCACGGCGATCAGTTCCCATCCCGTTTGGCGTCATCGTCATTACCGCTCCCAAGCAGCGAATCGATCACCGAATCGTCCACTTCACGGGGCTTTTCGGGTGCAGCGCCTTTCTCGATGACCTTGGGCGCGGGCTTTTCAGTCTCGTCGGCACTGCGCAACAAATCTTCGAGCACCGCGTCTTTCTTCCGTGACTCCGCCTCACGCTTCCGCGCGGCTTCATCGCGCTCAACCGCACGCTTCTGCTGTGTCTCCGCTTCGCCTGCGACGAGCGTGTCGATAAGCCCTTCACCTTCAGCCAGTCGGAGGAATTCTGCCGTCTGTCCACCGGAGACCGCACCGGACGTTGCGACCTGTTCCTGGCGCGCGCGTTCGACGATTTCGAGGAAGAGCTGCTCCAATCGCTGCCTCGGAACGGATACTTTCTCGATACCCACCCCCTCAACCTCGCGCAGAATCTCTTCAATCCGCGAAATCGTCTCGGGCTTCAGCCGGGGCGTCTCGATAACGGTGTGATCCGTGTCGCTGAGCAACTCGCCCGTTGTTCCCTGCGCACGAATTCTTCCGCCGTAGAGCATCACCATGCGGTCGCACACATCCTCAACATCCGCGAGAAGGTGTGAACTCAGCAGAATGGTCTTCCCTCGCCGCCGCAATTCAATGATGAGATCCTTGACCTGTTTCGTGCCGATCGGGTCGAGTCCTGATGTCGGCTCATCGAGAATCAGGAAGTCTGGATCGTTGATCAATGCCTGGGCGATACCGATCCGGCGCTGCATCCCCTTGGAGAACTCACCAACCGGGCGATTGTGCGCCTGTCCGAGACCAACCATCTCAAGAAGCTGATCAATGCGTCGCACGCGCGTCCGCCGATCAATGCTGAACAGCTTGCCATAGTAATCCAGCGTCTCACGCGGATTCAGAAACCGGTAAAGGTAAGATTCCTCCGGCAGAAAGCCGATGCGTTTCTTGATGGACACATCATTTGGCGCCTTTCCGAACACGGTCAGTTTGCCGCGCGTCACGTGCAGCAAGCCGAGGATCATCTTGATCGTGGTTGACTTTCCGGAACCGTTGGGTCCGAGAAGGCCGAAGATCTCGTTGGCATAAATCTCGAAGTCAATGCCGTCCACAGCGCGTGCTTTGTCGCGCAGCCAGAAGTCCTTGAAGACCTTCGTGAGCCCGACGGCCTGCACGATGACGGGGCGATTGTTGTTGTCTTGCACCATGAACGATTCTGCCTTCACTTCAGAGTTCTGACCGTGCGTTGCGAATCAGTTTGAATCACGCCCGATGACATCGCCATCGTCAGAGATACGCAACTGATGCGTCTGCTCATCAAATCCGTGCAGGAACAGACGATCTCCAACACCGGCTTCCTGCGCCGCGCGCTGCTGGGCAAGTTCCTGCCGACGCTTGCGCCGCTCAATCATGACTTCCTGCAAACTCACCACTCGCAGCAGGTAACTCTTCGCATCGGTCGGCACAATGAACTGTTCAACATCCGGATTCGAGAGCACACGCCGGTAGGAATCGGCAACCAGTTTCTGAACGACCAGTGAGGGGTTGTTTCGATACGTTGGGAGAAGCCCCTTGAATCGCTCAACATCGGTCCGCAATCGCGATTCAATCTGCGTTCGATACGAACGGGCTGCGTTGATGGACTTCGCCACATCGCCCGCGACCTGCTCGTTGACGAGGAACGCATCAACCCTCGCGAGCGCGGCCTGCATCTCGCTTGACCGTGATGGATCAATGTTTGCGGCCTCGACGGAAGCTTCGTACTCGGCAATCAGTCTCAGTAACTCACGCGAGCCCGGACCTGCAGTTCGATTCAACTCAGTATCACGCCGCTGAACACCCTGACTTCGCCGCGTACTTGCCTCGTTGATTGCATTCTGCAGATCGTTGAAGGTTCGGACCACAAAGAACGGCGGCTTCACATCCGTTGCCTGAACGCTACGAAGCTGAATCCCGCTGTCAATCTCTGTCAGGAGCGACTGCGCCTGTCGGGCGATCTCACCGCCCAGAATCTCCTGCTCACTAAGCATTCGATCGACTGTGCTCTCCGCCGCCACCAGCACCGCTGCGCGTTGAATGGCCAGCCGTACGAAACGCGCTGCCTGTTCAATGCGCATAGCCGTCAGGAATTGAACCGGATCAATGATTTCGTACGTTACCGTCAACTGCAGGTGCGCAATGCCATCATCCGAGGTCAAAACCGAACCATCGAGGCCCGGCATGAGGCGATTCGGTGTATTGGTTGATTCGATCGCCACCTGAGTGGTCGTTCCCGGAGGGATGTTGGGGAAGAACTCATTGTTAAGCTGAATCGTCTGCGACTGATTGAAGAGAATGAACTCTCCCGCCGGATAGGGCAACAGACTCAGGTGAATACCAGGATCAAGCGCGGCCTGCCCGGTCTCATCCACCACGATTTCACCGAACTTGATGCGCACACCGGCTTGCGATTCCTCGACGGTCTGAAAACCAGAAAGGAGAAACAGGCCGAACAGCACAATCATGATGATCGTGAGGATGCGATAGCTCAGCCGAAGCGCGTCAGCCAGCGACTGGTTCGCCGGGTCCATCGCTTCACGAAGGGCTGCCTCCGATCCCACGCCAGAACTGACGATGAACTCGGCACTGGCTGCTCGACGTGGCGCCTCTTCGACCTCTAACGGGTCTTCTTCGACCGGCACATCGCCGTTCGGGTCGAATGAGTCAGGAAGTTTGGGGTCATTCTGTTCAGGCATGTTCAGTTGCCCTCGTTCCCACTGGTTCGAGCGGTTTCCGAACCACCCGCGGCTGGACTCTCGGAAATCGGCCGGGTGACCAGCGGCGACTGACCATCGCCGTTCATCGGTTGCGGTACACCACTGATGTTGTTGCCCGATGAAATCAGGTGGAACGGTGCAAGGTTCATGGCGGGAATGAAGAACGTTGAATTCTGCGCTGCCGTCTGTTCAAGTGCATCAAGCCAGACGAGAAGCTTTGCAAACTCCGGTTCTTCGTTCAGTTCCGCGATTGCAACGGCGGCGGCTTTCTCACCTTCGGCCTTGATTTCTTCCGCGAGTCGATCGGCGAATGCGCGAATCTTTGACGCCTTTTCGGCAGCATCGGCGAGAATGCGGTCGTACTCCGCTTCCCCTTCCTGCCGCTGCATGTCGGCCAGGATCTTGCGCTCCTGTTCCATGCGTCGAATCACGTTCTCAGTCGTCTGCGCGGGCAGAAGAACCTGCGCCAATCCGACGACATGCGGTTCAATGCCCAACGACTTCAATGTGCGGTTCGAGTCATCCTGACCGCTGCTGAGTCGCTCGAGAATCGCGGCCTCCGCTTCAGCGAGCCGACTGCCCGATCCGATCAGTTCATTGAATCGATACTGGCTCAACACGGCGCGAGTGTTGTTTCGAAGCCAAAGCTCGAGATTCCGGTGTGCGGCCTCGATTCCCGGATAGGCCTTTGCGAAGGCAAGGGGACCCTCTCCCACCTCATCGACCTTCCAGAGGAGAAATGCCTTGACGATCACCTGGAGCCCGTCGGAAGTCGGCACGGTGTCCAGACGAGTCTCCACAAGCTGGTACCGGGTATCGAGGGTTCGCACGGTCTGAAACGGCGCGGGCCATTTCATTTTCGGTCCCGGTTCAGAGACCACGCTCCCTGCACCTTCGCTCCGGCCGAGCGTGCTGACGATCGCGACTTCGTGAAACGGAACGCTGTACGACGTGGTGAACGCGATGAGCGCCGCAAGGATCACGAAACCGATGATGCTGGCAAAGTATTTATTCATGGCTGCTGGTTTCCGCCTCAGTTTCCACGATCAATGGCTTCTTCAAAGTTCAGGACCTGGTCATCCTGCATCATCTCGACATCAATGTCGAAGATGCGAGGATCAACCGCGAGGAAGTACTTGCGCGCATCACGCATGACGCGCGTCAAGACATCCATCGTCAGGTACTCTCGATAAATCTCAGGGCCGGCACGATACGCTTCCAGCCGGCCGGCGAATCGTCGCGCACGGGCTTCCTCAGCCAGTGGCCGAATCCATCGTTGCGACCGCGCACCGGCGATCTTGTTTGCGGCCATTCCCCCGGCACTGCGCAGTGCCTCCTCGACTTCGGCTGTGAGTTGCGCCAGCTCGTCGGGTGAGACGTTTGAATCACTCCGTTTCTGCTGGTACTCATCGATCTTGGAGGCGATTCGCTCTCCGGCCGACGCACTGCCTGCCACTCGCGTCAGACTTTCGTTGTACACCCGACGCGCCTGGGAGATGCGCTGTTGCTTCATCTGTCGGTTGAATGCCAACTCTTCGAACGTTCGCGCTGCGGTCTTCGCCGGCCTGATCCAGGGCACCGCTACGCGCACCACATCAACGCCGGCCTTCTGAGCATCAAATGCACGCTGAATTCGCATGCGCAAAGACTCGGTCATGTCGGCGGCCTGCGTCGCGATGATTGCATTCAGGTTCTGTTGAGAGGCGTACTGAGTCACCTCGCGTAACGCAAGATCCTTCAGTGCCCGCTCGCGATTGGTCAGTCGCTGGCGACGTTCAACATCATCATTCGAGAAGGTCATCCAGTCGAGAAGGCCGTTCACCCCGTCAGGCGTCTCACGAATGCGGTAGTAGACGACGATCTCGGTCTCGATGAGCGCAAACTCATCACTCAATCGTTCGGCCTGCGCCTCGGCCTGTCGCTGCTCATCGGTCATGGTCGCTTCCTGCAGCGACTCACTTTGCTCCATCGCTTCCTGCATCTCTTCGCGCAACTGCTGCAACTCACTGGAATCCTGCTGCTGACCTGCTGCGACCAGGAACGGATCGAGTTCGGCATCTGTGCGCAGCTCCTCGGACCAGAGATGCGGCGCATTCTCCTGACCCGGAAGCCACCTCATCTGGGCCGTCAACGGGAGTTCACGAATTCGCGCTACGTCGTAGATCTTGGCACGTTCAATCGGCCAAGGGAGCTTAAACATTGGCCCCGACCCATACACGTTGTTACCAACGATCAATCCACCGCGCAAACGAACGGCCTGTTGATGCGCTTCCACAACGACAATGCAGTTCAGGACGATCAGTACGCCAAGCGTGAACAACACCAGCAGATTCAATCGACGAACGAGGAGCTGATAGCCCCACGAACTCGTCACATCGAAACCGAACTGGTAGTTCACCGCTTCATTGATGGAACGAACGATTGAATCAGGGGCTGAAAGCAGACTCAGGAGGCGGCTGTCAAACGCCGGTCTGGGAACCTCGCCGGGCTTGCGGGGCCGATAGAGATTCAGAACAAAGTTGAGCGCAATCTCCCCTGCATTCACGAACATGAAGATGGGAAGCGCTCGGGCAATCGCTTCAATCACATCGACATTGTCAAGAAAAACGAAGATGTACCCTGCTGCCAGGGCCATGGAGACCAGCGCGTTCCCGACCATGAACCCCGCCCCACCCCGTAAATTCTGCCACGCCTCAATCCGGGCCATTCCGGCAATGAAACGTGAGAAAATGAACGAGGCGAGCGCCAGCGCAAGACAAATCGAAACAGCGAACCCGGTATCCGGCGTAATGACAAACCCTGTGCCGGCATCAACTGCATCGAGATTACTGAACCAACGCAACCACGCCAGCCCCATGATGACGAGCACGCCCGCAATCACCAGACTGAGGATCGGCATGAGCCACTTGTGCATGAGGTCCAGACGACGCGACTGCACTCGAATGCCTTCAGCATCCGCATCAAAGGCCGAACCACCGCGCATTCGTGACTGCTGCAGTTCATCAATCTCGAGCGCTTCAAGCCGCTCGAGCTTGTGCTGATGGAAGATCAGGACGAGGCCAAGCCAGGCAAGTGACCCGGTCAGAACGTAGGTCGCCGCGACACTGAGCGACGTGTCACGCCGCACGAGTCCGAAGACCATCATTCCAATCCCAAAGATCAATTGGAGCAGGAGCCCAAAGCCCGCTACTCGCGTCGCCCGCTGGTACGCAAAGTGATCGATTCTCATCGGATCGTTGGCCCTTACCAGTCTTGCTGTCGAAGCTCCGTGTCTACGCCACGTCGCTCTGGCTGAAGTCTGTCAAGCGTGAGAAATGACTCAACCGCCGTCTGGACCCTGTTCGGGGCCATCAGGCGGAAGGCGAATGATAGCGGATCGCCCTGACAGACCAAACCGACGAACCCGCTTCCGGCTCACTACGTACACTGCGGGTACTCAGGTTCGGCCCGTCGGAAGGAATTTGCTATTCTTCCGCCCATCTCTTGGTCACCGCCTGAGTCTCGAGATTCCCGATTTCGGAGATTGGCCCCCTCATGTTTGAACAGCTCCTGGCGATCACTCGAAACACCTTCTTCGAGAGCATTCGTCAACCCATCGTACTTGTGCTGCTCGTCGTTGCGACGCTGCTGATCATTTTCTCCAATGCGACCAGTGCATTCACGATGGAGGATGACCAGAAGATGCTGGTCGACATCGGCTTGGCGACGATCTTCATCTTCGGAGCGCTGCTTGCATCGTTTATCGCCAGCAACGTACTCACGCGCGAGATCGAGAACCGCACGGTACTCACTGTCATCTCGAAGCCCGTGGGACGACCGCTGTTTGTCATCGGCAAATTTCTTGGGGTCGCCGGCGCGATCATCATCGCCACGCTCTACATGGCATTCGTGTTTCTACTGGTCGAAAATCACGGGGTCATGGAAACTGTTCGCCACCCCTACCATCTGCCGGTCATCATCTTCGGCATCATTGCCGCCGTCGTGTCGGTCGCAGTCGGCATCTGGTGTAACTTTTTCTATGGACGAGTCTTTACCAGCACGGTCATCTGCACCATCACACCTCTCGCAGGCCTTGCGTACCTGTTTTCGCTGATGTTTGACCCACACTTCGCCCCGCGCGCGATGTCTGCCAGCTTTGAGCCGAACATCTGGATGGCGATTGGCGCCCTCATTGTTGCGATCATCGTACTGACCGCCATTTCCATCGCTGTCAGCACGCGATTGAGCCAGTTGATGACGATCATCGTAACCGTCGGGGTCTTCGTGTTCGGCATGCTTTCCGATGCTCTCTTTGGCGAGCCAATCAGTCAATATGAAGATGCATGGATGCAGGTCGCCAAGCAGCAGGGTGAAGTGCAGATGGTCGAAGTGCCAGATCGAATTGTCTACACAACCGGTGAAGTGTACGAGACGACGAAAGAAGTTGAAGTACCCGACGCGCCGCTCACTTCATACTCGACCAGCGGCCAATTCTGGGTGTACACAGGCCTCAAGGTTGTCTATGGGATCGTCCCGAACTTCCAGGTCCTCTGGCTGAGCGACGCAGTGACACAGAGGCACGTAATCCCCGGCAGTTATCTGCTGAAGGTTTCGATCTACGGCCTGTGCTTCGTCATCGCATCGCTCGCGATGGCGACAATCCTGTTCCAGACGCGCGAAGTCGGTTGATCCGGTCGGCGGTGAGTTTCGACGATCAGATACCCAAGGGGTCAGATCGGGTCATAGACCTGCTGGTCCCACGAGGCCGCTTCTTCTCGAATTCTTGCCCGTGAGAACCAAATGATGAGGAACACCGGGAGGGCAAGTGAAAACACCAAACCGCATCCCATCGTGAGCATCATCATCATTTGTTGCTGACCCGCGGTCACACCTTGAGCAGGCGCCGTCGGCGACAGCATGTACTGGATCATCGTTGCAACCAGCGCCCACGGCACGGTGATCCAGGACCAGAGAAGGAGCAGCCCTCGCGACTTGCTACGCCGCTTGATGAGTTGAATGGAGCCATACAACAACAGCGTCGCCATGGCCAGGCCGATCATTCCGGAACCGATGGCCCAACCGATGGGCGGAATGCCGGCCTTGATCTGATCAATCTGCTCCGTCGTCACGCCGGGCTGATTCTCAATCATCCCGATGTACCAGGGCATGATGAACGGCGATGCCACTCCACAGCAGCCGCCCAGGTACCCGAGGACGGCCACGATGATGCCGAAGACCGCAACGACGGTGGGCCAACTACTACGCTCGCCGCTGACAAACTCCCCTTCGGTAGGTGGACTGCTCATCATGAAGTCATCCTGTGTCATCGCAACTCTCCTCTTCAAGGCGCATCTCGGCCTCGTTCATCGTGAAGCATGACCGAAGTCACTGTCTCTGACAAGTCACCTCACGGACTCCTTGGGACAAGTTGTAGATCGATTGCATGATCGCTCAGAACTGCCGCAGGAACCGGCCATCGTTTTCAAAGAGCCACCGGATATCGGGGATCCCGTACTTCCGCATCGCGATTCGTTCGATACCGAGACCGAAGGCAAATCCATTCCACTCTTCAGGGTCATAGCCAACCGCTTCAAGCACCTTCGGGTCAACCATGCCGCAGCCGCCGAGTTCAACCCATTGATACTCGCCCTTGATGCGCATCTTCATATCGACTTCGGCCGACGGTTCCGTGAAAGGGAAGAAACTCGGGCGCATCCGCACCTCAGCCCCCGGACCGAAGTATGCCCGCGCGAATTGAAACAGTGTGGACTTCAGATCTGACAAAGTCACCTGCCGATCCACATACAACCCTTCGACCTGATGAAACATACTGTAATGGGTTGCATCATGCGTATCGGGGCGGTAAACGCGCCCAATCGCAATGATCTTCAGTGGCGGCTCGGTTGTCTCCATCGCCCGAATCTGCACTGTCGACGTTTGTGAGCGCAGCATGCGGTTCGCGCCCATGAAGAAATTATCATCGGGCTCACGCGCGGGATGCCCTTCGGGAATGTTGAGTGCGGTGAAGTTATGCCATTCATCTTCAACTTCCGGGCCCACCGCGACAGCGAAGCCCATGTTCGCAAAGACATCCGTGATCTCTTCTACTGTTCTCGTCAGAATGTGGCGACGGCCAAGACCAGCCGGCAGTCCAGGTTCCGTCAGATCGACAAACGTGCGCAAGCTCGTCTTTGTGGAGAGTCGCGATTGCGCTTCGGCGAATGCCGATTCCAATGCGGCCTTCACCTCGTTCATACGCTTGCCGACGGCGGGTTTGTCGCTCTTCGCAACATCCTTCATTTGCGGCATGATGGTCTTGAGCTGCCCCTTCATGCCGAGATACCGCACGCGCCATGCTTCGAGTGCTTCGACTCCACCCACCCCGCGGAGTTCCGCAAGGGCGCTTGACTCAAGTTGATTCAGCGTGTCCAACATTTCGCAGAGTGTAGTCAGATAGGAATGCCCTGTCGTCCACGTCTCATAATCGCAGAATCAATCCGCAGCGACTTTCCCCATCGACATCAACTGCAGTCCTTACCGTGCGCCATCGACGAATCGCTTTCCTCCTGCCCTCACGAATTGAATCCTCGATTCACCGTGTCGTTTCGTTGTCAGCACGGGAGGACTCGCGATGGACAATCGAACTCGATCACCTCGCATTGTTCGCCTGCGCGATCTGGCTGCGGGATCGGCGGTTCTGATCTCCGGCCTCTCGCTCATCAACGCCGTGTGGACACAGGGGAGCCAGGACGCGGTAAACCTCATGATCCTTGCGTTCGGATTTGCCGGGGTCCTGATCATTGTCAGTTACACCTTCGGGGCGGTCTTTGACCGTATCGCTCGGTACTGCCCAAGTATCTTCCGACCGCGGCAATCCGGCACCTGGGTCATTGCGCTCGTGCCGTTCATCGCGGCGGCGATCTGCTTCATCTGGAGCGATCGCACGGCCGTGATGGCAAGACTCACTCACGCGATACGCATCATGCTTGACCGATTGACCGAACTCTCGTTCGCATGACGGCCGAAGTGCGAGGACACATCAGCTCGAAAAAAAGACCACTCCATTCGGAGTGGTCTTCACGACGACTTCAATTGAATCCCCGAAGTTACTCTGCAGCCGCGTTGCCATCTTCAGTAGAGGATGCTGGCGACTCCACCACTTCCGCAGCGGCCTGCCCCTTTGCTTCAGCCACTCCGGCCTTTCGAAGTTTGGCTGCAAATGCGGTACGGTTGTCGGCCTGGGTCCGCCGACGGCTCTTTCCGCCCTTGATCTCCGGCCCTTCCTCACGGCCGACAAGCTGAAGCATCACGAGATCTGTTCCATCACCAAGCCGATGCCGACCGAGCTTGACGATCCGGGTGTAGCCACCCGCGCGCTCGTCAAAGAGTGGTGCGACCTTGGTCAGAATGTGCTGCACAAGGCGTGGCGCTTTCCGCAACTCGCCATAGCGGTTGAACTCGATGTCCTCTTCCGAAGGCAGCTCGAAGAATTCGTTGTCCTTCTTCTGGTCTCCGACTGCGGGATCCGCAACCCAACTGTGAATCCGACGATCATTGATCATCGATTCAAGTTGACGCCGGGCGTTCAAACCACCTTTCTTGGCAATCGTGATCGCGCGTTCAACGAATGGCTGAACTGCCTTTGCCTTCGGCATGGTGGTTGTGATCTGACCGTGCTCGAAAAGCGCCGCCGCAAGATTGCGCAACATCGCTCGGCGGTGCGCACTCGTGCGATTGAGATGACGTCCATGGACGCGGTGACGCATGATGACAGACTCCGTGTGACTTTCCTAATCGCCAGCGTGCATTCAGTCGCCGGTCGAGCTTCCATGATATCCCTCGGGCAGGGTCATGCCGAGAGAAAGACCCATTTCCTCGAGCTTGCGCTTCACTTCGCGAAGCGAGGTCTTGCCGAACGAACGGACCTGAAGCAGATCGTTATCGTCCTTCACGACCAACTCCGAAACGTACTCAACCTTCGCCGAGGCCAGGCAGTTGTTCGCCCGAACGGAAAGGTCCAACTCCGAAACCGGCATATTCAGCTTGCGAATGAGTTCATCATCGACGCCCGCTGCCGCACGTGCCTCCGCGGACACGGTCTTCTCACCCGGGTCGAAGTACTGAACAAACGGGTTCAGATGCTTTCGCAGGATCTTTGCGGCCTCAACCATGGCCATCTCAGGCGTCACGGTACCGTTCGTCCAGATATCCAGAATCAACTTGTCATAGTTGGTTCGCTGGCCGACGCGGGTGTCTTCTGTCTTGTACCTCACGCGCGAGACCGGAGAGTAGATCGCGTCGATCGGAATCTCGCCGATGACCTGCTCTTCCTGTCGGCTGTACTGCTCACTGGCCGGAACGTAACCACGCCCCTTGGTGACCGTGAACTCTGCTTCAAAGTCCACCTCGTCCGTCAGCGTGCAAATCACCAGGTTCGGGTTGTGAATTGTGATGGATGAGTCTGCCTCGATGAGATCAGCGGTGACTTCACCCGGTCCTGTCGCCGCCAGCCGCATCGTTTTCGGTTCATCGCTGTCAAGACTCACGATGAGGTTCTTGATGTTCAGAACGATGTCGGTGACATCTTCCATCACTCCCGCAAGGGAGCTGAACTCGTGCTCGACCTTGTCGATGCGCACCTTCGTCACCGCAGCGCCTTCGAGACTGGACAAAAGAATCCGTCGAAGACTGTTTCCGATCGTCGTGCCAAAGCCACGCTCGAACGGTTCGACAATGAATCGACCGAAGGTCTTTGATTTAGTGCTAGTTTCCGCCTCAACCCGTGCGGGTAACTCAAGTCCTCGCCAGCGAACATGCATCGATCGTACTCCGATTTTTCAGCAGGCCTGAATGCAGGCAACCGCGGGATTTCGGGAAGTGCCAGCCCTGCTGAGCAACTGACATCCCATCTTTCACGCGGAAACTCATACAAATTTGGTGGCAGCCGACCCAACCGACTGCTTTTCGGTCATTGACTTCCTGCGATCAAACGCGGCGGCGCTTTCGCGGCCGGCAGCCGTTGTGCGGAATCGGCGTGTGGTCTTCGACCGCCATCACCTTCAGACCGTTATGTTCAAGAGCTGTAATCGCCGACTCTCGACCGCCACCCGGTCCTTTCACGCGCACTTCGACTTCGCGCATTCCGAATCGTCGCGCCTTGGATGCAGCGCGTTCGGCCGCGCGGGTTGCCGCGAACGGTGTGCTTTTTCGCGCACCCTTGAACCCCATGCTTCCAGCGGAATCCCAGCACAGGGTTTCGCCATTGACGTCAGTGATCGTAATGAGCGTATTGTTAAAGGTCGCCTTGATGTAGGCGATTCCCTTGACGACATTCTTTCGAACTTTTTTCTTGGCCATCGAGCAACTGCCTCTTCACTGCGCCGTCCAGCGCGAGCACGAACCAAACACCGTTCCATCAAGATGACATTACTTGGCTTTCACGCCCTTCTTTCCGGCAACCGTCTTCTTCTTACCCTTCCTCGTCCGCGCATTGCACCGTGTTCGCTGTCCTCGCGTGGGCAGACCCTTGCGATGACGATCACCTCGATAGCTGCGAATGTCCTTCAGGCGCTGAATGTTCTGCTGCACCTGCCGGCGAAGCGCGCCTTCGACGATGTAGTTCGTATCGATGATCTGCGTGATTCGACTGACTTCCTCATCCGAAAGCTCACGCGCCCGCTTGTCCGGGTCAATGTTCGCTTCCGTCAGAATGTCTGCAGCAAACTTCGGACCGATACCGTGCAGATACTGCAGGGCATAGAGAATCTTCTTGCGATCAGGAAGGTCGATACCAGCGATACGGGGCATGTCCGTGCTCCAGTCTACTCAAATCGGCGGGGCAATCTGAAACCAGTTTAACCCTGCCGCTGCTTCAGACGCGGGTTCTTCTTGTTGATGACAAACAACTTGCCTTTGCGGCGGACAATCTGACAGTCTTTCGTACGACGTTTGATGCTGCTGCGAACTTTCATGGTCAACTCCGTTTCCCGCGACCAGCGACTGCCATCGGGATGAGTGATACGAGATTACTTGCGGAAGATGATTCGGCCCTTGGTCAGGTCATACGGACTCAACTCAACCGTGACTCGATCACCGGGCAGGATGCGGATAAAGAACTTTCGCATCTTGCCGCTTACGTAGGCCAGAATCTCCTGATCGTTCTCGAGGCGCACCTTGAACTTTGCGTCAGGCAACGCCTCAGTCACTTCGGCTTCCAGGGTGATCTTCTCTTCCTTCGGCATGGATCTCCGTCTTATGCGGTACGGCCGTCCGTCAACACTTCCGCTCCGAACCGGGTAATTGCAATGGTATGCTCTACATGGCAAGCCCGGCGACCATCACAGGTCCGAACGGTCCAGCCATCACTTGCCACCTCAGTCTCCGATGTCCCAAGCGTGAGCATAGGCTCCACACACAGTGTCATCCCGGCTTCCAACGTGAAATCGTAGCCACGAAGGAATGAATCGGTCAGAAAACAAGGGACCTGCGGCTGCTCATGAAGCTCTCGACCGATGCCGTGTCCGACGAAATCACGAACGATCCCATACCGATCACGTCTGGCCGCGGCTTCGAGCACCCGAGCGACCTCGCTCCACTTCCGACCTGGGCGCATCATGGCGATCGCGGCTGCAAGCAGACGCCGGCCATCGTCAATCAGCTTCATCGATGCAGGATCACTCCCCCCGACCGGTACCGTCACGGCAGCGTCGGCACACCAGCCATTTAGCCGAACACCGCAGTCGATCGATACGATATCACCGGCCACCAGCCGCCGCGATCCCGGGACACCATGGACAACTTCCTCATTGATGCTGATGCAGGTTGAGGCAGGGAAAGGGGCCGATCCGGTAGACGATTCATATCCCAGGAAGAGACTTGTCCCTCCTGCGGCACGAATCACATCGGAAGCGATTGCGTCCAGTTCAAACGTCGTGATGCCGGGCACCGCCGCCCGGACCGCCGCATCCAATGCGCGGTGCACGAGTTCGCCTGCCCGCCGCATCTGCAGAAGTTCGGCGCTGGTTCGAACGCCAATTCCACTCTTTGGCCGGACTAAATCGGCCTTCGTCTGGCTTTCAACCTGGGCAAGCCCGCCCTTGACGGCGCTCCGCGGCGCGGATGTTATGGAGGAGACGTTCATCACAGCGGTGGAATCCTCATATCTCATCCACGAGGTCCGCGCAGGCGCGTTCCCCGGCCACCGCTATCAAGGAATCCAGCGTAGTTCCGCATCAGAAGGTTGGCTTCAATGCGCTGCATCAAGTCAAGCCCGACGCTGACGACAATCAGCAGACCGGTACCGCCAAGGAAGCTGGATACGAAGAACGGCACACCCATTTCCGTACTGACAAGTTCGGGAATGATCGCAATCACGGCAAGGAACCCAGCCCCGACGTAGGTGATGCGTTCCATCACCGTCTCCAGATACTCAGCCGTTCGCGGACCGGGTCGCAGCCCCGGAATGAAGCTTCCATTCTCGCGGAGTTGCTTGGCCATGTCTTCCGGGCTGAACTGAACGGTCGTCCAGAAGTAGCTGAAGAAGTAGATCATGACCACCTGGACCATGATGTAGGGGAACGTCCCCATCTGGAAGTTTTCCGCAACGAAAGCCGTGGTGTTCGACCACCACTCGGGACCTGTGATCGCACGCTGAGCGAGCCAGGAGAAGAACACACTCGGGAAAATCAGGAGTGAGCTGGCGAAAATGATCGGCATCACACCTGCATGGTTGACGCGAAGCGGAAGGAAGTGCTTCTGCCCGCCCATCACGCGCCGGCCACCGGCCCGGATGTGCTTGGCCTGCTGAATCGGAATCCGCCGCGTTGCGACGGTGATCAGAACCGCGCCAGCAACCACGAAGACAAATGCGGCAATCAGGAACAGGAGGCCGATGATTCCAATCTCACCGGCTTGACGATCCTGCTGGCTGAATGAGGTATTCTCAGCAAGCCACTGCACCGCCCCCGGCATGCTGGCGATAATCCCCGCCGTCAGGATAAGGGATACGCCATTCCCGATGCCGTACTTATCGATCTGTTCACCAAGCCACATCAGGAAGAGACTGCCTGCTGTGAGCGCGGTCAGGCCAGACAGATAGAACAACAAGCGAGCAGTCTCTGTGGCAGTGAACGCGTACTGCACGAGGCCACTCGCCTCCAGATACCGCATCCACATGAAGCCCTGGATAAAACAAAGACCAACGGTCGTGTATCGCGTCCACTCGGTAATCTTCTGCTGTCCCGTCGCGCCTTCCTTTTTCAATTGTTGAAGGCGCGGAACCGCAGACTGCAGCAACTGGAAAATGATCGCCGCCGTAATGTAGGGCATGATGCCCAGGCCGAAGATCGTCGACTGACCGAAGTCACCGCCCGTAAAAATCGAAGCGAACGTTAACCATCGGCCAAACCCGGTCTCGTCCTGGGCCGCCTTCTGCGCCGCTTCAACCAGCTGGTGCTGATTCACACCAGGCAGCGGAATGAAGAAGCCGAGCCGGTAGATGACCAGCATTCCGAGCGTGAAAAAGACCTTCTTGCGAAGGTCAGGAATGCGGAAGATATTCAGGAATGCCTGGAGCATCGATCAACTCGTCCTTGCGCGTGTTCAGGCAGATTGGCTGACTTCGCCATCTGAACGCTGCCACTTTCGCTTACCGACCTCCGTCACGGTCCCGCCTGCGGCCTCGATCTTCTTCTTTGCACTAGCCGAGAATTTGGCAGCCGTGACGTTCAGCTTCTTTGAAATCTCGCCTTCGCCGAGAACCTTCAGTGGGAGCGACGTATCGCGCACGAGGCCCAGCTTGGCAAGCGATTCAAGGGTTACATCGGCACCATTTTCGCAGGCAGCATCCAGGTCACGGATATTGACCAACACGAAGTGCTTCTGAAAGCGGAAGTTCGAGAACCCACGCTTGGGAATTCGTCGAAACAGCGGCATCTGCCCGCCTTCATAGCTGGCGCGGCGCTTCCAGCCACTGCGCGACTTCGCGCCCTTATGACCGCGACCTGCGGTGCCGCCTTGGCCACTCCCGTCGCCACGGCCAAGCCGCTTGCGATTCGGATACCGACCGACTTCCTGGGTAATCTCATGAATCATCATGATGCGGGACTCACTTCCGTCCGTTCGAGCTCACAGACAATCATTCAATGGACCGAATCACTGCCGGTTCAGAAACATCAATTCTCAGATGAGGAATCCGACTCCTCTGATGGCGGAGCGTCCAGCTGACCACCCCGCTGCTTGCCCGGCCCTCCACGCCCGGGGCCACCGCCACGCTTTCCGCGTCCACCTCGCTTGTCACCTTGTTCCGATTTGGCCGGCTCGCGCTTTGGCTTGGCCTTCGGCTCGGGCATGAAAGCACGGCCACGCTCAATCGCTTCCTGCACCGTGGTCTTATCGATCGCGACCTCGCGAAGGGACTCGATCTCATCCTTCGTTCGCAAGTGCGAAAGGCCGTTGAACACTGCCTTGATCAGATTCTTTGGATTCGTAGAACCGAAGCTCTTCGTCAGACAGTCCTGCAAACCAAACATTTCGAGGACAGCACGAACCGCGGCTCCGGCAATAACACCAGTACCCGGCGACGCGGGCACCAGTCGAACCGAGCATGCGCCGAACTTCCCTTCGACGACATGCGGGATGGTCCGGCCTTCCATCGGGAAGCTGATCAGCTTGCGCTTTGCTTCCTTCTGGGCCTTCTCAATCGCCTGCGGAACCTGGTTTGCCTTGGCGTACCCCATGCCGACTCGACCGTTTCGGTCGCCAACAACCACGAGCGCGCCGAAGGAGAATCGGCGTCCGCCCTTCACCGTCGCCGACGTTCGGTAAATGCCGACCGTGATCGACTCGAGGGATTGTACATCATCAAGCATTTCTGGCATGGCGCTGGCCTTCTTCCATCATCGCCGAAACAGTGCTGCAATGGCTGTCTCGACGGTCTTCATCCTGTTCAATCAAAGAGTCAGTCCGCCTTCTCGGGCGGCATCGGCCACGGCGCGAACGCGACCGTGGTAGCGGAAACCATTGCGATCAAACACCACGGCGGAGACACCCGCCGCGCGAGCGCGATCCGCAATGGCCTTCCCAACTGCTTTCGCGGCTTCACAGTTACTCGTAGCCGCCGATGCGCACACATCTTTTTCCGTCGTCGATGCCGAGGCGATCGTCCTGCCCGCAAGGTCATCGATCACCTGAGCGTAAATGTGCTTCTGCGATCGAAAAATCGACAGACGCGGCCGGCTCGGCACACCGAACAAGCGCTTCCGCAAACCACGTTTGCGACGGGTACGACGTTGATGACGAACAATTGCGTTCTGCATGGCTGAAACCGTCCCTCAAAGGGTCTGGCAGACTCCGTTAAGAGCCAAACGCCTTCCCTTGCTTTCGAATAATCGTTTCGTCGGAGTACTTGATGCCCTTTCCGTTGTACGGCTCGGGCTTGCGCGTGGATCGAATACGAGATGCGAAGGCACCGACCTGCTGCTTGTCCGGACCAGCAACCGTAATCACGCTGCCTTCAACCGTACAGTCCAGACCCATCGGAATGGCGAGCGTAATCGTATTGCAATAGCCGACGTTCAGAAGCAGGTTTCGGCCCTGCAGCTTCGCATTCCAGCCCACGCCGTTGACTTCCAGCTTCTTGACGAAGCCACTGGTGACACCTTCCACCAGTCCCTGCAGCCGCGATCGCGTCGTTCCCCAATGTGCACGCGCCTGACCTTCGGCCATCTTTGATTCTGGAATCGAGCAGGCGAACTCACGATCACCCTCATTCCACTCAACGGATACCACCGGGTGGTACTCAAAAGACAACTTGCCTTTGGGCCCTTCCACACGAACCGTCCGTGAGGCATGGTCGTGGTTGACCTTGACCGCCGCAGGCACCGCAACTGGTTTTTTTCCGATACGAGACATGATCACTGCGCTCCTGCGTCTCAGGTCACGATGGCTACCAACTCGCCGCCGATCCGTTCTTCACGACATTTGCGATCGCTCATCAACCCCTTTGAGGTTGAAACGATGGCAATTCCCAAACCCTGGAGCGGTCGGGGGAGATCCGACATCTTGCTGTACACGCGACGACCAGGACGTGAGTGACGGGTAATCTCCTGGATGACCCCCTCTCCGCGTGGGCCGTACTTCAACGTGATGTCGATCAGACCCTGGCGACCGTCCTCGATCACTTCAAAATCGGTGATGTAACCCTCTTCCGCCAGAACCTTGGCAACGCCCTGGTTCAGCTTGCTGTTGAGCACCTGTACGCGCGCCGCCCGATTGCGCGTCGCGTTGCGGATGCGTGTCAGCATGTCAGCGGTGATGTCCTGCTGCGACATATCGATCCATTCTCCAACACGTGGGCGGTTTCGGCGGACACTCCGCCGACCTGCCGACGCGATTTCATCTCAACGTTTTACCAACTGGCCTTCCGCATGCCCGGAATCATGCCTTTCAGTGCAAGCTCACGCAGCATGATGCGGCTGATTCGAAACTTGCGGTACACACTTCGCGAACGACCGGTGATCTCGCAACGACTGACCTTCCGCGTCGAGAACTTCGGTTGCTTCTTCATCTTCGCAAAGACTGCCTTGCTGGCCATACAAACGATCCTTTCCACCTCGAGAACGTTGGATTCATGCCTCATCACGACGAACGAACGGCATGCCCAACTCCTTGAGGACGAACTTGCTCATTTCCGTGTTCGAATTCTCAAACACGATGTTGATGTTCATTCCGTGGGTGAACGTGACATTGGCCATGTTGATTTCCGGCCAAACCGCCTGCTCATTCAGACCCATGGCGTACGAGCCGCCTTGGTCGAACGAGTTGTCCTTCACACCACGAAAGTCCTTGATACGAGGAATCGCCAGGTTGATGAGGCGATCCAGGAAGTGCCACATGCGCTCGCGTCGAAGCGTCACCATCACACCCGACGGCGCACCTTCGCGCACCTTGAAGTTCGCAACCGACTTCTTCGCCATGATCATCACGGGTTTCTGACCGGTGATGGTCTGAAGCGTGTCGAAAACGGTATCGCGCACTTCCGGCTTGAGTTTCTGATTCTCAAGAAAACGACCGACACCGCAGTTCAGCACCACTTTCGTGATACGAGGCAGTTGATGCTTGTTGGTCAACCCGAACTGCTTCATCACCTTCTCGGCGATGTCTTCGCGGTACGTCTTCTGCAGTCTGGGGAGTTCCTTCTGGGCCACCATTACTGGGCTTCTCCGTGGTCAATCGTCTCTGGAATCACTTCGATTTCTTGCTCGAAGTCTTCGTGGTCTTTCGTGGCTTGCGCAGAGTGTGCAGTTCCTTGCCGCCCTTGACAGCAACGCGCACCTTGCTCCCGTCGGACTTTGTCTCAAACCGAACTCGCGAGGGCTGCCCATCCACCGCCGGGCTGACATTGGAGATGTGAATCGGCATTTCACGCTGAATCACACCGCCGCGCGGGTTTGCCTGGGTCGGCTTGAGATGCTTCGTCCCGACATTGACGCCCTTGACAATGACGCGATCCCGATCGGTGAGCATTCGCAACACTTCACCGGTCTTCCCACGGTCATTGCCAGCCGTAACGACCACGAGATCACCCTTTCGCACGTGACGCGCCATGATCAGATCACCTCCGAAGCGAGCGACACAATCTTCATGTAATTCTTCTCGCGAAGCTCGCGAGCAACGGCCCCGAAGATGCGCGTGCCCTTCGGATTGCCTTCATTGTCAATCAGCACACAGGCATTCGAGTCAAAGCGAACATACGAACCGTCAGGTCGCCGTGTGGGGTACTTCGTTCGGACAATCACGGCCTTGACTTTGTCGCCCGCCTTGATGTCAGAATTGGGCAACGCCTTCTTGACCGAGCAGACCACGCGGTCACCCACGCCGGCTGTTCGCCGCGTGAACCGACCTTTGGCGGTCGAACCGCCAAGCACACCGATCACATAAGCGATCTTAGCGCCGCTATTGTCAGCCACTTCAATCCGCGATTCCTTCTGGATCACGACGACACCTCACTGCCCGCAGCCGGGCTGACAACTTCTTCCTTCGGCGCTGCTTCCACAACTCGCAGGAGCACCCACGACTTGGTCTTGGAGACCGGCCGGCACTCGGCGATTTCAACCCGATCGCCCGCCTTACTCTCATTCATCTCATCGTGCACATGCAGCACAGATCGCTTCCGAATGAACTTGCCGTACTTCGGATGCTTCACCAGGTAGCTGATGACTACCTTGCGCGTCTTGTCACGGCGATCGCTCTCGACGACACCGATTCGACGAGGCGCGGATTCTGGAATATTCAATTGCTTCAAATGGCTCATGAAACCGCCTCGGCCTTCTTCATGCGAACAGTACGCTCGGTCAACAGTCGCGCAACAGCCTTCTTCAGCTTCCGAAACTGGGCTGTGTTCTCGATCTTCTCGGTCACCATCTGACACCGAAGATCAAACAGCTTCCGGCGCAATCGCTGAACCTCGATGTCAATCTCTTCCGAGCTCAGTTTTCGTACTTCGTTCGCGTTCATCGCGGGCTCCGCGTTCTTTCTACTCGTCGTGTTTCGTTCTCGTCACTTACACCGCCAGCCGACGTCCGACGAACCTGCATCGCACCGGCATCTTCTGGGCAATACGGGCCATCGCCTGTTTCGCAAGACTCTCCGGCACACCAGCGATCTCAAAAAGCATCGTGCCCGGCTTGATTCGTGCTGCCCAGTAATCAGTATCCGCCTTCCCTTTCCCCATGCGCGTTTCCAACGGTTTCTTGGAAATCGGCTTGTCCGGGAACACACGGATGTACACCTTGCCCTGTCGGCGAAGGAAGTGCTGAGCCGCAATTCGGCCGGCTTCGATCTGACGGGCGCTCAGCCAGTGCGGTTCGAGCGACTGCAAACCGAACTCACCGAACGCCACGTAATTGCCGCGTGTCGCATTGCCACGCAGTTTGCCACGTTGCTGTTTTCGGTATTTAACTCGCTTGGGCATCCGGGGCATCGGATGAACTCCTCAAAACTCAATCGATCAAAGCAATCAGTGACGACCTCGGGCGCGGGCACGTGCACCGGCGGCTCGAGATTCTTCCATTTCGACCTTGTCTTCGTACATTCCCTTGAAGACCCATACCTTCACGCCGATCGTGCCGTACGTCGTGTGACTGGCGGCAAAGCCGTAGTCCACGTGCGCCTGAAGCGTGGTCAGCGGAATCGATCCCAATCGCGTATCGAGCTGACGGGACATCTCAGCGCCACCAAGCCGACCCGAGATGAGAATGCGCACGCCCTTAGCACCGTTCTGAATGGCCGCTTCGCAACGTTGCTTCACGACCCGGCGGAAATTGGCACGCTTCTTCAACTGTTCAGCGACGGCTTCGGCAATCAGCACCGCTTCGGTGTCGGGATTCTTGATCTCGACGATTCTGATCACGACCTTTCGACCCGTCAGGGCCTGAAGATCCTGTGTCAGTTTCTCGACTTCCTGACCCTTCGGACCGATCACCAGGCCGGGACGGGCTGACCGAAGAATCACGGTCAACTCTTCGCGCGTCCGCTCGATGATGATGTCGGCGACTGCCGCAAACGGAGGCGTCCGGTTCAGACGCTTGTCCACGTACCGGCGAATCTTGTAGTCTTCAATCAGCAACTCACCGAACAAGGCCTTCGGCGCGAACCATCGCGACTTGTGGCCTTCAGTAATGCCGACGCGAAACCCGAATGGATGGGTCTTCTGTCCCATAGTGGATCAGTCCTTCTCGTCCACGGTGATATACAAGTGGCTGGTGCGCTTCTTGATCGGATGCGCCCGACCGCGGTCCTTCGGTTGCCAACGCTTCATTGTCGGCCCTTCATCAACTCGCGACTCCGTCACGAAGAGCGATGTGACATCTGCATCCTGCTCTTCCGCGTTGGCAATCGCACTCTTCAGCACGTTGCGCAGGTAGTACGCCGCACGCTTCTTTGAAAACTGCAGCATCGTCATCGCGTCATCGACGCGCTGTCCGCGAATCAGGTCTGCAACGAGCCGCGCCTTCCGCGGCGCGATTCGGGCAAATCGATGGGTGCTCTGGTAGCCCATGAATACGTCCTTCCGACCTCAGCCGGTCTTTCAACCGGCCTTGGTGATGCCTTCCTTCTTGTTCGTGTGGCCGCGGAACATACGCGTCAGACTGAACTCACCCAACTTGTGGCCGACCATGTCCTCCGTCACAAAGACATCATTGAAATGGCGACCGTTATGAACCTGGAACGTATGACCGACGAACTCCGGCACAATCGTGCACGCGCGTGACCAAGTCCTCAATGGCCTTCGCTGGCCAGACTCATTCATCGCCTCCACACGGCGATACAACTTCTCATCAACGAATGGACCTTTTTTCAGCGAACGTCCCATGATCAACTCTCAGTCAGTGTCGTAGTTACGAATGCGGCGGATGAATTCCTGTTTCCGATCAAAGCTTCAGCTGACCGTACCGAACTGAACGGCGACGGCGAAGAATGCGCTTGTCTGTCCACTTCCCACGGGCACGGGTACGACCACCCTTGGCAGGAGTACCGGCCTTGTTTGCCGGCGGTCGATTACCCTTCGAACGCCCTTCACCACCGCCGAGCGGATGAATGTGGTGACTCTTGGCAACACCACGAGTCTTCGGCCTGCGCCCCTTCCAGCGGTTGCGACCGGCCTTGCCAAGTGTGACATTCTGATGATCAAGGTTGCCGATCTGCCCGATGGTGGCCCGGCATTCGATCGACACCTGACGAATCTCACCCGAAGGAAGCACCAGGGTTGCCCAGCCGCCTTCCTTGTTCGTCAATCGAGCACCTGACCCGGCGGATCGACAGAGCGCCCCACCTTTGCCCGGCTCGAACTCGATATTGTGCACCGTCAGACCCGTCGGAACATACTTCAGCGGCATGGTGTTGCCGACGCGCGGGTCGATCGCGGTCGATGAACTCAGGATTTTCCCACCGTCACTCAACCCACGCGGCGCGATGATATATCGCAGATCACCGTCTTCATACTTCACCAGTGCGATATGACAGGAGCGGTTCGGGTCGTACTCAATCCCGACCACGGTTGCCGCCATGTCGTCCTTCTGTCGCCGAAAGTCGATCACGCGGTAACGTCGCTTATGACCGCCACCACGGCCCTGAACCGTAATCTTGCCCTGGTTGTTGCGTCCACCAGTCTTCTTCAGCGGGCGCAGCAAGGTCTTCTCGGGCGACTTCTTGGTAACCTCGCTGTGCAGGTTGACCGAAGCGTTGCGCCGACCGTTGCTCGTTGGTCTGTAGATTCGAATCGCCATAACCGGCCTCTTTTCCCGGGTGTTGCGACTGCAACACCGGGTCACTATCAATCAAGCGTACTTCAGAACAGTTCGATCCGATCCTCCGGATGAACACGAACGACAGCCCGTTTCCACGGGGCCTGGGCAACATAGCCGTACTTGTACCGGCGAAGCTTACCCTTCCGGGTCTGCGTCGCGATCTTTACCACGCGTACCTTGTAAAGAACTTCAATGGCACGCTTGATGTCTTCTTTTGACGCCCGGCGATCGACCTCAAAGGTGTATCGATTCCTTTCACCGGAGTCGTAGGTCGCCTTCTCAGTGATCAGCGGCTTCTTGATGATGGTTGTCGGTTCCATCAGGCAGCATCCTTCCCACCATCAGTCGAGCCGTTCTGCCAGAGCGTGCCTTGAAGGAACGCCTCGAGCGATGCCCGGTCGACCAGGAGATAGCGGTGATTAAGCAAGTCAAAGGCATTCAACTGATCGGCACGGGTCGTATTGACCCCCGCGATGTTTCGCGCCGATCGTTGTGCGTTACGATTCCCACCGTCAAGCGCCACCAGACACGTGCGATCAACGCCGAGTGACTTCAGCAACGACTGAAACGCGCTGGTTTTCGGCTGGGAAAAATCAAGCGTGTCAACACACTTCACTTCATTATCAACAAGTTTGGCGAGAAGAGCATTGCGATTCGCCAGACGCCGCATTTTCTTCGGCATTGCCAGACGAAATGCGGCATGCTCCTTCGTCTTGGCAAATGCAACACCGCCACCCTTGCGGATGTTCGTACGTGCATTGCCAACACGCGCGTTGCCTGTACCCTTCTGTCGATAGAGCTTGCGAGTAGACCCTTCAACATCACTTCGGCCCTTCGTCCGGGCCGAGCCTTGACGGCGATTCGCATGAAACATGACGTACGCCTGCTTCAGCAGTGACGGACGCACACGCTCACCGAGGAGCTTCTCGTCAATGGCAAGGGTGTCAACCTTCTCGCCTTGCTGGTTGTAAACAGCGAGTTCGATCATCGCTTTGTACCTTGGCGGCAATCCGCCTCTCTTCGCCTCACCCTCCGACGGTTACATCCGTGGCAGGGGTCTTGACTCGGTCACACCAGATTGTCAGCACAGAAGCCCAACGCTCCTGTGGGCCATCAGCCCGCAGCCTGCTCCTGCTTCCGGGCGATGGCATTCGTTCGACGCTTATGCAGACGGATCGCACTGCGAATCAACACGATCCCATTGTTCGGCCCAGGAACCGGGCCCTTGACGAGCAACAGGTTCCGACCCGGCTCGATTCGTATCACTTCGTGATTCCGCGAGGTCAC
>CBFGRU010000004.1:0-34403 GCA_965651255.1 uncultured Phycisphaerales bacterium
CATCATCAGCGACATCCACGGGAACCTCGAAGCACTGCGGAAGGTGCTTGCGGATATCGATACGAAGAATGTCGATCGCATTATCTGCCTGGGCGATATCGTCGGGTACGGCCCCAATCCGGTGGAATGCGTCGATCTGGTCGCGGAACGATGCGAGTGGTCGCTCATCGGCAATCACGACTTCGGAGTGATCTACGAACCGACGAATTTCAACTACGCTGCTGAGCAGGCCGCGTACTGGACCCGGAAACAGTTCGAGCTTGAACCGGATGCCGAGAAAGCCGCGAAACGCTGGGACTTTCTCGGCCGTCTGCGCGTGCGTGTCGTGTTTGGCGATTTCCTGTGTGTGCACGGCTCGCCACGTCGGCCGATCAATGAGTATCTCTTTCCGGAAGATGCGGTGAACTCGCCGGTGAAGATGGAGCAGATCTTCGAGCGCATCGACAAGTACTGCATGGTTGGCCATACCCACGTCCCGGGTGTGTTTACGAATGAGCCGGACTTCTATCCGCCCGCGGATATGAACGGGGTATACGAGTTTCAGGATGGGGAGAAGGCGATCATCAACCCCGGCTCGGTCGGCCAACCGCGCGACATGAACCCCAAGGCCAGCTATGCGGTGCTCGATGAATCGAAGCAGGTCGAGTTCTACCGTGTTGAATATGACATCGAGGCGGTCGCCAAGCGAATTCGTGAAACCCCCGAGCTGACCGATTGGCTGGGCGAACGCCTGTTTGAAGGCCGTTGAGCGGAATCCCAATATTCAGCAGAATGGGACGGCCTGTGGGCGAAGCGAATGGGCAACGTAGACCGGCAGGAGGAGTGCGGTATCGTTGTCACTTTGAAGCACTCACCGGCGATGCCCGGATGAATCTCTTGGGCCCTGAGCCGGCCCGGCCCACCTTTGTCGCCATTACTGCCGCCTGCGGCTGCTTGAGGAATTGAACGACCTATGGACCCGCGTGTGCGTCGCCTGGTGATTACGACTTTCATAATGCTGCTGGTTGGCGGCATTGTGTTTCTACCCCCGCTCCTGCGGCCGGCGCCGACATCGCCCGACTCGGGTTCGCAGGCGTCTTCGACGGAAGAGACCACGGGGGCTGCTGCTCCCGCGAATGGGCAGGATTCACCATCGGGCGAAGGAACGCCGGGCCAATCAAATGATGGTGCAAACGGGGCGGGCGAAGAGTCAGCCGACTCCGGCCAAGGCGATGGGGAGGCCAACGCCTCAGGTTCGGACACACCAACGTTGGCTGGTGGGGATGCGCTGCTTTCGGGACTGCGCGCGGTCGCACCCGGTGAGGTCATTCAGACGCCGACGTCGATCGGTTCACTCGATTGGCGCGAAGCCCGGTACGAGGTGACATTCTCCGCCATTGGCGCGGGGATCGATCGAATCACCTTCAGCGACTTCTGGAATGCAGCGCCGATCAAGCGCGATGCTGACCGGATCAAGGCGCGGATCGAGGCGGGAGAAGCGGCCCTGTCCGATCTGCCGGGTGATCAGCGACTGGTCCTCATGCGTGGCGGAACACTGAACTATCGAGGCCGGTTGAGTCCCTTCTCACCGTTTGCAGCGCGGGCGATCATCATCAATGATCAGCCGCCGATCGATCTGAATGCGCGCGTCTGGACTGAGACGCAGCCGGGATCGTTTACGACCGAAGTGCGCAACGATGCCGATGAGCCCGTGCTGCGCATCGTGCGCACGTACCGCATGAACGGCGCGTCGTCGTATGACCTGTCGCTCGATCAACGAATCGAGAACCTCACGACCCAGCCGCTGAATGTGCGCTGGATTCAGTACGGGCCGAGCGATCTGGATCAGGACCCGGCGAAGTACTTCGATGGGCGTCGCTGGCGATTCGGCTATCGACCCGACCCGCAGCGGTACCCCACGATCGTGCTCGGCGATGCGGTCATTCATTGGCGGGCTGACGTGGTAGAGCTTGTTGAAACGGCTCGCCTGGGACAGCAGATCAATCTCTGGCCGACGACCGAAACCATCGATGAAGGGTATGAACTGTCGTGGATGGCCTCGACCAATCGGTACTTCGCGCTGGCGCTGCACGCGGAGTATGACGGCACGCCTCCACCAAACTATTCGCTGAGCGATGTGATTGAGCGCATTGCGCCGAACGGCGATCTTCCGATCGGGCCCAACGGTGAGGCGCAGCCGCCATCGGTGGTGTTCACGGAACTGTTCAGTCCGGTGAAGTCGATTCCTCCGGGCGGTTCGATTGAGCTGAATCTCGGCATGTATGCAGGCCCGCTCGATCGCAGTGTGTTGTACGGCGATGAGCCGTACGCCTCGCTCAACATGGGCGCGCTCATCCTGTACCAGATGTCCGCGATGTGCGCGTTCTGCACGTTTCAGTGGCTCGCGCATCTCCTGATCGCGTTCCTCGCGTTCATCGAAGGGTATGTGCTGTTCGACTGGGGCCTTGCGATCATCGCACTCGTGCTGGTGGTGCGCGGCCTGCTGCACCCGCTGACGAAGAAGTCGCAGATTTCCATGCAGCGTTTCAGCCGCCAGATGCAGAAGCTGAAACCCGAGATCGACAAACTGCAGAAGAAGTACAAGAACGAGCCGCAGAAGATGCAGGCCGAACAGATGCGCCTGATGCGTGAGCATGGGGTGAATCCGCTCGGTTGCCTTGGCTTCCTGCCCCTCTTCCTGCAGACACCGATCTGGATCGCTCTGTACGCGATGCTGTTCTACGCATTCGAGTTGCGCCATGAACCGGCGTTCTTCGGTTTCTTCCAACTCTTCGGTGGTTGGCCCTTCCTCGCGGACCTGGCTGCCGCGGACCACTTCTTCTGGACTTTCAAAGAGCCGTATCAGTTCCTGTTCTGGAACATCACTGGCATCAACCTTCTGCCCCTGCTCATGGGCGCGATCTTCTTCGTGCAGCAGAAGTACATGACTCCGCCGCAGACGAACATGTCCAAGGAGATGGAGAGTCAGCAGAAGATCATTCGGTTCATGATGGTGGTGATGTTCCCGCTCTTCCTGTACAGCGCCCCGTCCGGACTGACGCTGTACATCGTGACTTCCAGTGTGTTCTCGATCCTTGAGAGCCGGTACATTCGTCGGCATATCGATGAGCTTGATCTCACCGCCACGCCGGCAAAGTCACCGAAAGAGGGCGGCAAGACGAAGAAGAAGGACCCGCTTGCCCGGGCGTGGGCCTCGGCGGTTGAACGCGCTGAAGAAAAGCGCAAGGAAAAGAACACCAAGAATTACAAGCGTCGCAAGTGAGATGGTCGGTTCGCCGGACAGATTGGATACGGAGGACTTGAGTTCGACCATCGGCGATGAACCGATTGTGGCCATCGCGACACCGCGCGAACCATCGCTTCGCGGGGCGATCCGACTTTCCGGCAGCGGCGTGTTCGACCTGCTCGCAGCGAGGTTGAATGAATGCGTGCACCTCGGCGAAGCATCACCGCTTTGGCCGGCGCGTGGGCTCTACCGGGCGCGTTTCAGAATGAGCGATGCTGAGCTGCCGCTCCTGGCGATGGCGTTTCCCGGACCGCGCTCGTACACGGGGGAAGATTGCGCGGAGCTGCTGACCGTTGGCAACGTGTTCCTGATCGAGCGATTGATCGATGTGCTGCTTGGTTCGCCCCTGGCGCGTGATCTTGGCGCACGGCGCGCCGGGCCGGGAGAGTTCACCGCCCGCGCATTTCTGAATCAGCGGCTGTCGCTGACCGAAGCGGAAGGTGTTGAACAGGTCATCGCCGCCCGGACAACCCGGGAGCTTCGCGCTGCGCACCAGTTGACGACCGGTGCAATTGGCCGATTGGCTGCACATCTCTCGCAGCGACTCACTGATGCGCTGGCGCTGGTCGAAGCGGGAATTGACTTCACGGATCAGGAAGATGTGGTCGCCATTTCTCCGGCGGACCTGACGGATCGTCTTCGTGATCTTCATGAAGAACTCTCGCGATATCTCTCCCGGTCCGTCGGCAGCGAGTCGCTGGCGGCCGTTCCGAGTGTCGTGCTGGTCGGCCCGCCGAACGCGGGCAAATCCACGCTGTTCAATGCGCTGCTGGGACGGGAGCGGGCGATCGTATCCGAGGTCGCCGGAACGACGCGCGACGTCCTGAGCGAGCCGCTGACCATACGAACGGGCTGCGGAGACGCCGAGGTCCTGTTGAGTGATCTGGCCGGCCTCGATGCATCAGATGATGCATGGCTGAACGCACGAATGCAGCAGCAGGCGCGCGAAGCGATCGCTCGCGCCGATCTTCTGATCATCTGTCATCCGCCGGAAGCGCGCGGTGAGTGGCGCGATCCTCTTCTGCCGGAGGAAGTGAGCGCGATTCATGTCTCAACCAAGTGCGATGTGTCGAATGATGCCTCGGGACACCTTCGCATCAGCGCCACGCAGGGAGTGGGGCTGGAGTCATTGCGCGAATCGATCGCGACTGCATTGGCGGGAGAACTCACCCCACTGAGTGAAGAAATGCTGGCGCTCAAGCCCCGGCATGAACAGGCGCTGAACGAGGCACGAGCGGAGGTGGAGTCCGCGCTGAACCTCATCGGGCAGCAGCACATTTCTCGACATCTCGCCCAACCGGAACTCATCGCGGCCGCTCTGCGCGTTGCGCTCGATCGAATCGGAGAGTTGGCGGGAGAAGTGACGCCCGACGATGTTCTCGGTCGCATCTTCTCGACCTTTTGTGTCGGCAAGTGATCGACTCCACCGGCCGGTGGCCTGCATTCCCTACAATCGCGGTGAAATGTCTGCCATGAAGTCTGGAGAAACCGAATTTCGCGTGCGGTACAACGAATGCGACCCGATGGGGGTGGCGCACCACACGGCGTACCCGGTGTGGTTTGAGGTAGGACGCACCGAGTTGCTGCGGGCAGACGGCATCAGTTACCGGGAACTGGAAGCCGAAGGCGTCATGCTCGCGGTCGTCTCGCTGGAGGTGAAGTATCGACGACCCGCGCGGTACGACGACCTGCTGCGTCTGCGAACGACGCTGGCGCAGAGCGGCCATGTCAAGATTGAGCATACCTATGAACTGTTTCGGGATCGGCCGGCCGGCAGCGCGGAACTTCTGGCGACGGGTCGAACGGTGCTTGCCTGTCTAGATCGTTCGGGGCGGCTACAGGCGATCCCGCCGGTGCTGGCCGTCGAGTCGTGATACGCACGTGTGCGGCCAATTCAAGCCCGCGCCCCTGAACCCCTGCGGTCCGGCTATGGTATGAAGGACATCGAGGATGGTTTCCATCCGTGGAGCATCGACCGTGGCCGACCATACACCAACCCGTGCTGAAGCATACCTCGCGCCCGAGACGCTCGGTCAGCTCGGTTCGTTCGAGCTGCGCGCGAAGATGATTGTCGAAGGCGTCATGAGCGGAATGCATCGCTCGCCGTATCAAGGGATGGCGGTGGAATTTGCGCAGCACCGGCAGTACGTGGCGGGCGATGATCTCAAGCATCTGGACTGGAAGGTCTGGGGCCGTTCGGACAAGCTGGTCGTCAAGCAGTACCAGCAGGAGACGAATCTCGACATCATGCTGCTGATCGACGGGTCTGCGTCGATGGCGTACGGCTCATTGCCGATCAAGGCAGGATGGGGCGGCACGGAAGCCAGTCGCGCAAAACGCATCTGGACCAAATGGGATTGTGCGACGGCGGTGGGGGTTGCCTTTGCGTATCTCTGTCTGCAACAACAGGATCGCGTGGGTGTGATGGTCTTTGCGGACAAACTGCGCTCGATGGTGAAGCGATCGAGCGCCTCAGGCCAGTGGCGGCGCATTGTGAACACGCTGAATGTCGAGCCGGTCGAAGCGACCACGAACCTGGCGCATGTAACCGATCAGGTGCTGGGCAAAGTGACGAACCGTTCGTTGATTGTCATTCTCTCGGACCTGTTTGATGATCCGGAGCACATTCGTCAGTCACTCGCGCGTTTTCGGCACCGAAGACATGATGTGATTCTGATTCAGATTCTCGATCGCCAGGAAATGCGGTTCGATTACAGTCAGGCCGCACCGTTCGAGGGCCTGGAGAATGAAGGGCGATTGAGAATTGACCCGCGCGCCCTGCGCGAGGCGTATCTGGAATCGATCCGAACGCATGTCGACACGGTCGCCAAGCTCGCGCGGGGGTTCGGATTTGATTACGAGCGAATCGACTCGCACGAGTCGGTCGGACCAGCGCTGAGTCATTTGCTTGCCCGTCGGAACGCCCAGATTCGACGGAGCAAGTACGGATGATCCGGCTCCAGCCCATCCTGGTCGGAGGTCGAGCATGAGCTTTGTCACGCTCGGCTTTCTGGTGGCCGGACTTGGTGCGGTCGCCGTGCCGATTCTCATTCACCTTCTTTCGCGCCAGCGCAAGAAGCCGATTGAATGGGCCGCAATGCGCTTTCTTCTGGAGGCGTTTCGCAAGCAGAAGCGCCGCCTGCAACTCGAGCAGTTGATTCTGCTGGCGGTGCGCTGCCTTATCCTGGCGTTGCTCGGCGCGGCGCTCGCGCGACCGATTCTCAATGCAGCCGGTGTTCTCTCCGCAGCGGGCGATCGGGTCGTGTTTCTCATCATCGATGATGGGCTGGCATCGGGGATCGAGTATGCCGACGGAGAGACCGCTCTTCAGCGACAGGTCGAACAGGCCAAGTCGATCATCAGCGGTCTCGGCCCGGCTGAAGCGGTCGGGTTGATCACCGCGGCGCGTCCGGTGCAGTCTCGCGTGGTGCCTCCCACGCTTGATCACGATGCGGTCCGTCGGCTGCTTGATGAGATGAAGCCCGCTGCCTCACCGACGGATCTCCCCGCCGCCCTGCGCACCCTGCGCGATGCAGGTGGGGAGTCGATCGAGTCCGGTCGATCCGTCATCGCATTCTTGCTCAGCGAGTTTCGTGTCGGTTCGGCGTCGCTGGATGCACCGCTTGCTTCTATCTTTCCGCCGAACGATCAGATCACCCTGCTTTTCTCGCCGCCCGCACAGGAGTCGGTCTCGAATGTCCATGTCGCTGGTGTGGAACCGGTGAGACGTGTTGTCCTTCCCGGCGCGACGGATGGTTCCCGGCAGATTGCGGTACGGCTGGCACGGTTCGGCGGAGAATTGGACCGAACCGTGACGCGCGTGCGTCTCACGGGGGAAGGCATCGCAGCGCCTGAGCCGAGCATGGTCGAATGGTCGCCCGGGCAGTCGAGTGCGACGGCGGTGTTCGTGGTCGATTTCAGGGCCACGCGCGATCTCGCGGTCGGCCTGACCGCCACCGTGGAGCCGGCGGGCGGAACCGATGCCCTTTCACTCGACAACCGAGCGCATGTGGTGGTTGAAGTTCGGGACCGCGTGCGAATCGCCATGGTCAGTCCACCGACTTTCGGTCGCGCCGGATTGATCGAGACGCTCACGCCGGGCCAGTGGATTCGTCGCGCCCTCGCGCCGGGGGAACGCAGCGCGATGGAAGTCGTTGATGTTGATCCATCGTCACTGGATGATGTGGATTTGCGCTCAATTGATGTCGCGATTGTTACCCGTCCCGACCGTCTCGCTGACGCTGGTTGGTCAGCGCTGAATGCATTCGTCCGGCGCGGAGGCGTACTCTTTTTCACCCCACCCGCTGAACTCAATGTACATCCGTGGACCGATCGGCTGCGCACCGACCTTGGCCTGCCGTGGAGCATCGGGCTGGAGGTTGCGGAACAAACCCCGGCGCTCACACTCGCCGACGAACAGCCCGCATCGGAACTCCTTCGGTTGCTCTCGAATGAACTTGGTCCGTTGACCCGATCGATTCGCGTGCAGCGGGTTCTGCCGATTGACGCTGATGCAACACAGGCGCGCCGCGTATTGGAGTTTGCCGACGGTGAACCGATGATGATCATGGGCTCACCGGAGTATGACGCGGGCGATGAAAGCGGAAACAGTGATGAGTCGGAGAATCGCGAAACGCAGCCGGCCCGTGGAATCGTGCTGTACCTGGCGGTCGCTCCGGAATTGTCTCGCTGGTCGAACCTGCCAGCGCAGCCGTTGATGGTGCCACTTTTCCAGGAAGCGGTTCGACAGGGTCTGAATCTCGTGCGAGAGAATCAACGGCTGCAGGTCGGCGATCGACCAGCACTCCTGGCGGCGACCGGTTCTGCTACGGAGTTGATCGCACCGGACGCATCGCGTGTGTCGCTCGATCGTCAGCAGAGGCCCGGTACTGCGCTCTCCATGCCGGGGATCTACACCGTTGTTGACGGTGCGGATCAGCCGCTGAGCCGGATGGCGGTGAACATTCATCAATCCAGTGCCCGCACGGAAGCGCAATCCGATGCGGCGATTGCATCCTGGCTGGGCGAGAGCGGTGCTTGGCAACCATTCGAGCGAGACAACCCGGCCGCTGCGCTCGCCACGGTGGAATCGGGTTCGCCCCTCGCGCTGTATCTGTTGATTGCCGTCGCCTTTCTCGCGATCATCGAGACACTCCTGGCTCGATGGTTCAGTCACGCATATCGCGGTGGCGGTGTATCGGGCGGGAGAATTGCCGACGGAATACTGGGTGGATTGAAACCGACTCTCGAAGAGCGCAAGGCAGCAGCGGGAGGGCGGCTCTGATGCTGGAGAACAGCGTGATTCGCTGGCTGCTGGGTATCGAACGCATTCCGCCCGATGCGGAAGGTGTGCGTCTGGCGTGGGAGTACGCTCTTCCGCCGTGGGTATGGATGCTGATCGTTATCACTCTGGGTTTGTTTGCTGTCTGGAGCTATTCACGATTGGTCGGTCGGCGCGAAGGCCGCGGGGTGCTGGCTGCCGTTCGATTCACGTTGCTCCTGTTGCTGGTGGCGCTCGTTGCCGGCCCGATGCTCGAATTGAAACGCGAGTCAGTCGAGCAGGACTGGGTGCTGCTGCTCGCTGACCGCAGCGAGTCGATGACGATCGCAGATTCGGGCGCGGGCGCTGCACGCATGGCGCGTGATCGCGAACTTCGAGAAGCACTGGAGCGGCATCGGTCGGTCTTTGATCAGCTCTCCGAGAGCAAGCAATTGCTCTGGCTGGGCTTCCACAGCGGTGCGTTCGATCTGAATGTTCCGGGTACAGAGGAATCGGTGGCGGCGGACGGCCCGGTTGTGCTCGGCACTCCGGACGGCCGGCGCACGAACCTTGATGCCGCCATTGAGCAGGCGCTGCAGCGGGCCGCGGCGCGTCCGATTTCCGGCGTCGTGATCTTCTCGGATGGACGCAGCACGACCCCGCCTTCGCGCACGTTGTTGCGGCGACTGGAAGCGGAGCAGATCCGTATCTTCACCGTTCCGCTCGGTTCGGCTGAGCCGCTGGGCGATCTGGCGGTGCGCCGCGTTGATGCGCCGCGCCGTGCGTTTGTGCGCGATCAGGTGCCGGTCGTCGTAGAGTTTGATCAGTTCGGCGACGCTGCCCGCGCCGGCGGCGCGACGGTAGTCCTGATCGATGAAGCCACCGGAGAAGAGTTGGATCGCGCCGAACTTGCCGCGGGCGAATCTGCTGATCGTGTGACGCTGACCGCCGAACCGAAGCTGGCTGGCGATGCGACGTGGCGCGTGGAGATCGAGACCGAACGACCGGATCTGATCCCCGACAACAACCTGCGCACGTTTGAAGTCTCGCTCATCGATCGACCGTTGCGCGTGCTCTACGTCGAAGGGTATCCCCGTTGGGAGTACAGCTTCCTGAAAGAGATTCTCGTGCGCGAAGAATCGATCGAAAGTTCGATCATGCTGCTCTCGGCAGATCGGGATTTCGCGCAGGAAGGCAATATGCCGATCACACGCCTGCCGCGGACCGCGGAGGAGTTCGCACAGTTCGATCTGATTATCCTCGGCGATCTGCCGGCATCCTTTTACTCGCCGCAGCAACTTGAACTGATGCGCAGCCATGTCGCCGAGCGTGGAGCCGGGCTGCTGCTCATCGGCGGTGAGCGCGCGATGCCTTCGACCTATGCGGGAACGTTGCTCTCAGACCTGCTGCCGATTCGTGGGTCGCTTTCACTCAGCCGGATTCGTGAACCGGTCAACATGTTGCCAACCGATGTTGCCGATCGACTGGGTGTTCTCCGCCTGGTGGTGGGAGATGATGTCGGTTGGCCACGTGAGTTGACTGATCCGGCCTTCCGCTGGTCGCGACTGCAATGGGCGCAGCGCATACCGCCTTCTCAGCTCAAGCCGACAGCGGAAGTGCTCGCGACGACGCTCACCAGCTTTGATGGCGACCTCTTGCCGCTTGTCATTCACATGCGCTACGGTGCGGGACAGTCGATCTACGTCGCGACGGATGAAATCTGGCGGTGGCGATACGGCCGGGGTGAGCTGTTGCCCGAACAGTTCTGGATCCAGATGATTCGACTTCTCGGTCGGGTCAGTCTGACCGGTGCAGATGAGCCCGCGCTCCTGACGGCTGATCCACGGCGTCTTGCGGTCGGTCAGCCGATGCAGGTTGAGCTTCGTCTGCTCGATGCACAGCTCGTCTCACGTGAACGAGCGGGCGTGCGCATCGCGCTCGAACGGGCGTCGGGCGAAGTGGTTGCGGAACTTGAGCTTCGCCCGAGCGGAGGTGATGGCCGCTTTGCCGCGACGTATCTTCCTGATTCCGTCGGTCAACTCCGAGTGCGCGTGACGGATCCAGAGCTCGTTGATTTCGATCTGCGCGCCGAAGTCGAAGTGTTCAGCCCCGATGATGAACTTCGCCGGCCCGAAACCGATCACGACCTGCTGCGGTCGATTGCTGCGGAGACCGGAGGCGAGGTCATCGGTGCGGAGAACCTGGCACAACTTGCCGATCTGTTGCCGAATCGCGCGGTGCGCACCAGCAACCCGCTGACCGAACGGCTGTGGGATACACCACTGGTGTTCATGCTGGTGCTGATGCTGCTGACCGGGGAGTGGATCGGCCGCAAAGCGTTGCGGCTGGCATGACCTTGAAGTCCCGCATCGGGCTTGACCGCCTGCGGTTGGTACTCCGGCGGGGCGCTCACTTCCGATAGTCGTACACACCCTGTCCGGACTTATCGCCGAGGCGTCCTGCGGTCACGAGCTGGCGCAGTAGCGGGCATGGGAAGTACTTCTGATCGCCCAACTCGCGATAGAGCACCATCATGATGTCGTGGCAGACATCGAGGCCGATGAAATCTGCCAGGCGCAGCGGGCCCATCGGGTGCGCCATGCCGAGCTTCATCACTTCGTCGATGTTTTCCGGCGACGCGACGCCTTCCATCCATGCGTAGAACGCTTCGTTGATCATCGGCATGAGGATGCGGTTCGAGACGAAGCCCGCGCGGTCGTTTGCATCGACCGGCGTCTTACCCATCGCCCTCGAGAGATCAATCGTGCGTTGTGTTGTTTCTTCACTTGTCGCGAGGCCCTTGATGACCTCGACCAGTTTCATCACCGGAACGGGATTGAAGAAGTGCATTCCGATGACGCGACTCGCGGCCTCACCCGTCACCGCCGCGATGGTGGTGATGGAGATGGACGACGTGTTCGTTGCAAGGACGACGTTTGGCCCGAACGTTCTCGCCATCTCCTGGAAGATTTTCTTCTTGAGGTCGAGGTTCTCCGTTGCGGCTTCGACGACCCAGTCGGCGTCGTTCGCATCGGCCATGGCGGTGTGATACGAAAGGCGATTCATCGCGGCATCGGCATCCGCCTGGGTCATGCGCTGCTTTTCGACGCTGCGCGCAAGCGTTTTCTGGTGATAGCCCTTCGCCTTCTCAAGCTGGGCCTGATTCACATCGATCTGGCAGGCGTTGATCCCGCTCATCGCCGCGGTCAGCGCGATTCCTGAACCCATCGTGCCTGCACCGATCACCGCGATCCTCTTCACATCCGACACGCGAAACTCCCTTGTCAATGCTGCTGATTCAGTGGCCCGGATCGTGATTGATACCCGAGACCCGTTGTGTGACTGCGTTCTCTAATCCCGCTTCAGTTCAAAGATCCCGATTGTCTTCCATTCATCGTTGTGCAGTTCCTCATCGATGACGGTAAACGATCGACCGTCGTCCGCGATCGTGAAGGTTGACTTCACTTTGACGACCGGCTCATCCGGCCCGGATTGCTTCATCGCGATGAGTGTGAGGACACGCCCCACCTCATCGAACGTGCCTTTCTCGAAGAAGATCATTCGCCCATCGAGGAATGTACCGCCGGCCTGCCGCAACTGCGGTGTCATCCATACGGTTTCGACTTCGCCTGTCTCCCGATTGGTTGTGAACAGGCCTTCCCATTCCAGCCAGCGATTCGGCGCCACCGGCTCAGCGCTCATGAACTCAAACCGCAGCCACCGTCCGTTGAATGCGCGGGTGGTTCGCCACACGATTGCAATGGACTGGGCGGCCCCGTCCGGCGCAAATCCTTTCAGGGTGCCCGTCCACTCACCCAGCAAGGCGTCAAGGTGCTTCATCGCCTGGAGAGCGCGTTCGTGTGCAACATCCTGATCCATCGGTGTGACCGGCTTCCTCGCGAATCGTTCGAGGTCTATTGGTTCGGGGGAGGTAAACACTTCCATCGGCAGTTCATCAAACACCGCAATGTTTGTCAGTTGCCTCTCACCGCGATCGCCGGAGAGCAGTATGTCGCCGTGCCGCTGCCAGTTCTTCCATGGAATCTGGAAACCCGGCGCGGCATCGTCGGCACTGCGAAAGAAATCCCACTGCTCGACCAGGCCGGATTCCTTCCCGATGTAGACATGGTACTTGTTCTGCGGGGTGAGTCCGACTTCAGCAAACGTGAGCTGGACGACCTCGGCGTCATGTCCTTCAGTGGTCTTTCGTTCGCCGATGAATTCAAGCGTGACGCCTGAATCCTTGAGTTTGTACGGCATGAGCAGCCAGTAACTGTCATTCACCCAGGCGCTGTACGCGGCATCGAGCAACTGCTTTTTCTGCGCGGGATCGCTGATCTCCTGACCATTCGAGAATGCGCGTCCCGTCCGCTCAGTCAGATTGGAGAGCACGACGATCGGCTCGCCGCTGGCGCGATCGACGTATGACAAACGATGGTCGCCCGAGTGTCGATCCCACACATGCGATCTCGCGCCGAAGAAGTTCCAGCTGATGATGCGAGTGGCATCCCACGCACTTCGACCGCCAAGCGTGCGCATCACCCGATCCGCCAACTCAACCGCGCGGGCCGAACTCCCCGCGGTGTTGAATCCCTCGCCGGGCGGATTCGCGGGATCGTGAATCGGGCGACTGACCGTCGGCTGCGACGTTGCCGGTCGCGACTCCTGTGCAGCGGCGGCAAGCGGGCTGGAGACCAATGTCGCTGCGAGCAGGATCGTCCGGACACTGTGGGGGATGTTCAGCGGTGCGTTCATCGGCTCACCGTCGCGGTCAGTCGTTGCTCACGAGCGGTGGAATCGTGATGGTCTTGCCAACGACCAGCTTGTTGAAGTCCGGCCCGATGACATCGCGATTCGCTTCATAAAGAAGCGTCCACTTCAATCCGCTGCCGTAGAAGCGCTGTGCCAGACGGTAGAGCGAATCACCCTTCTCAATCGTGTGTGTACGGACTGCATTCGATGGCGCGGCCGGGCGCTGCGGAGTGACGGTCGCCGTCGATGATGTCGAGTTGGCCGACCCGCTGGTGTCGGACCGCTCTGACAAATCCGGCATCTCGATCGTTTCTTCCGGTCGGGCCGTCGGTGTCGTGCGGACGGACGCGGCACTCAGCTGCGATCGTGCCTGGGCTTCGCGAACCTCGGTTCTTGATTCAGCCAGCTCTTCACGCAGCTCAAGGTTCTCCTGCATCAGTCGCGCGTTGTCTTCTTTCAGGTTCTCCTGGCAGCCGCCGAGCGTTGCTGCAACCGCGACAACGATGATGGTTCCACCAAGGGATGTTCGGGTACGCATGCCTGCCAACTCCTCACCGGGTGAATGAATCTGTCACCGCCGGACTCCGCCAGCGGCCCTCTCAGGCACACTGTACTCCGCCGGGCGAGATTGAACATCCGGCGTGAGCAGTTTCGGGTGCTATTGTCGCGCAGATGAGCCCGAACAGGGGAGCGGCGAGGTGGCTTTTCCGTCGGCAGGCCATGACTCGTTCTCACATTGTTCGGGATCAAGAATCGCGGTCGAGCCGTCCGACGGAACGGCAGATCCCTGACCCGCGGGAAGCGGTTTTCTCCGACGAAAGGTCATGAGCGCGACCGCGCCGACGATCATCGCGCCCGCCCCGAGTGTTCCCGGCGTGATGTGTTCGGCGCCGATCGTCGAGCCGAGCACAACCGCCACGATCGGGTTGACGTAGGCGTACGTCGAGACGGCAGTCGGCGAGGCGACACGGAGCAGCCACACATACGTTGAGTACCCGACAAGCGAACCGATGAAGATGAGATACAGGTACGACAGCAAGCTGCGGAGCGAGATGGATGCCGGATCGACCGCCGTCCACTCGCCGACTGAAGTGCCGATGATCGTCATGGCAACACCGCCGCCGATCATCTGCATGGCACTTGCAACCAGAAGACTGGAACCCTGATCAACACGCTTGGAACGAAGTGAACCGAACGCCCAAAACACGCAGGCAAGGAGAAGCGCGACGATCGGGATGAGAAGCGACCCGCGATGTTCAGCCGCCGGGATGCCGCCCGACTCGATGGCGAGGATTCCGACGCCGGTGAACCCAACCGCAAGTCCGCCGATGACCAATCCGTTCGGACGCTTGCCCGAACCGATCCACCAGTCGAACAGCACCATCCAAAGTGGGACGGTGCCCACAATCAGGGCAGCAACTCCCGAAGGCACCCATTGCTCTGCCCACGAGACCAGGCCGTTTCCTCCGGCCAGCATGATGGCGCCGATGATGGCTGCCCCACGAAACTGCGCGAACGTCGGGCGCGGTGCCCGCCGTGTAATCATGATCAGCCACAGCACTCCACCGGCGATAATGAACCGCGTACCCGCCATGAGGAAGGGTGGTAACGTCTCCACCGCAAAACGAATCCCCAGGTACGTCGAGCCCCACACGATGTAGATGCACGCGAAACCGGCGATCAGTGCACCGAGTGGCGGGGTCCGTAGGTTGGTGGATTCGGGCGCCGTGCCGGTCATGCGCAGACTCTACGCGGCATTCCTCGAAGCGGTTGCCAGCAGCAGTTGACTGTCGGTCAAGCGTCGAGCTGAGCAATCGTCCAACAAGGACCAGGCGACCGAGCGGTGGCAACCGCGTCAGAATGAATTGAACGTCCACCGCTCCGCTTGCTGGAGAGGTTCGGTCAACCAGTCGATCCGAACCATGGGGATGTGCAGAGGTGTGCGACCAGCCCCGGCGGGTGGACTCATCATCGGCAGTCGTTCCAATGTTTGCATCGTCCGACTGGCGGTATTCATCGAATCACTCGGACCGCCATCGGTCACGAGATTCAGCAGGCCGTTCATCGGATCTGACAGGGAGTGTTCAACATTCGCGCGAACCAATTGCCAGGAGTTCGCTGCTCCGCTTGTGACCCCATCCGCCGAAAGCGGAACAACGAGCGTCGTTGCCATGGCGACGATCGCCGCTGCGGCACTGGCGCCGATCCAGATCCAGGGGATCGGTTCTCGTGAGATTTGTTGCGACCGCCACCGATCTTCTGCCATCCGCATCCAATTCTTGCGAGCGTGATCACCGGGTTCGATGTTCGCAAACGCGCGATGAAGAGAGGCGGGGAAGGTCTCCAACGATTCAGGTTGCCCGTCGTTCATGGTCATGACGCCAGCCCGATCTTTATTGTCGAGCTGGTCAACATCGTATCGAGTGCGGCCAGCCCCTGATGCGTCAACGCCTTGACCGTTCCGGTAGCGCATTCCATCGCTTCCGCGGTCTCGGCGACGGAATGCTCCATGAGTATTCGCAGTGTGACCGCCTCGCGCTGCCGCGCGGGCAACCTGGACATCGCGCCGACCAACACTGCGGTCTCATCGGCATCAAATGTGCTCGGGACGCGCGCCGAGAAGGTCGCGTCTGCCGGTTCTGAATGACCCATGGGTCGCGGCTTTCGCTCGAACTCGCGACAGACGTTGACCATGCAACGCACGCTCCAGCCGTGAACATGGCGCTCATCGCCAGCCAGGTCAGGCCCGAGTTCGATCAGGCGGCAGATCGTTTCGCTGACAGCATCCTCCGCCAGGTCTGCTTGTCCCAATCGAACGAGCGCGTAGCGATACAGTCGCGGCGCGAAGTCACGCAGCAGCAACCGGGCTCGTTCCTGTCGATCAGTCAACTGCATGGGCAGGTCCAGAGCGTTCCCTTCTGTAATGGTACTGCCCGCAGGCCGATCGGGGTTGATGTGTTTCATCAACTTCTGGTAGGGAAGTCGTCGGGCGAACTTTCACCACGAAGTGATCGTCCGAGAAGATCTGCTGCACGCCGCGTGCGGCCGTCATTTGCCGTAGGTTGATTCATCTCCACCGTTCCCATTGGGTCGGATCGGCGTAGAAACGGCGGTGAGCAACTCAATGCCCACTTTGCGCACTGTCGTGGCGGTCACATCGAGCACGGTGAATCGCGCCAGCGGCGTTTCAAACGTTTCATCCTTGGCCGGAACGCGCCCGAAGGTGGAAAGAACGTACCCCGCGATGGTGTCGTAATCTTCTTCTTCGGGCAGATCGAGCCCGAGTTCCTCATTCAGATCGTCAATGTAGTACCGACCATCAACCTCGGCGTGCAACTCATCCTGCCGCGTGAGCTGTGGATCCTCTTCATGATCCGGCTCGTGCTCATCGTGAATCTCGCCGACGATTTCCTCGAGCGCATCTTCGATGGTGACGAGTCCCGCGGTTCCGCCGTATTCATCGACAACGATCGCCATATGCACTTCACTGCGCTGGAAGTCAGCGAGCAGCTCATGGACCGGCTTGGTTTCTGGAACGATGATGGGTTTTCGCAGCAGCGGTTTGAGCTTGAAGCTCGCGGGATCCTCGCCGAGAAATCGCAGCAGGTCTTTGGCGTAAAGAATGCCGACGATGTGATCGAGATTGTGCTCAAACACCGGAATTCGCGAGTGACCTGCCTCGGCGATGAACTGGCGAATCGACTGAAGATTGTTCGTCAGTGCAATTCCCGCGATGTCGGTCCGCGGCGTCATGATCTCCGCGACATCGGTATTGCTGAACTCAACGATGTTTTCGAGCATGGCCGCCGCTTCGGGCTGGAGCGCGCCTTCTCGCTGTGTGTCTTCAATCGAGCGAAGGAGTTCAAGCTCCGCCTCTTCTTCACGCGGTTGCGCTCCGGCGAGTCGACGCACGGCTTCATCAATGAACCAGAGGGGCTTGACGATGGGATAGCCGATGACGAAGAATGCGCGCAGAAGCCATGTACTGCGGGTGATGAGGCCGGTGCCGGCATGCCGGGCGATTGCACTCGCGATGACGGTGCTGCAGATCCAAAGGGCTGGGGCTGAAATCAACCCCGCAATGAGCAGGTCACTGAAGAAGAGTGCAAAGTTCTCGCCGATCCCGCCGATCAGTGCGACCAGAACGAACATGAAGAATGCCAGTCGCGCAACCGTTCGGAAGAGGCCGACCGTGAAGTTGACGGCCTCCCGGTGGGCGATCAGCCAATGGCCCGCTTCTTGCTGGCCCAATTGTTCGAAGCGCTGTTCCAGTGCCGCCCGACGCGTGCGGACGATCGCAAGATTCAAACTCGCGAGATAACTGGCAACTATCAACGTCGCAACGGCGCTCAGAACCACCCAGATCATCGCTCACCCCCCGGAGTCGAGCGCTTCGTCTCCCCGGAGTAGGTCGCGCCCACACCGATCAGGGTGAGAATCCGGTCCTCTTCAGCGTGCATTCGCGCGTGCGACGCCTCATCATGATCGTCATACCCGGTGCAGTGCAGGAGGCCATGCAGCGCGTACAGCAGGAGTTCCCGCTCAAGAGTGTGACCATGTTCAACGGCGCAACGCGCGGCTTCATCGGCGCAGATGACAATGGACGCCTCAATCGGGCTGGTCTCATCATCCGTCAGATCGAACGTGATGACATCTGTGGTCGATCCATCCTGCAGATGCACACGGTGAAGCCGCATCATCTCTCTGTCGCTGGTCACTCGCACCTCGACCCGGGCGACCGGGCGCGCAAGGTGCCCAAGCACGGCGATCAATTGATCGCTCAGCCAATCATGGTCGATCGTTTGTGTGATGTCGGGATCGGTCAGAATGCTGAGTTCGACCGCCGCTGCATTGAATGCAGTTGTTCGAGATGCACAACTGGGAGGTTGTTCCTCTGGCTCAGGATCGGCGGAAGGAGCGTCGGTTGTGGCAGCGTGTGGCATGGTTCAATTGGTACCTGGCGACTGTGCCGACGATAGGCGCAGCAGAGAGTGCCAGCATAGGTGCTTCCCGCTCGACAGCCAAGTGTTCACTATCGCCTCGTGTTCGGCATGTGTCAGGAATGGCTCCTGATTACGCGGCAAGTCCGCCATAGAAGCCGTAATCGTCTTCCTCATCGACTTCATCGGCCGGCATCGGCCATTCCGGTTTCGCGCGATGATGCACCTTGAGGACGGCGCTGATCTGTCTTGCGAAGATCTCGCGCAGCAGATCGAGTGTTCCGGCGAGTTCATCCGCAAAGGGATCGCGCGCATCGCGGAACAGGAACACGATGGCCAGCGTTTCGTCATCATGACGGCAGGAGAACGCGATAAGCTGACTGCTGGCAAGGAACGACGCTTCATCGCCGAAGTAGCTTGCCAGTTCATCCGCATCGATGAAGCGAACGACTTCCGATTCATCCGCAAGATGCGGGCAAACCTGCGTTGCCAGATGAGAGATGAACATCTCCGACTCTGATCGCGGACAGTCGTAGTTCACATAGGCGCCAAGGTCCCAGTCGTTCTCCGGGGTCGGGAGAAAAACGGCTGCATTGGTCGGCCCGGTCTTCGTCAGCAGATACTCCAGTGCAGTGCGCAGCAGGTCCTCAAGGTCCAGTTCCTGGGCCAGCAGGGTTCGGAACTCGCTGACCATCGTTGCTTCATTCACCTGATCAGCGATTTCCTTGTACGCATTGACGAGGTCATCACACAGCGTCTCGACCTGCGCACCGATCTCATCGCGCGACAGGGAGAGGCGGCGGCAGATATCCGTGAGCCGTTCGATGCGCTCCTGGACATCGACTTCAGTGCGAGCCCGACGAATCGTGCGATCGATCGCCTGGGCCAGTTCTTCCTTCGGCGCATCGAACGCAAGGACATCGCTCACTTCCGCGCGCATCGCGCGTCGGAAGAGCGTCATTGATGGCTTGGTGGCCAGAAGCACGAGCTTGATCGCCGGAGCAGCGCTGCGCAACGCCTCGACCAGCGAGAGTGCATGGTCCACATCGTTCGCATCGACCAGTGCGACATCGCATCGCACTTGCTGCAGGAGTTCCTCCATCTGCTCGCGCGAGTCGACCGTAGACCACTTGTGCTTGGCGTCGTTGAGGATGCAGATCACCCTTCCGCGAAGCGATTCATCCGGCAGCAAGAGCAGAGCACGGGCGCTTTGCGCGTTGCGCGGAGTTTCAACGGGAAGGGAAATGGCGTGCGGCTCCATCGGCTCCATAGGTCGTCTGCTCCCAACTCGAATTCCTCACCACCGATCTCCGTCGGCGGCGGTGATCGAGCCGACGTCGGCTTACGCGGCCGACCGCTGCGGGCTGGTGCCGATGCGCCAACGCTCGAGCGCGATGGTCGCAATTGCGCCACGCGGTTTCCGATTCCTCAGTGTGATGCGGCCGTGGTTTGCTTCCACCAGCCGTCTGGCCCGTGCCAGCCCGAGACCCGGCCGACGGCCGGCGGGCTTCTCACTGAAGAACGGATCGAACGCATGACGCACGGCGTGCTCCGACAGTCCGTATCCGTCGTCGATCACCTCGATCATCAATCGGTCGTCCAGAGGGTCGATATGAACGCGGACTTCGATCAAAGATGAAGGTTGTGCTTCTGCGGCGTTGAGAATGAGTTCTCGGAGCGCCTGGCTGAGATGATCCGGATCGATCTTCACCGATGGGACGGATTCTGCAACTCGAATCTGGACCGAGAGTTGCATCGAGGCACGGTTGCGGACTTCGCGTACAACCTGCTCGATGAGGTCGAAGAGACTGACCACTTTCGCGCTGGGCTTGGGTTCTTCCGCATAGACCTTCAGCGAGGTGATGAGATCGCTCAGCCGGTGTGCCTGACGAACGACTTCCATCGCCATCGATTTCATCGAAGCGTTGGTGGCGCGGGTCGCGATGAGCTGCGATCGACCTGAAATCACCGTCAGCGGATTGTTCATCTCGTGGGCGGCTCCTGCCGCAAGCTCACCGAGTGAGGCCATCGTTCGCGCCCGTGACAGTTCTTCCTGCATCTCGTGGACGAGGCGATGACTCTCGGCCAGTTGCTCACTCATCTGGCGTGCATGCTCATATTCCAAGGCGATCTGCAGGGCAGCATGCCACGGCCAGCGCCAGGTCGATAAATCGATCGACTCCACCGAGCCGTTCAGCAAAATCGCCACGCGCGCGGGTGCATCTTCGTCGCCAAACAGCATGCCGCGATGTCCATTCAGCCCGGTTGCCTGTTTCAGCCATGGAGGGACCTGGTCGAGGACGCCTTCATTCGGCGCGAGCGACGATACGGATTCGGGCGCGAGCGAGCCCTCCTCGTGGCGAACGAGTCGGCCGTCTCCATCGCAGATGAAGACTTCCATCGTGGCGCTCCCACGCGGCATCAGGATGAATCCGGTGGGTTGAATCTCAAAGGCGCGGCTGGCGGTGCGCGCGATCAGACCGAAGATTCCCACCAGCGAACGTACGCGGACGGCTTCATCCAGAATGCGAATCACCGGCGGGCGACTGTCGTTCGGGTCGTGCGCCTGTGCGACCAGTGCCATGCCCGCATCACGTCGTCGGATAATCTCATTCGCGCGGTCAATTGATCGGCTGATGAGCTGCTTCTCACTCAACGAGGGCAGGCCGAGGCCGGTTGCACGGGCTTCAACTTCTTCGTGCAGCGTCGAGGCAATCTCACGTACGCGCTCGACCTTCAGTCCGAGGAAGTCGATCAGTGGTTGCGGATCTTCACCGCGGGGGCCGTGCCCGGCTGGATGCAACATCTGATCGCGGGCGATGAGATCCGCGAGGGTGATCGTGGCGATCAGTTCCTTCCGCGTGGTGGCGGGCAGCGCGGCAATAGATTGACCGTTCAGCCACACCGTCTCGACCAGTTCGACCGGGAGGCGCCAGTGCTCTGCGAGGCGTTTCCCGACGGTATGCGTATCCATGCCGAGTACGAGGCGAGCGGCCTGATCGATGGAAACAGCGCGCGTGTCGGCTGCTTCGGCGATGCGGTCGTACGTCTTCGGAAGGAGGAAGTGCATCGCGATCTGGCCGAGGTCATGCAACAGTCCCGCCAGGAACGCTTCGCTTCGTTTTACTTTGCCGCGCAGGCACGGCTCGGCCGCCAGTTTCTCCGCAGCGGCTGCGACGGCCAACGAGTGATGCCAGTAGGCCAGACGATCGAACGCGCCGTGCGTGAGAAAACGCTCTCCTGCGCGACTCTCGCGGCCTTCGAACATCTCAAACACCTGGACGGACAGCACGGCTGCGCGCACGGTCTCGAAGCCGAGTAAAACCACCGCGCGCTTGATCGATGCGTCCCGCAGTGCAACACCCCGGTCGGCGCGCCGGCAGAGCTGCAGCACCTTGCTGCTCAGCGCCGGGTCACTGGCAACCAGCTCAACCACATCCTGCGCATCGGTGTCGTCGGCCTCGGTCACTTCGAGCAGGCGAACCGCCACCACGCCGAGCGTGGGGAGTTCATCCACCTGCTCAAGAATCCGAGCGACACGCCGCGCCAGTTGCTGATCGTTCGCGGCCACGACCTGCTCCGTTCATACCTCGAGTTCGAGCAGACGTTCAATCGTCTTCATCAGCTCATCCAGTCGGAAGGGCTTCTTGATGAATTCATTGGCGCCTGATCGCAGGAGTCCTTCAATCTCGTCCCGATTGACAACACCGGAGACGATGACGATTCTCGTATCCGCCAGATCCGGCTTCTGCCGAATGCGTGAGCAGACCACATTGCCGTTGAGGTCCGGCAACATGTAATCGAGCAGAATCAGGTGCGGCTTGAACTGCTCGGTGAGAATGCCGGCGTCATAGCCGGTGGAGGCGGTCTTCACCTCGAAGCGATCATCATCGCTGAGCACTTCGGAGAAAACCTGCAGAATCTCTTTGTCGTCGTCTACGACGAGCAATCGCTTCCGCGACCCTTCGAGAAGGTCGGTGGGAATGTCGTTGGCCTTCATGAAACGGATGAGCTCAGCGCGCGGAATCCGGCGGAACCGCGAGCCGGGCACGCGGAAGCCCTGAAGGCGTCCGGCATCAAAGCAGCGGATGATGGTCTGCTGGCTGACCTTGCAGACCTGCGCGGCTTCACCGGTCGTAAAGACCTGCTTTGCTGCTAACCCGTTGTTACTCTTGCGTTTACCCATTGTTGTCACCTTGCTCCACTCCTATACGGCACGCTGGCCGCGCTCGGTTGCAGGGGTTTCGCACCTTCGCCAATTTGCCGAGTTTGTCATCGGGCCCGGCCTTGCCCCGCTTCACATCCGGATGCGGATGTCGGCCGCTCGCACCGGTCATCCCCGGCGCAGCCGTTACAGACGCGACGGCTTTCGCCCGCTATCGGACGACGGCTGCACTTCAGGCAGGGGGTTCGAGCAGTGAACGCGCTCGGTCAGCGGCCCCGCTCGCGCCAGACTTTCACCGCCTCGGGCTCGCGCGGGTAGAGCGGGAGCAACTCGAGGGGATTGATGGTCTGACCGTCTGCGAGCAGTCGTTCGCCGACCAGCAGGAGGTCGCTCGGCGCGAAGGCAGGTGAGGCAATCGGAGTTCCCGACTGTTCGATACACGCGCGCAACGCGGGTGGAAGGTGCTCATCGGCGAGAACCCGGTCGATGCCGGTCAGTTCGATCGTGGTCGCGTCATGAAGACCAGGCCTGCCTGCAATCTGCCATGATTCATCCGCGCCACGATGGCAACGGGTGCACCATGCGCTCTCACGTTTGGCGGCAAGTAAGACGAGGATGGGGCCGCGCGATGAGCACGCCTCGGCGGCGACCAGCGCGCTCGGAACCGCAACCAGTGAACAGCCAATCGTTTCGGCGAGCGCCTTTGCAGTCGCGCAGGCAATTCGCAACCCGGTGAAGCCGCCCGGACCAACCGAAACGGCGACGCACGCGAGATCTGCCGGCCTCAACGCAGCGCGACGCACCACGCGGTCAATGGCAGGCAGGAGGTCATCATCATGGCGCGACATCGGGCGGAATGATTCAGCCAGAACATCTCCCGATTTGACTCGCAGCGCAACGCCTCCCCCGCGCTGGGACGCCTCGATCGCCAGCATGATCGTCGATGTGCTCACCGGATCGACTGCTCCGGCAGGCCGATCGCACGCAAGGGCAGAACGCTCATCATCACCTCATCGGCGCTCGGAAGGTTCGCCAGATCGATCGGGACGACCACGCCCTGCTCATGGTCGGAGTTGAGCACGATCGCGATCGGCGACTTCCGCTCGACACCTGCTTCGGCGTGTTCATGACCCAGAATGAAAAGTTTGATGTTCCACCGTTGCGCGAGGCGCGCAATCTGATCCTCGTTGTGTCCGCGGCCCCACACCATGAAGTAAGCGCTCCCCCGATTCGCCTCGTAGTCTGCATCGGCCAGTTGGCGATCGAAAATCGTGAAGTCAAACTTCGCCATGACATGTTCGGCCGGGAGCGAGTGTGCACACAGCAGACCCGACTCGCTTCGGAGTGCGAGCGGCATGGCGCGAATGAAACGGTTGATCGCCGCTGCAACACTCTCTGCATCCTCATGGAAGGCATAGTCGAGTCCATCCTTGAAGAGCTGAACGCCGTCCCCGGCGCCTTTGCTGACACCGCGCCCGATCATTTGCGCAAGCTCGTGATTTGCGAGCAAGGGATGAACCTGCGCGGGGAATCGCAACGCCAGATCCGCCACCCGCGCAAGCATGCGGTGCGAGATGTCCACACCATCTACCAGCCGTTCGGAGTGAATCAGCTCGTGCAGAATGACATGATGGTCAGGTGACTGGTCGAGCTTTGCGAGTGCGACGATTTTCGCGAAGTGAATCGGATTGTCGTGCAGGTCGCCAGTTGCCAGGAGGCGGCCACGTGCGGGGAGTTGAACGACGCTGCCCACTCGACGGGGCGCAGTCTGCAACGCCTCCGCCGCGCGATCGAAGAGATCGGCGGTCGCGTGCGCATCATTCAATACTCGGTTCAGAGTCACCAGCAAGGATAGCGCCGCCGGTCAGACCTCCGCGAGTTGCGTGCTCTCGTTGTCGCCTTCCTTCACGCGGCGCGGGGCGTCCGAACGGGACGCGACGCGATTGCGGCTGTGGGTGGACGACACCAACCCGGCGGCGGTCGCGTTTTACGAGGCGATCGGCTTCGTAGCGACAGGCCGGGCTCCGCCGATCCGCGGAAGGATCAACGGAACTTCAGAAGGAATACGCGATCGCATTCGGCGACGAGTCGTTTACGTAAGGGCGATCCGCACCGCGAAGGCGATGAACGCCATGGCGACGATGCCGAGCAGGACGAGGACCACGGTGTAGTTGTGCTTCCACCCGTAGATCATCCGGTGGGGATCGGCGCGGTCGTAGATGATCTCGATCTTCTGCCCGACCTGGTAGGGGCCGCCGCCCATCATGGTGCGCCGGGCGATGGGTGCCCAGTTCGCACCGTCGGCGGGGCCGTAGGTGAGCGTGATCGTCTGCATCCCGTCATTCATGCCGGTGAGCACTTCGCTGACGACGGCGTGGGTGCGGATGCCGTCGGCTCGCAGGTCGCGGTTTCGCCGCATGCGCGAGAGCACAACGCCCAGCGGAACCAGTCCGACCAAACCCAGCACGACGGCGAGGATGAGTTTTTCCATTCGGTGCCGCGATGATACCGCCGGACCGGGGTCTTGCAACACGGTCGACGGGGTGCGGTCGTGGACGCGGGACGAAGTGCCCAGGTTGAGGGATGGCCATTGCGGCGACCCGCCTACTCCGCGAGTTGCACGGCAAGCCCTTCCATCACCAGTTTCAAATTGACGTTGGCGCGAAGATCGGCCTCGGCCTCATGAATGAGATCGATCGACGCCAGCCATCGCTCGGGATCCTCGCCTCGATCAACCGCCTGCCGCAACCGCTGACACAGATGCGCACCGAGTAACATGAACACTCGCGCAGCGCCCTCTTTGTTTGCAAGGTCCTTGCTGGCATTCTCAAGCTGCTTCACCCGGTTGGCGGCGAAGTCATCACTCAACCGGCCGAGCGTCTCGCCGAGTTCCGCAGGAAACTTTCCCTGGTCCAGTTCGCGCAGCATTGGAATGAGGGTCTGGCGCCAACTAGCGAGATCCTCTTCCGCTGCTGCAACCGCAAGTCCGGGCGAACCGGATGCAAAGTCGATGATCCAGTTCAGCGCATCGTCGGAAAGAGCTTTCAGCGGCGAGTCATCGCGCGATCGTTCCCGCGTGAGCCAGTTCGTCATCGCCCGTTCATCCAGCGAGTGGAACGCAACACGATGGCATCGACTGCGAATCGTCGGAAGCAGTCGGTCCTGCTGCATCGTGACCAGAATGATGTAGGTGCTGGCCGGCGGCTCTTCGAGGGTCTTCAGGAGCGCATTCTGCGCCGGAGATGCGAGCAGTTCCGCCTCATCGATGATGAAGACTTTGCCGTGCCCGAGTTTGGGCGTGAGGAACGCAGCCGCATCACGAAACTTCCCTCCCTGCATGCCGCCGATCATGCGTTCTCGCAACAGGTCGATGGGGATGTTCGTCAGCTTCTTTTCACGCAGATCGCGATCCTCTGAATCAAGCGCGAGTTCCTTGCGGATGATGTGCAGGTCGGGGTGGGCATCGCGATCGATGAGAGTTGCGGTTGATGATGCCGGATCCGTGGAGATGTTCCCCGCAAGATCAACCGTGGCATCAGGATCGAGCAGCACCTTGGCAAACTCAATGGCGGTCGTGAACTTCCCAACCCCTCGCGGGCCATGAAAAATCCACGCATGATGGACCTTTCCGGCATTGAGAGCGGACTGAAGCGTCGAAACGGCAAGAGGTTGTCCGAGGATTCGATCGAGCATCAGAGGAACATCTCGCGAACGGGGTTCCACCAAGTGTAGCGAGGGCGGTGCCGGCCAATCTCCAGGATCCGATGCGTTCCGGCGATCGGTCAGATACGATGATTCGTTGGAGGCAGGATTCAGATGAGACCGATCGCATGGATGTGATACGCAATCGAGTGGTTCGACAAGCCGGCGCCATCCCGTATCGCATCCGGAAGGGGCGAATTCAGGTGCTGCTGGTCACATCGCGCAACCATGACCGCTGGGTGTTTCCGAAAGGCACGATCGAACAAGGCGAAACGCCCGCGCAATGCGCGTTGCGCGAGGCCGGAGAAGAGGCCGGCGTCTCCGGTGAAATCGAATCCGCCTGTCTCGGACGGTACCGCTACGACAAGTTCGGCTCACCGCGCGAAGTGGATATGTTCCTCATGCGCGTGGATGAAGTGCATGATGAGTGGCCGGAGGATCGCCAACGAGAGCGCGACTGGTTGACGCTGGAAGCGGCAGCCCAACAGATGGTTGACCGTGAGATGGTGCGCATCATCCATCACGTGGAAGAGTTGATCTTCTCTGATTGATCGGTTGCTTCCGGTGCCGGCGGCGCTGTGGTCGGTGGATCAGCAATCGCACCGCCGGCGTTTGATTGATCTTTCAGCGGGACATACTTTGCTATTCGACGTGCAAAATCGTACAGCCGGTGCAGGTTCTCGATGATGTCCAGTTCCACCGTATAGGTCGCCACTCGTCGGGGCGCATCGGCGATCAGGCGCTTCGCCTGATGTCGAGTGGCTTCATCGGTGAGGCGCTGCACTTCCTCGCGCATCGCTTCGACCGCGCGGGCGGGTTCGACATCCTGAGTCACGACGGCGGTAATCGCCAGTTTGATCGCATGCTGAACGCGATGCGTCAATGACCCGAGTGTGCGGCGAGTCTCTTCGCTGACGATCACCCCCGTCTTGAGACGCTTGAACCCCCGGGCGCAGAGATTGTCTTCAATCGTGTCGCCGATCTGTTCCAGTGTGTTTGCAATCGTAAGCAGGGCGTTCAGTTCACTGGCGAGGTCCGTGGACAACGTTTCCTGGTTGATCCTGGCCAGGTAGCTGATGATCTCGCCGTGCAGCAAGTCGACATCATCATCGCGTGCTGCGACACGAAGCAGGTCTTCGCGCGTTCCCGAGATGGCAGCGTCCGGCGCGCGATCAATCATCTCCGCGATGATGTCACCGAGGTGGCCGATCTCCATGCGCACCCGATCAAGCGCAAATGCGGGCGTTGAGAGAAGTTCCTTCTCCAGGTACTTCGGACGGATGCGTTCGGGTTCGGCGACCGGGCGATCCGGAAGCAACCATGTGACGAATCGCGCGAGTGGTCCGGTGAACCAGATGAGAACGAGTGTGTTCGAGAGATTGAAGATCGTGTGCGCATTCGCCACCTGCCGCGGAACCTCTGCGGCAAGACGCGCTGCGCCTTCAAGTTCCGAATGACGCGGGCTGATTGCCTGGGTCAATGTTGCGAGTACGCCAGTCAGTCCGGCCCACATCATGACGCCTGCGATATTGAACGCGGCATGCACCATGGCGGCGCGCCGGGCATCAATGGGTTTGCCGATCGACGCGATGAGCGTCGTCGCGCACGTTCCGATGTTTGCGCCGAGAATGATGGCGATTCCCGCCGCGAGCGGAACGAGGCCCTGCGCTGCCAGTGCGATGACAATGCCCGTCGTGGCTGAAGACGAATTCAGAATGACCGTGAGAATCATGCCGGCCATGATGCCGAGCAGCGGGTTCTCCAGACGGGCAATGAAGTCAATGAACGGCGCGTACTCTCGCAAGTCAGCGGTCGACTGGCTCATGAGGTTCATGCCGAAGAAGATGAGACCAAGTCCCAGGGCAATGGCTCCGTACTGCTTCCAGATTGCGTTCTTGACGAGCAACCCGACCGCAACGCCGATCGTGATCAGGATCAGTGCGCTGCTGGTGACTTTGAACGCAACCACCTGTGCAGTCACGGTCGTCCCGATGTTTGCCCCCATGATCACGCCGATCGATTGCTGAAACTGCATCGCCCCGGCGGAGATGAATCCAACGACCAGCAAGGTCGTGACGGTGGAAGACTGAATGATGGCGGTGACGCCGGCGCCGGTCGCGACGGCGGTGAAGCGGTTGTAGGTCAGTTTGGCGAGCAGATCACGCAGCCGTTCGCCCGCCACGGTGCGCAGCGCGATTGCGAGCACCTCCATGCCGTAGAGAAAGATGGCCAGCCCGCCGATGACGCCGATGAGCAGTGAGCCCCATGCCATTTCACCGGCGTTCTGCTGAGCAAGCAGCAGCCAGCCGGCTGCTGAAGCGTTCGTCACAGCCGCCCCTCCGCCTCCGGAGCATCATTCGATTCGGGCCGATTCTTCAAGGCACGTAAGCGGGCCAGGTCTGCCTCGGCGGCAATGTGGCCGAATGACGCCCACGGCGAATGTTCGATAATGCTCTCCATGGTGCGGATCGCCATGGTGTTGAGTGAGCTCGTCAGCGCGAAGGCGGCAGCGCCGTAACCGCGCGTTGCAAACGCCACGGTTCCCGGCTCAATTCCCTCCAGGAATTTCGCGGGCTCGATCCGCTGCTGATAGGCGCGAATCAAGGCGTCGTAGTCTTCATTTTCAAGGAGTTTCGGCTCTTTCGGAAGCCACGCAAGGGCAGTCGTCATCTCATCTTCGCGTTCAGCACGCTTGAGGGAGAGAATCCACCAGTTCAGCGCCGCAACAAGCATGTCGTCGTTCGTTGAGGCGTTGGCGCACCGCGCAAACTCGAGCGCGGCGGCATCAAAGGCGCCGGTCAGATACCGCGCCAGGCCGAGGTGGTAGTAGATGTTGGTCTTCAATGTGCTGCGCGGAATACCCGCTGCGTTCGGCGCGCCATCGGGTTCGATCTCATCATCGCGGTTCGCGACCAGGTCGGCCGCCCGGGAGAGGTCTGCAATCGCGCGTTCAAATTCGCGCAGGGTAATGTACCGATGGCCGCGGTGACGCAGCAGCTTCGCGCTCTCCGGGTGCAGTTCCAGGCCCTTGGTGAAGATGGCAATGGCATCCTGGTACCGGCTGAGGTAGGCCAGTCGTCGTCCGTACCAGATGATTGATTCTTCATCTTCCGGGTTTGCCTGGTAGGCAGCCCTGGCCGCTGCGAGATTCGTTTCGAGTGCAGCGCGCGTTTCCGCTTCCAGAGTCGGGCGTTCCAACGGGCGGCCGAGGAGTGAGGTTGCTTCCCGCTGGGCAGCAAGTCTTGGCGCAAACGCGAGCGCGCTGAGACACACCGCAACCAGCAGAATTCGATGAATGACGACCGGTGAACTTCGAAGCGACGGCATACGAAGAGGATACCCGCGACGTGAAGAAAGTTGATCTGCCCCGCCGGCTGATTTCGGGCGGCGAGCTTGACAAGAATGTAGCATGTGCTACATTTGTCCTGCCGTCGATTCGCTCGCATGGGCACTTACAGCAAGAACACTGTGGATCGTGGGAAACACTGGACCGTCGACAGGTGTGAATCCGTAGTGTTTCCTACATTTTGAGACCAGGCACCCACGCGGATGACCAACCGATCTGCTTCTGACAATGTGTTCGCCAAGACTCGGGCTGACCACGCCACGGAAACGGCTGAAGACTATGTCGAGGCCGTCAGCGATCTCGTCCATCGGCAGGGTGAGTGTCGAGTGAAGGACCTTGCATCATTCTTCGGGGTTTCGCACGTCACGGTGTCGCGCATCATTGCGCGGTTGCAGGAGCTCGAGCTTGTTGAAACGGAGCCGTACCGCCCGATTCGACTCACCGCACGGGGCGAGCGGCTGGCTGCGGAGAGTCGGCGGCGTCATGCCGTGGTTGTGAAGTTTCTCCGCGCGATCGGTGTGCCGGCCGACATCGCGGAGCACGACGCCGAAGGCATCGAGCATCATGTCAGCGAGGGGACGCTGATCTGCATGGAAACGTTTCTTGCCGGCTCGCCTTCTGCGGCAGCCGACGTGGAAGGAAGAATCGCACCATGAGTCGTTCGTTCATGAACACGCTTCGCCTGCGCTTCCTCATCATTCTGGCCTTGGGACCGGTGGTCATCGGGAGCGCGGGATGCGGTGGAACGTCTGATGAGGCCGATGCGGTTGATGCATCCGGCCCACGCGGGGAAAAGCTTTCGATCATCACCACCACGGGCATGATCGCGGACATCGTCCGTGAAGTGGCAGGCGATCGCGCGCAGGTTACCGCACTCATGGGGCCGGAGATCGACCCGCACCTCTATCGCCCGATGCGTGATGACATGTCGAAGCTGCTCGGGGCAGACATCGTCTTTTACAACGGCCTGAACCTCGAAGGGAAGATGGCGGATTCATTCGTGCAGATCGCACGTTCGGGAAAACCGGTGTACGCGGTGACTGAGCTGCTCGATGAATCATTCCTTCTCATGCCAGACGGCTTTGAAGGTTATGCGGATCCGCACGTGTGGATGGACCCGCGGGCATGGGCCGATGCAGTTCGCGTTGTGACCGATGCACTGGCAGCGCACGATTCAGCTCATGCAGCCGATTACCGTCAACGTGGTGATGCCTTTCGCGACCGGCTGGTGGCGCTCGATGCCTGGGCACGTGAACGGCTGCACACGATTCCCGACCCGCAGCGCGTGCTCGTGACGGCCCACGATGCGTTTGGCTACTTCGGTCGGGCGTACGGCCTGGAAGTGCACGGCATTCAGGGCATCTCAACCGAAAGTGAAGCAGGTCTGAGAGCCATCGAGGATCTCGTCGATTTGCTCGTCGATCGGTCGATTCCCGCGGTGTTCACGGAGACCAGCGTATCTGATCGCAACGTGACCGCGCTCATCGCCGGCGCGCGTGCGCGCCAGCACACGGTGCAAATCGGCGGACGATTGTTCAGTGACGCCATGGGTCCGCGCGGAACGTATGAAGGTACGTACATCGGCATGATTGATCACAACGTAACCACGATCACCCGCGCGCTCGGCGGTGTCGTGGATGATGCTGGAATGCAAGGCAAACTGACGAATTGACCCACGATGAGAGATCGCTCCACGCAACTCGGGTCAGAGCATGCGCCGGAATCACCGCTCTCTATTCATGCGCTGACGGTGGCGTATCAGCGCAAGCCGGTTCTGTGGGATATCGATTTCGATGCACCCAAGGGTGGGTCGCTCATCGGTGTGGTCGGGCCGAACGGTGCGGGGAAGACCACGCTGATCAAGGCAGCGCTGGGGCTCGTTCCGCTGATCGCCGGGCATGTGCAGGTGTACGGGCGACCGGTCAGAACGCAGCGCGGCCGCATCGGGTATGTCCCGCAGCGCGAGGCCATCGACTGGGACTTCCCCGTGACCGCACTCGATGTGGTCTGCATGGGCCGCTACCGGAAGATCGGCTGGTGTCGTCCCGTGGGCCGAGCGCACCGCGCCGCGGCCCGTGCGAGTCTGGCGCAGGTCGGGCTGGAAGAGTTTGCCGATCGACAGATCGCGCAGCTCTCCGGCGGTCAGCAGCAGCGCGTGTTTCTAGCGCGTGCTCTCGCCCAGGAGGCCGACCTCTATCTGATGGATGAACCGTTCGCGGCGGTGGACGCCACGACGGAACGCGCGATCATCGACCTGCTGCGCAATCTTCGCGCGCAGGGGAAGACCTGCCTGGTTGTGCATCATGATCTGCACACGGTGCGCGAATACTTTGACCATGTGATGTTGCTCAATACGCGGCTGGTGGCTGCCGGACCGACCGGTGAAACGTTTACGGAGGAGAACCTGCGCGCTACATACGGAGGACGCCTCACATTGCTCGAGCGCGCCGGTGATGCCCTCGCCGGCCGTGGCGGAGGGGCTGGCACGCCGGCGCCGACTTCTGCGCGGCTTGCCGGACATGATCGACCGACCGAGGGTGATTCGGGGGCGGCAGCATCATGATCAACCCGCTGGCATTCCTTGCCCCAACCCCTTCGAATGAAGCGGCATCGAAGTGGGAGGATGCGCTGCGCGCGACATGGGAGGTGCTGACATTCAGCGCCGGCTACAACAGTGCGATCGTCATGATCGGAACGATGGTGCTCGGATTTTCCTGCGGATTGACCGGCTCGTTCCTTCTTCTGCGAAGGCGTTCACTCGTCGCCGATGCGATCAGTCACGCGGCGCTGCCGGGAGTCGCGCTCGGGTACATCATCATCACCCTGCTGGGCGGTGATGGGAAGAGTCTTACGGTGCTTCTGCCCGCGGCCGCGGTCTTCAGTCTGCTGGGGGTGGCGGCATTGCAACTGATCAATTCACTTCCGCGCATCAAAGAGGATGCTGCAATCGGAAGTGTGCTCAGCATCTTCTTTGCGATTGGCATCGTGCTGCTCGGGGTTGCCAATCGGCTCACCAGCGGCGAACCGGCAGGCCTCGATCGGTTCATCTTCGGACAGGCCGCCGCCATGCAGATGAACGAGGTCTGGGTGATTGCGGCCATCGGCGGCATCGCCCTGCTCGGGCCGCTGTTGTTCTATAAGGAGCTTCGCCTGCTTTGCTTCGATGCGGGTTTTGCGCGCAGTCTCGGTTGGCCGACGCTTGCGCTTGATGCACTGTTGCTGGCGATGGTGACGATGCTCACCGTTGCGGGACTGCATGCAGTCGGCGCCGTGCTGATGGTGGCGCTCCTCATCATTCCACCTGCCGCGGCTCGATGCTGGACGGATCGTCTGTGGATCATGCTCATCCTGGCGGGCGCGTTCGGCGCGGTGGGAAGTATGCTTGGTGTGGCAACCTCTGCCGTGGTTGCAAACGTTCCGACGGGGCCCGCAATTGTGCTTGGTTGCGCTGCAATCTTCATCGCCAGTCTCATCGCGGCGCCTCGCCGCGGCATGGTTGCACGATGGTGGCAACATCGCCAGACGATCGGCCGCCTGCGTCGCGAGGTCTTTCCGCGGGAGGCCGCCCGATGACTTCGTTGCAGACGTTCTTGCAACAGGATGCGCCCGCGCTCATGGCCGGCGTGCTCGCCGCGGTCGCGTGCGCCTTGTGCGGTTCGTTTCTTGTCCTGCGGCGCATGAGTCTCATGGGCGATGCGATCAGTCATGCCGTCCTGCCGGGAATCGTGGCGGCGTTTGTCCTCAGTGAATCACTCTCAACGCTGCCGGTGTTCATCGGAGCCGCCATCGTCGGCGTTCTCACCTCGCTGCTCTCTGAGCTCGTCCACCGCGTCGGGCGCATTGAACCCGGCGCGAGCATGGGGGTGGTGTTTACCGTGCTCTTCTCCATCGGCGTCATCTGGATCGAGCAGATCGGTGGCCGCAGCGTGCATCTGGATGCCGATTGCGTGTTGTACGGAAACATGCAGAACGCGATCTGGCCGGAAGCGCCGACCACCCTCGCGGGCCTCTTTCAGCTCCAGTCACTCTCGACGGTGCCGCACACTGTCCAGACCCTCGCCATCGCCGTGGTCGTCAATGTCGTGATCGTTGTGATGTTCTTCAAGGAACTTCGCCTGACTTCGTTTGATCCTGCACTGGCAGCGGCGCTGGGATATCGACCGGCGTTGATGCACGCGGGCTTGATGACGCTGGTGGCGATGACGACCGTTGCGGCCTTCGAGGCGGTGGGGTCGATCCTGGTGGTTGCAATGCTCATCGTCCCCGGCGCGGTGGGGCACCTCTTCTGCGATCGATTGGGAAGTCTGTTGATCGTCGCGACGCTGGCTGCAATTCTCGCGAGTACCGGCGGGTACGCAGCCGGGGCGCTGCTGAACCTCGATACAACCGGCATGGTCGGCGTGATGCTGGGAGTGATTCTGCTTGGCGCGGGGCTTTTCGCTCCGCGACATGGGTGGCTGGCGCGTTGGCTTCGCAGGGTTCGGATGCAGGTAACCGCAGCGCGCGAGGATATGCTCGGCGCGCTCTGGCGATTGGAAGAGATGCCGGTGAAGGGCATCACCTCACGCGGTGCACCGGCCGCGGATGACCTCCGGCGCGTGGTCGGCGGCGGCTGGATTGGTCGGATTGCGTTTCGTCGCCTGCTTGCGCGGGGAGAAGCTGTGGATCGCGATTCCGATGGGCGTGACTCTGGTATCTCGCTCACCGAGATTGGACGCTCGCGCGCCCGAGGGGTGGTGCGTGCGCACCGACTGTGGGAGACGTATCTGGTCAGGATTCTCGGTCTCCGGCCAGATCACGTTCACGATACAGCGATGGCTCTGGAACACATTACCGATGAAGAACTCCGCGAACGGTTGGCCCGTCGCGTCGAGGATGCGCGGGTCGATCCGCATGGCAGCGCGATTCCCGATGATCGCCCGGATGTTGAATCGGGTTCGTCGGATCGCTCA
>CBFGRU010000005.1:0-32496 GCA_965651255.1 uncultured Phycisphaerales bacterium
AATCGCCGCCAGATGCCAACAGATCGCGGCGATGCACATTGTTCCGAACTGAATCGGATGGATAGCGCTCCGCAGTCGATCATCATCGCTGGCCGAGAGGCCGAAGAGCTCCAGTCCCTGAGAGAGCTGAATGAGATTGGCGCTGAACACTCCGCAGAGAAACGATGCAATCAGGAGCGCAGCCGCATCCAGCACCGGCCAGAGCGCAAGCGGTGTGAGAATGACCCGAAATGCGCGGAGACTATTGAGCCCCTCAGCCGCATCCGGCGACCAGAGGATGGAGATGCCCTGCCAACTCGTCCACGCCATCGCGGCCCACACGAGGGCGTACCGCAGCAGCGCCGGGTACGCGCGCCAGATGTTCGGCAAGCGAATCAGCGTGTATCCCACGAGCAGAACGAAGCCGACATCCTTCAACCCCGTCGAGAGTGGAAGCATGGCCAGATAGAAGCAGGCGAGCGCGATGTGCACGCGGTGACCGACTGGGTCGCGTTCGCGCGCGTACGAGCATGCGCCCCGAACTTCTTCGGGCGTTCGTCGAGGAGGCCAGACCGTGGGGATGGGAAGATCTTTACGAATCAGTGGCATAAGTAACCTGCAAGTCGGGCGGGGCGTGTTGATCATCGTCGCTCAATGCGAAATCGGCAAGCGGGCGGGCAATTGATGTGGGCGTATGATCGCCTGCACCTGTTTGTTGGCCCCGACGATCGTGCCCGAGCGGAAATCGACCCTTGGATGTGGAACGCAACACCGTGGCTGACCGAACCGGAGCAAAGCCCCAACCTGCGCCCATCACGACGATCCGGCGAAGTCGTCGGCGCCTGCTCCTGGCGACGAGCGACTGTCCGGAGAGCGGAATCGAAGCACTGTGGCGCGATCCCGATGCGCTCGTGAGTTCGGGCGGCATTCTCAAATCCGGCGATCGGACAACAATTGTGCAGCTCAATCTGGACGGCCGCGAGGTACTTCTGAAGCGGTACAACTCGAAGGGCCCCGTTCACACGCTGACCCATCTGATGCTTCGTTCGCGAGCGCGGTGGTCATGGATCAACGGCCGCCGACTGTTGAAAAAGGAGTTCTTCACTCCGGCACCGCTGGCACTGGTGGAAGAGCGATTCGGACCTTTGCGACTTCGATCATTTCTTCTCACCGATTTTGTCACAGGAATTCCGTTGAGCGAGGTGGTTCGAGATCCGAATCTGACCCGCTCCCGGTCTGCATCGCTGGCACGTGAGATGTCAGCCCTCTGGGTGATGTTCGAGCGGCATCGAATCGGACACGGCGACATGAAGGCAACGAATTTTCTGGTTGATGATGGTGATCAAATCCATCTGATTGATCTGGATGGCATGCGCTGGCATCCACGCGGGCCGACATTTCACCGTGCGCACGAACGAGACCGACGCCGATTCCTGCGGAATCTTGATGGTCCAGACGTCAATCCGGCAGCTCGGCAGGCCTTCCGTGTTCACTTTGGTACAGCTTGAGCGCCCGCCAGCGAACATAGCGAAGGAACAGGCGTGACTGCCGAACGCGCTGCTTCCAGTTCGCGCCCCAGTAAAGGCGAAGGAAGCGCCACAGATCTGTTAGCGAGAGATCGGCATCCAGCGCAGAGAAAAGTAAGCCCGACAGGTCCTTCGCGACGGCAGGCCATGGCGCGCGCCGTCGTACCTGCGCGCGATGGAGATCAATCACGTGCAGTCGCAGCGGGTCACTCGGTTGCCATTGTGCCCAGTCGCGATCGGGCAGCATGAAGTGGCAGAGGTAATAGTCACGATGATTGACCCCGTTCGTGTGCATGGCGCGCGACACGATTGCAATCTCGTCAATCATGGCACGATGGAATCGGCGCTTGTGGACTTCCGACCATTGCCGGGCCTCGCGCACTACTTCATCCAGATGTCGAAATCCTTCCAGCGATCTGGTGAACAAGAAAGACTCGACGCGATGTGGCCAGCGACCGCGCACGCCCCACCCGCCGATCTCCATCGTTGGTATCCCCAACTCCGTGAGGCGGTTGATTGCCTGGACCTCGGGACGTGCATCAAGTGTTGGCCATCGAAGCCGCAAGGCGTTCTTGAGTATCTCAGCCCAGGTCGTATGGCCGTGCACCTTGAGAAACCAGTTTCGCCCATCAAGGTCAACTTTCACGGTTCGTCGGTGCTTGTGCTCGCGAAATGTTTCACCTTCAAGGGCAATAATGCAATCAAAGCGTTCATCATCCGACCCTCGCGAGAAGAGCCGCGCGAGTTCGGAGTTCAAGTGGAGTCGCATACGATGCCGCACATCTCGGGCTGGTGGCAGCCGCGTAGGAGACGATGCGCTGTTCGCGCTCATGCCCAATCACCCGCCCCCGGCAACGGCACCCTCTCGGCCGATCTGCATCGATATGAGTCCGCCCGGCTGAACCATGGTGCCCGGAGACTTCGCCGGCACAAACGTCGCCGAAAGGTCCACTCCCTGGAGCGAATAGCGGTCGCCGCCTGCTTCACGCAGATTGAGTCGAAACGTGTACATCGGTCCGGCCAGCGAACGTGCTTTGGCCTGCTCCAGTCGATCACCGGTGATCGTCCATTCAGCCAGCGGCTTGGCATCGGGCTGGCCGAACGTGCCTGCGCGGTACAAAGAGAATGTGAACACACCGTCTTCGTGTAAAGGCGTTGGATGCGGCTCGGCGAAGAGATGGGCGGAGACAATGATGAGGTCCGGATAGCTGTTGCCATCGGTATCAATCGGTTTGCTGGCTACTCCGAGAAGCATTCGATTGGGCACCGCTGCATCAGGGGTCACCGGCGCCGGACGAGGATCCGGAGGCATGGCCCGACCGTCTGAACTTGTGACCGTCTCGGTGGAGCAACCGGCCAGCGCAAGAAGGCAGAGGAGAAGAGTCGTACCGGCACACGCTCGACCACACTTTGACATCATGGCGATTGGTTCCGACGTGGATCCTGCAGGTACCGTGGCGGTGCTTCCTGATTCGACTCGCTACTGGATCCATTGTAGTTCCAGCCGGCGCCTTCGAGAGCGCCTTCTCGAATCTGTTGCTTGACCTCTTCGGGAACACTCAATCGATCGATCTCAGCTTCCGTGACCATTCCCGTTCGCCGAAGTTCGCTCGGGCTTGTGATGACATGCGGCGTCAGGACAATCAGCAATTCGGTCTTGCGCGCCTGCTCACTCTCACTGCGGAACAATCCGCCGAACAGCGGGAGATCACCGAGCACCGGGACTTTCGACGCTCTGCGTTCCAGCCGATCACTGATGAGTCCACCGAGCACGATCGTCTGCCCGTCCATCACGGTCACCGTTGTTTCAGCTCTGCGGACCGTCAACACGGGAACGAGCAGATCCTCCGTGACCTGTGTGTTCCGATTCGTGAGGTCGGAAATCTCGGGTGAGATCACCATGCGCACGAAACCATCGGGGTTGATCGACGGCGTGACGTTCAGAATCACACCTGTATCAACAAACTCAACCTGTGTCTGCTGACTGCCGCCGATCGTCGTCGTTGATCCACTGGGACGACCGATGTTTTCGCCAACCTGAATGCGCGCCACTTCGTTGTTCGCCGCCATGATTGACGGGTTGCTGAGTACTTGGAGGCGACCCTGAGCCTGGAGAGCTCGAATCAGCAAATCAAAGTCCGTGGAGGAGACCGCAAGGTTCGGAACCCCCGCGCCGGAAAGCAGTGGCCCGAAGAGACTGAACCCCGCATTGACTGATGCATTGTCAACGCGGTTACGGGAGGCCATCTCGACTCCCCAGTCATCGCTGGAATCAAGCGTGATTTCCGCGAAGAGCACCTGGATAAGGACCTGTGGCGGATCGATATCGAGTTGCTGCACCATCTCGCGAACCCGATCGATGTACCGAGGATTGGCACTGACCAGCACTGTGTTGGATTTGTCATCACCGACAATGGTGACTTCGCGCTCCAGCAGTCTTCCGGCGGAGCCGAGTTGATCAGGTGAAAGCGTATCGATGAGCTTGCGTTGATCTTCCTCGACGAACTCACTGATGACTCGTGCCACTTCACCCGCAACCGCGTTCTTCAGCGGATACACCCATGTGATTCGCTCGTTCGCTTCCTCACTGTCCAGCTCGCGCACAACCTCGGCGACAAGGTCCAGATAGCGAGGCGCACCGGAAACAATGAGTGTGTTTGTTCGGCTATCAACCGTAATCGACAGTTGCTGTCTTTCGTCAGGAACGACCGTCAAATCAGTGTTGAACATCGGAACTTCAGGAGATCCGCTTAAACCAGCCGCTTCATCCACCGGCTTCAGAACCTCGGTCGAACCGCTTCGCCGAATGCGGAAAAGGTCCGTCAGAATCTGCGCCATGGCCGTGGCATCGGCATTGACCAGTCGGAACGTTTCGATGCGTTTGTTCCCCGCATCGGAGCTGTCCAAGTCGTGGATCATCTGCTTGATGAGCTTCATGGAATCACGAGGCGCACTGACGATCACCTTGCTCGATCGCTGATCAGGCGTCAGCGTGATCTGCTGGCGCACCGCGGTGTTCACTTCAAGCTCCGAGGCCTCCGCCATTCCGTCGAGCTGGCGAACATACTGAATCACGCGCGACTGCAACGGATTCGCCCGGCCATCGATCCCTTGCCCTGACAACACACGTTGAATGAGTTGCACGATTTCAACGGGATCGGCAGACTTCAGCGGAATGGCTTCGATCTCAACCACGTGTGTCGGCCGCGTCTGATCGAGTTGCCCGACGAGTTCCCGGATTGCGTTGATGTTTTCCTCCGGCCCATTCACCAGCAGCGCGTTCAATCGTGCATCAGCGCTCACACGGACGGTGTTGTTTCCGCGGGTACGATTGATCTCATCTGCATACATCTCGCGAACAACCTGCACCACGTAGTCAGCAGGCAAAGAAGCATTCAACGTGATGACTTCGAGCTTGGCTCCGGGAACCGCGGAAGCATCATGTTGTGCGAGCACCTTGAGAAGATCATTGATGACCCGCAGATTCTCTTCATTGGCTGCCACAATCAAACTGTTGGTGGCGGGATATGGCTCAATGGTGACAGCATCGGCCTCGGTCCGCGCCTGACCGAGCGTACGGATACGCTCCTGCATCATTCGATTCAATCGAGGTGCAAGCTCCTCCGCACGTTGACTGTCGAGCGTGATGACGTGGATCCCAACCGCTGGATTGATCGGGGCGACCTTGAGCTTCTCAACCAGACTCTCGATCGTGCCGAGATCCTCCGGATTCGCCACCACCAGCAGACTATTCGACCGTGCATCAACCAGAACAAGCGGCTGCTGCGACTGGCGAATCTCCTGTGGCATTTCCGCGTAGCGACGCTGCATGATCTGATTCACAGTCTGCGCAAGACGCGTTGCATTCGCTTCACCAACCGGCACGAGATTGACATCGCCCGCATCACTCAGGGTCTTTTCATCAAGCTGCTCCGCCAGCACTTTCACAACTTCAAACGAGTCATTGCCTGCGGCCACCAGCAGACTGTTTGATCGCGTATCGGCGACAATCGTGACCTTATCCAATTCCGCCGTTTCGGGCTGGACACGCTGCAATCGCTCGAGCCGGGCATCCATCATCTGTTGAACAAGCTGAGCAACGCGCGTCGCTGATGCATTGCGAAGCTCGATCTGACGAATCTCCTTCAGATCGATGCCGATATCCGTATCAAGCTTGGCCAGCAGGTTCTCCAGCACTGCAAAGCTTCGGGGACTGGTGGACACGATCAACGCGTTCGTTCGTTCATCGGCCTGTACGATCACGCGATCTTCCGGTCGAATGGCCTTCGTCTGCACCTGCTGGTTGAACAACTGCGTGACCGTCGTGGCAAGTTTTGCGGCCGATGCATGCTCGACCGGATAGATCCGAATCGTTGCGTCCGGGGATGCTGCCTCGATATCAAGCATGCGCACCAACTCTTCGACGACCGTCAGATTCCTCGGCGTACCGACGAGGATCAGCGCATTAAGCTGTTCATCAGGACGGACCACCAGACGGGTCATCGGCTGGAAGACTTCACTGTCGATCTGACGACCGTCAATTGCCAATCGAATCTTCCCGACCTGCTTCTGCAATGGCGTCGATTGGGGCAGATTGTCGCTTCCCTGAACCAGTATTGCATCGATCGTTTCGGCAAGGTCAGTCGCATCGGCATGCGTGAGCTTGATGATGCGCGGCTCGAGCCAGCCGGTCACCACCTGCGTATCGAGTCGCGTCCGCATGACTTCAATGAATGCGATCGTCTCTTCCTTCCCGGCAACAATGATCGTATTAGTTCGCTCATCCACCGTCATGGCAATCGAGTCTGCCAACACTCGGCCTGTCATGCTTCCACCGGGGCCGGTGACATCCGTGCCTGGAATCGTTCCGAGTGTGCGCCCCTGTTGCATCATCTGGTTGATGAGATCTCGAAACTTCGTGGCATCGATGTTCTCCAGTGGAAAAATCTGAACAACCACCGGCTCACGCAGCGGCAACTGATCGAAAGCTCGTACCGCCTGCTCAATCGCATCGATGTTTTCCGCGGCTGCACCGATCACAATCGCGTTCATGACGTCATCAGCAATTACACGCACGGGAGTGGTCAGATCGAGCACCACCTGCTGTTCACCCACGCCGTTTCCAGTACGCAGATTGAGACGGCGTATCTGCTCCTGCAGATTTCGTGCGAGTGTAGTTCGAGCCGAGGTTGAATCTCCCGGACTCAGCACCTGATCCATCAACTGCTTGACCACCGAAGCACGCGAGTTCTTCAATGCGATGACTCGGACCTGCGTCTCTGCGAGTTTCGGCTCAGCATCCAACGCCTTCACCAGACCAACTACCGTCTCACGATCAGCCGGATTCGCGATCACGATGAGTGAGTTCCGCCCAGCCAGGACCGACACACGGATTGGCTCGCTGACAATCCGAGATGCGGAGTCATCACGGATGGGCTGATGAAGCCCGATCGTCTCGATCACGCTCTTCACACGTTCGGGGTCGACATTCTGTAAATCAATAATGAAGATGCCTTGACCTGCAGCCGGCGCGAGCCCATCAAGCTGCTCGACGGTGCTGGCAATCTCTTCGTATAACGCAGCACTGGCCGCAATGATGAGACTGTTTCCGACGCTGTCAGCACGAACCGAGAACGGCGAATTGACCTGCTGGGCCTTCTGCTGATACGCCTGCTGAATGGCCTGGGCCACGCGGGTTGCGCTCGCGGCCTGCAACTTCAGTACATGAACGCCAAGTCCTTCACGACTGGCCTCCTGCTGCAGCGCTTCCGCCAGAGCGCGAATCTGCTCAAAGTCTTCATCTTCGCTTCGCACGATCAGAGCGCTCGCCTCCCGACTCGCAGCAATCACCACACTGCGGCGATTCTGCGACTGTCGAGTACGCTGCCCGTAGACCTCATTCAATGAACGAGCAAGTTCCTCCGGATTGCCGCTGCGCACGGTGATCAATCGCGGAGCAGGAAGTTTGCTGAACTCCGCAACATCCAATTGGGTTACGATCGCTTCAATCTTGCGGAAGTTCTGCAGGTTCGCTGAAATGATGACGGAGTTTGTCTGTGGCTCAGCGGAAGCTCGAACCCATTCATCCACCGACACGAGCAACGTCGGCGATGTGTCGCGACGCTCACCGTCGTTGTTGCCGGCCTGATTTCGGGGTTGCTGATTCTCCTGATTCCGACCGCTTTGCACTTCGCTCTGAAACGCTTCATTGATCGCTCGGGCAACACTGGCTGCATCGGCGTAGCGCATCGGGAGCACGCGCAACTGCATCGATGAGTCGTACTCCTCACGATCGAGTTCGCTCAACCATGATTCAATCCGTGGCCACTCGCTCTCGTCGGAGGTAATGAGCAGACTGTTTGTTGCCGGATTCGCGACGATACGAGTTGAGAGCTGCGCTGGACGATCCGCATCGAACACCAGTGGGCCGTAGAAATATGCCAATGCCTCGCGCACGGATTCCGCTTTCGCAAACTCAAGAGGAATCGTTCGGGTGACGCGATTCCGTTCCGATGGTTTATCGATCGCTTCCAGCAGATCTTCGATTTGCTCAAACTGTCCCGGTGTTGCGGAAATGATGAGCTGATTCTCCGGCTCGTTGTAATCAATGCTTGGCGCGCTCTCACCGGCTTCTCGTGGCATTCCGGTAAGAAATCGTCGTAGGGTTGAGGCCGTGTCGTACGCCAGTGCGTGTTGCAGGCGAAGAATTCTCCATTCCGTCGGGGTCGCCGTCTTGGCGGAATCGACCTTTGAAATGAGCGATTCGATGACCGGAATCGACTCCGGCGTGCCCGTCACGATGATCGAGTTTGAACGGCGATCCGCAACGACGGTCGCTTTCACGACGACTGGAACAGCATCCTCTTCCTCGAGACGAATGGAGATGCCGCTGGTTTCTCCCTGCGAATCAAGCTTGAGCGACTGCGTCAGTATCTCAACGACCTGATCAGCCCGAGCATCAGCCAGAGCAAAGGTCTTAATGACCGTTTCGTCAGACTTATCGGGGCGATCCAGCAATCGAATCAGCGACATTGCCTGCTCGAATTGCTCCCGTGGCGCATTGATAATGAGACTGCTTGTTCGCAGGTCAGCCGTGACACGGACTCCCTGGCCCGCGGCACCGCCGAACTGATCGCGAAGAATACGCGCAATCTCATTCGGCTCACCATCGCGCAGCGCAACGATCTCCAGCACACGGTCGCGTGAAGCATCGTTCACATCCAACTGCGAAATCATGTCGCGAATCGTGGCCATCTCATTCGTGATGGCAGAGACAATGAGACTATTGGTTGAATTGATGGGCAGAATCGTGGCTGTCGGGCGAGGCATCCCCTGGGCTTCGGCCCGCCCATCAAGAAATCGTCGGATCGAATCCGCAATCTCGGATGCCCGCGCCCATTCAATCGACACAATCTGCATCTGGTGCTGCTCAGTCACTTCCCCCACGGAGAGTTGTTCCACCAGACGGGCTGCGTCTTCCTGTTGACGCTGCGGGGCTGCGACAATGAGTGTGCGTGTACGCTCATCTGTGAACACCTGCACCGCGCCGATTGTGCCACCACCCATCCAGCGGCTGATCGCCTGATCGCGAGAAGAGGCAAGACTGCTTCGCAGCACATCAGCAATGACCCGCAAGTCTCCCCGACGAACCGGGTACGCCCGCACGACACGCTGCTCTCCTTCTCCGACCGGCGCATCGAGGACCTGAACCATCTGTTCAACGACCTCGAACTTGTCTCCTTCACCAATCACAATCAGCGCATTCAATCGCTCATCGGCGCGAACGGTCAGCGTGCCCCGCGCCTGACTTCCACCGCCGGAACGCATGCGGCCGAAGGGATCAAACATCATGAACGATGGCCCCTGATTCCATGTCAAGTCATTCACAAGATCCTGAATGGACTGCTGAATGTCCGGAGCGCGCGCATGTTCCAGTTCAAAGACTCGGAACTCCAGCGCTTGCGTTGCCTCAGGTGAATCAAATCGTTCGACCAACTGCTTGACTGTCTCAAAGTCGGGGTCAGATGCGGCAACCAGCAATGTACGACTGGTCGGGTCACCGACAATGGCGACGGTCCGTCGTGCACGGGCATTCCCCGAGATTCGCGCGCGATCTTCGTAGAAACGCTGAATGGCTTGAGCAACCGAACTTGCATCCGCACGCTCGACCGTCAAAGTCCGCACTTCAAACTCGCGTGATGCATCGCGATCGATCTCGACGAGGATGTGATCAACTTCCTGCATGGTCTCTTCAGGACCGCGGAGAAGAAGGATTCCTGCATCTTCATACGGAACGACAAGCATGCTCTGCTTCAGTTCCTGGTCATTTGCCAGTACAACCTGTTGAAGAATCTGTGATGCCTGTTGTGGACGCGCATGCTTCAACTCGACGATCTTCAACGGATATCGTGACTCTCCCGTGGGCTGGTCAAGGCGATCGATCAAAGACTCGACCTCAGCGAGCTGCTCCGGCGCTGCGGTCACGATGAGCATGTTCGTGCGAGAATCCGAACTGAATTCCGGCTGTACCGCATCGCGAGGAAGCTGATCGCGCAGACTGCGAAAGCGGGTCTGAAAGATGCTGCGCAAGGTTCGACCAAGTTCCTCCGCCTGTGCATGCCTCAGTGTGAAGAGCTTCAGCGTTGCCAATGACTCAGCGGGAGACTGGTCAATCACTTCCACATACCGATCGATGAAGCTGATTGCTTCTTCGGGCCCCATGACAATCAGAGCATTACTCGGCCGATCTGCCGTCACTCGAATGCGGTTCGGATCAAACACCGCATTGATTTCCTGCTCATTCACCAGCAGACGAATTGCCAACTCGCGCATGCGCTCCGCCTGTTGTCCGCGCTGCCGATTTGACTGCGCCAAAGCAGCATCGCTCAGGATGAGATTGCGCACGCTCTCGGCAGCTCGTTCGGCCGTCACCTTCGCGAGCGGATACACCTTAACCGTCACTTCATCCGTCTCGATCGGTTGCGCCAGCGCAGCGATCAATTCACCGATGGTCTCAAAGTCAGAATCGTTGCTGGCAACAACCAGCGCATTGTTTGCGACATCGGGTATCACACTCGCGCGACGAAACACATCGCCGGCCTGCCCACCAGCGGGGGTCAGCCGGCGAAGGGTCTGCGTGATGACATCAGACACCGCCCGAGCGTCAATCTCCTCCGGCAGACCGATGTACCGAATCACATCCGGACGAGCCGGGAGGCGATCCTGCACATCCTGCGCCAATTGGCGCACTCGTTCTACGGCACGCGGTGAACCGATCACGATCAGACTGTTCGTGGCAGGATCGACGGCGATTGTCACATCGGCTTCGTCCGCTGAACGGTCCTGCACAATAGCGCCCACTGCACTCACCCAGAACCACGACTGAAGAGTCGTGTAAGAAAGACCATCCCAACCTGTACCTCGACTTGAAGACGGTGAGCTTTCTTCCCTGGGCTTCGCTTCCTCTGGCGTGGACTCCTGGCGTTTCTGCCTTTGCCGACGAATCAACTCTTCAGCAGAAATCACCTCGATTCTCGCACCGGAAGATCGATCGAGCAGACGCTCGAGCGCTCGCGCCACTTCGTCGGCCGTCGCCTTCGCGGGATCGACCGCAATCATCTGCATCTGCCGATTCGTCGAGATTGTTGCCCGGTCAATCGAGCGAGCGACTTCCTCGATGACTTCAAACTGACCCAGCGTTGCGCGAACGATCAGACTGTTGCTCGCTGCATCAACGCGAATCGTGGGAGCGGGATCGGCCAGATCGCGCTCCGAGAAAAGCGCCTCCAGATTCTGCGCAAGTTCTGAAGCATCGGCGTTCTCGATTGAGAGCACGCGCACAGTTCGTTGAGTCGATGGGTCGGCCGCGGGGTCGATGTCCAACTGGACGACCATTTCACCGGCAACGGCCAGGACGGAAGGCGGCGCGGAGATGACCACGGCATTCAGGCGGGTATCGGCCACCACTCGAACATCCACGCCGGAACCAAACTGCGCCTGATTGCGCAGGTAATCGACGCGTGCCCAGTTCGGCAACTCATTGACATTGAGTTTGTCCTGGTCTGCAAGCAACTCTTCAACGATTGGCGCCACGGCCTCTGCCCGGGCATGCTGAAGGAATACCGTCTTCACCTGCGGCTGATCAACGGCGACCCCCTGATCAATCTGCGCGATAATCTGATCAATCTCTTCAAGTTGTGCCGCGCTGGCCGTTACGACAATGGAGTTGCTCGATGGTTCCGGCGTAACCCCAACGGTGGGCTCACTTGGGCGCCGAGCAGCTCGTTGCGTCATCGCCGTCTGAATCGCGGTCGCAACGTCCTGGGCGCGCGCCTGATTGAGATTAAAGATGCGCACATCAACCGCCACCTCACCGCGGGCACGGTCGAGTTCGTCCGTCAGGTTACGAGCCGTCTGCATCAGCGAACTGGGCGCACTGACCAGAATTCGATTCGCCGACGGATCGGCCGTCACGCTGGGTTGACTGATTGCCAGTCCCGCGCGTGCAGCCGCACGAAGTGATGCCGGCCAGCGTGATTGATCCCGCAAGAGCGGCGTCAGAGTCTGTGCAATCACACTTGCTTGAGCATGCTCGAGATCGATGATCTGCAGATCCAATTGAGGAGAGATCAGGGCTTCATCATCCCATCTCTTCAAGAGGGTCACCGCCTCCTTTGTCTCCTCAGGAACACCGATGACCACAACGGAACCGGATTGCGGCTCAGCGATCAGCTCCAACGTCGTGCGTTTTCCGGTCGGCCGAGTCGATGCAATCACTCGACGAACACTGTCGGCCAGCGACGCGGCATCGGCATTGGCTGGGGTGAACAACTCGTATTGCTTGTTTGCGGAGTCATCCGCAGCATCAAGCTGCGCAACCAGCGTCTCAGCCAGCGCGACCGTCTGTTTCGTCCCCGAGACAATCAAACTGTTGGTACGGTCATCTGCCTCGACCTGAATCTTTGGTGTCAGGTCGATCTGGCCACGCGGCGTGCGCAATTGCTGCAAGAGGACTCGCGGGTCGCTCGCCAATTGATTGGTCAATAGCCGTTCGATAATCGGGGCAATCGTTTCGGCATCCGCGTACTCCAGTTCAAAGGTCCTGGCATCCAATGCGTCCATCGAGGGGCGCTGGTCAAGTGGCGTGATGAGCTCCTCAACTTTGGCAAGATCGGCGGCGATTCCGACCATAATGAGTGCATTCGAGCCGGCAGAGGCAATCAACCGGACATCCATTGGCTCGCCGGTCACATCCGAAATCGTCTCCCTCAGAGCGGGCTGCAGCGATTGCGAAATGTCCTGCGCCATCGCAAACGTCAGCGGTACAACACGAATCACCGGTTGTTCAAGTGACGCCGTCGGATCATCAAGTCGTTCAATCAACTGCTCAACGACCGGCATGATGGCTTCGGGCGCCGAAATGATCAGGGTGTTTGTCTTACGCTCCGCCGTGACATTCAAGAGAGATTCTGCATTGACACCGGCTCCCTCGACATCCTCTCGAATCCTTGCCACCAGGATTTCTCGCAGCATCGGAGCGATTGAATCAACCTTCGCGCTCGTCAGCTTGAAGAATCGCAAGGTAGTCGTCGGTCCACCATGCTGAGCGTCGAGTGAATCAATCATCTGCTCGACGCGGCCGAAAATGTCCTTCGGTCCCGAGACGACCAGTGTCTGGGTCAACGGCTCGGTTGAAATCATGACCGGCGTACGCTGTTCCTGCCCGCTGGGCATCAGCGCATCCGATCTGGCCAAATCATTCAGCGTCTTGGCAACTGCATCAAGGTCGGCATGAACGATTCGGTACGTTCGAATCTCGGTTTCTTCGGCGATCTGGGTTCGATCGAGTTGCTCGACCAGGTCTTCAAATCCACTCATCCGCTGGACCGGAGCATCAACGATCAAAGAGTTGGTCTGCGAATCTGCACGGACCACGATCTCGCGCGGTTGCCGAAGCTGCGGCTGCGGTCGGCCGAACCGATCGACAGGCATCGGTGGCTCGGGGTACATCTCGTCAATCGTTCGTGCAAGGTCCTCCGCCCGTGCCACGCGCAACGGGAAGATTCGAATCTCACGACCCTCCGTGTCGATACGAGTCGTATCATTGAGGTCTGTTACAATTGTCTGGATCTCGGGCAACACCTCCGGATGCGCCGCAATCACCAGCGAATTCGTATTCGGATCGGCGGTGATTGAAACCGGCTTCAACTTGCGTTCATCCGGCGTTCTCTGGTTGTACTGTGTCATCAACGCCTGGGCGAGATTCTGCGCATCAGCACTTCGAAGCTGCAGGATTCGCAACGGCGGCATGTCCTGCTGTTCGGGCTTATCAAGATTCTCGATCAGCGCCCGGATAATCGAATGTTGCTCCGACTGAGCAGAGACAAGAATCGCATTGATACGCTCGATCGGCGCGTATTCAGGCGACGGACCGACCTGTTCGCCGAGCATGCCGAGAGCACTCTCACCGAGGTCAGCCAGAAAAGCGACGACTTCATCTGCCTTGGCGTACTCCAGCGGCACGAGGCGCACATCGGCGGGTGGAGCGACGCTTTCCTGCAACTGGTTCACAATTGAAACGAAACGAATCATCGACTCCGCATCCGCGACGACGAGGAGCGTTGAATTGTCGCGATCGACTTCAACGCTGACCGCCCCAACCCCCGGCTGGTCGGCGGTCTGAGTCGTGTAGATCTGCTGCGCCCGATCGGCGAGATCCTGAGGATCCCCCCGCTGCACATCGATGACTGTCAATTCACGGGTCTTTGGAATTGGTCGAATCTGCTTGAGCAGTTCTTCGACTTTTGCGAACGTCACTTCATCGCCCGCGACGATCAGGGTTCGACTCTGTGGTTCGGCCTGAATCAGGACCTGAACCGGTTTTGAGCCATCCTCGGGGTGACGCACCAGTACATCTCGGAGTTGATTCAGCGTCGAGACAATCTGGTTCAGATCACCGTTCTCAACGAAGTACGTGCGCAATTCAGCCCGCGGCGGAAGCTCAACGCGATCCAGCTGTTCAACCAAGGCGTCGAACGAGGGAATTCGTTCAGCGGGAGCTTCAATGATCAACGAGTTGGTGTTCGGGTCCGCCGTAACCAACACTTCGCGGGGCTCGCGCAGGTGGGGCATCGGACGATTGAACCGATCGACCGGCATCGGCGGCTCGGGATACAGCTTGTCCATCGCTGCAGCCAGATCCGTCGCACGAGCAAGCTTGAGCGGATAGATGCGCGTCGTTCGCTCGGGTGCCGTGGAACTGTTATCGTTGATCTCCTGCACGAAATTCTGAATGTCAGCAAAGACGGTTTCATGCGCGGTCACGATCAGAGTGTTCGTCGCCGAGTCGGCGTCAATGGACACCGGTTGCTCGCGCTTCTGCGTGGCTGGACGCTGGTCATACCGCTGACGGAGCAACGACGCAATCTGCTGTGCATCCGCTGCCCGAACCTGCAACATGCGAAGAGGAGGAAGTTCTGTTGGCTCAGTTCGATCCAACTCGCGTACGAAACGATCGATCGCCATGTGCTGGGCGGCTTCGGCAATCACGTACAGCGCATTCGTCGCTTCAATGATGCGGACTTCAGGCGATTGCACATCGCGCGCACCTTGCGTCGACCGGGTCTGCGCGATCAGCTCCGCCAACGTATCTGCCACATCTTCGGCCTTGGCAAAGGTGAGCGTATAAAGACGCCCTTCACGCAGTGGCGGCAAGAGACGCCGGGCCTCTCCGAGTGACTGTTCAAAGAGCTGCACTCCATTGGTTCGACCCGTCACGAGCAGGTTGCCCGTTGCGCTGTCAATCTCGACCTTTGGTTCTTCGACCTGACTCGCCGGCAAACCAATGGTGCGTGCGCCAAACACTTGTTTCGCTCGCTCGACCAACATCTCCGCATCAGAAACTTCACCGAGCGGAATCACCCGAAACTGGTAATCGGATGGATTGGGGCGATCGAGCGTCTCGATCAGTGATTCAATCACGCCAAACTGGTCAGAGGTTGCCGTTACCAGCAGGGTTTCAAGCTGATCGAGCGGTTCATACCTCGGCGCGGTAAATGTTGTGCCATCGCGCGGCTGAAGCAGCGGGTTGGCCAATTGGGTGAGAGAGGAAACGATCGTGCTCGGGCGAGTATTTGCCAACCGAATCTGGCGAGTTTCCTGGTCAACAATCAAGGTGCCTTCCACCATGTTCAGAACACTTTGAAAGGCATTGATGGCTGCGGGTGCACCAACAAGGGTGACCATGCGCGTATCCGGATCAAAGTCCACCATCACATCTTCAGACGGATCATCTGCATCGCGTTGTCTGTCATAAAGCTGCTCGGCACGAGTCAGCGCATCCAACGGGTCTTTGGCTGAGAGGCGTATCAACCGAACATCACGGTTGACCGGCTGCGGTGTGTCGAGAACGGGAATGATTGATCGCACCTGTTCAACATCACTCTTCATGCCGGAAATGATGACCGATCGACCGTCCTGGCCTGCGAGCATCTTCACGGTCGACTGCTGTCTCCCGTTCAGAAGTCCTCGCAGCGCGCTTAACATCGAAGCGGGTTGTGCATGATCAAGCGGTACGACCGTAATCTGATGCTCGTACTGGATTTCCTGCCCGTTTCCATCAATCTCCTGAAGCAGTGCAAGACCTTCCGCGATGACTTCCTCATCGCCGACAAATGTCAGTTTTCCGAGGTCAGTGAATGACATCACCGTCGGCCGCTGATCAGCCGGACGCTTCTGAAACAGTTGATTCAAGTGCTGAACGGCCTCGTTCGCAGGCAATCGGGACAACGTAACCGATTGGACGGTTCTCGCTTGTCCCGCTGAAGGAACATCAAGAAGGTTGAGCGCTTCCTGGAGCTGATCAATCTTTGACTGCGCCCCCTTGGCAATGATTGAATTCGTCCGATCATCGTGACTGATCGACAGCCCTCGAATCTCGTCCTGCTCGAGCAGCGTTCTTTGCCCCTGCTGATTGATGACGAATTGCTGCACACGTTCCGAAAGCAGCGCTTTCAGAGGCGTCATCAACGCGCTGGCTTTCGTGTGACGAACCTTGAAGATTCTGATCGTGGCTTCGAGATCGGCCTTGTCGAGTTCCTTGATGATCGCGTGTAACTGCCTGATCTTGCCGGCCGTCTCAACGATAACGAGAGAGTTCTGCGCCTCCATGGGCGTGATCGATCCGTAAGACGCAACCATCCCCTTCAGTTGATCGGCGATCGGCTTGGCGAGTGCGTTCTCCAACGGAAGAACATTGATCACCATCTGGTCCGGCGTTACGTTCTCCGGGAGGGTGCCCTGGTAAGTCGCGAGCTGCATCTTCTGGGCATCGCTCAGCTTCTGCAGGTACAGCATGTCCTTATTGACATACAGGTAGATGCTGCGCGTATGCAGAATGGTGTTCAGCACTTTGAGTGCTTCAGCCATTTCGTACGACTCAAGCGAAACGAAGTCGAGCGTCTCGTTGGGGACATCAGTCTCGCGCACGACAGGCAGGCCCGTCTCGCGCGAGAAGAAGTCAATGACTTCGTTCAGCGAAGCGCCACGGAATGCAAAGCGAATCTTCTTCTCGCTTGCGTCGGGCGAAGTACTCTGGCCGTTGCCACGAGGGGGATTGCCAACGTTCGCACCAGAGTTCTCTTGTGCGATCACGCCCGGCACTTCAGCGATGAAAAGACACGCCACCAAGGCGTACCAGAAATAAACACGCATCCTGCGTACCTCCAACAGTCGGGAGTCGGCTCCGCCGAATCTGGTTCGGCATCAGTCTACTGATTCACTGGTGTTCTGTCACCGAGTGAACGGCCAACCCCTACCAAAAAACGGTTGTCACCGTGCAAAAACTCAGCTTGGTCGCCCACGTAGGCAACAAACTCAACTTCATGAATCCTCTCCCCCGTCGCGAGTCGGCGCATTTCCTTTCCGCGGCGAAGCCACACCTCCGGCCCGGACGAACCCTCCGCCAGGCCGGTCACCACCCACTCGGCATACGGGAACGGTGGCGGAGCCGGCCGTGGTTTGGGCGGCGTGGGCTTTGGCTGCTCCGGCAGTGGCTGAGGCGCGGGTGGCGGCGGCGGAATTCGAAACGGATTCGTCGCTGTGAACGCCGCGTATCGCGCGAATGTCGAACCGTCATATGGTTCAACATTCAAGCCCTCGCCGGGCGAATAGTCCGGAAGATATGGCGTTGACAATCTCACCGTCACCATCACGGTCGCGCCGTTGTCCTTCGGGTCAAGCTTCACTTCGTCGATGCGCTTGTGCCACGGGGCGCTCTCGATTCGGTGAACGAGACGCATGGCCTGTTCCAGCGTACCGGTTCCACTGACAACACCTGTCTGTTCAACAAAGTCCACGCGATTGCGATGTGGGTTGTTGCGGCGGATCTCGATTTTCGCCGGCGAACTCTCCGCTCGTCGTTGACCGTCCGATGCGGTCACTTCCGCTAGACCAACTTCAGAAGCAATGGTGGTCAACGAAGTTCGCAATCGATGAACAACTTCTTCCTCACGCGAGCCAAGGGTCTGATCGGCAAATGATTGGAGATCTTCCTGATATCCCGCCAACGTTCGGCGATACCCACGGAACCGTTCGATGTTACCTTCCGCCGTCTCAATCTCTTCCTGAAGTGCCGCTGCAGGCGCGAAGTAAATCACCTGTGCCAACCAATAGATGATCCCAAGCACGATGAGTGCCAGAACCCCCCATCCGATCAGCCGCTGAGGACCTGAATTCATGAGGAAGTCCCCTCAACGCGATGTGTACCTTCGGACGATCCTTGGGCCGATGCATTACTCTGCCCATCCTCGCCTGAACCACCTGGCTCTGTGTCAGCAGCCATCGTAGAGGCCGTTGAACGCAGCGTGAGTTTGAAAGGTACGCTCGGCTGTGGAAGTCGCGAGCCACCCGTGACGTCGGGACCGGAAGGACGTGTGATGTACTCCCTCGTGTTTACCAACGATTCACGGAATGCATCGGCAAGTTCGCGAGTCCGCGCCTCGCCGGAGAGTGAGATGATAATCTCACGGGGAACGCTCCATCGCTCACCTTCGCGTGCGCGTCGGTTGTACAGCACTCCGCTGAATCGAAGCGTCCCCGACCACTCATTCAAGACGAGTTGATTCGGATCGTCCAATCGCGCTTCAAGGAACGTCAGGTGATCCAGCCAGTTCACCTTTGCTTTTGACCAGTTCTCCAAGTGCTGCATGCGCCAGAATTCACGCTCGTATTCATAGAACGTCGGCAGGAGCTTGGTCACTTCGGCGTTGGCGGCTGACAGCTCGCGTTCAAAGGTCCGAAGTCGTTGTTTTGAAATCACCGCGCTGCCTGCCAGAACGATGACGGCAAGCATGGCTGCCAGACCGAGCAGTCTTCGGCGCTCCGCCGCGCGATCGGGTGCCTTTCGCGGGTGATTGAAATCAATCGTCTCTGCACCGATCAACGGTTCAAGCAGAAGGCCGGCCAACGGCCAGGTACTGGCGAGTTCCTGATTGTCCCCTTCGAGGAGCGGGTGCGCGAAGACCGTCTCAGTGCGAACACCGATGACATCTTCAATCTGCTTGGCAGCAACTTGCGCAATCTCACGCTCGCCCATGACAAAAGCGTGATCAACTCCTGAAGCATCCTCCACAATGCGATAGCTCATCCAGGAGCGACGTGTCTCCGTGACCACTGCGTCTGTGAATTCAGCGTCGCTTCCTGCATGGTCAACCGCTGCAGCACGAGAGAAGCGAATGTCGCCATCATCCACCACCGCCAGTTCGACACCATTCTGTGTAATGTCAACCCCAAGCCATGCGCCATCATCTTCACGTCGATTCTGCATCGTGCGAAGGAGCGCCGCCGTTCCAAGACAACGAAGCGCAATGCGATGGGGCTTGAGTCCTGCGGCTCTGGCGACCTGATGCACAAAGTCGACGGCCGGCCGCGGGATTGCCACCGCCATGACTGTGGTCTCTGTGTCACTGGAACCGACGGGTAAGAAGTCAATGACCGCATCGCCGGTGTCGAACGGCAAGTCTCGATGCATGGCGAGTTCCACCATGCCGGGCATCTCGGTTGAATCGGTCGTCGGCAGGGTCAGCCGCTTGAGGACCACCGCTTCTCGCGCGATGGCAAAAGTCGCTCGGCCCCGTGGAATTCCTGCACCCCTGAGTTGCTCCGCTACCCACGGCCCGACAGCCGCTGGATCCTGCATATCAAGGGCATCCGGTGCCGTTGCCGCAAGAACCCGTTTGACCTGAAGTTTTCCGCGCGACGCGACCGCTTCGATCGCGCGAAGGCGTCGTCGAACGATATCAATCGCGATGGTGTCGCCACGGGGCATCCGAACTCAGCCGCCTCCCGTCCAGCGCCCGATCCGACTCGGACCGGGTGGAGGACTTATCTCGCTCTCGGGCACAGACCCCGATGAACTGCTTCTATTCCCATTCGAGGCGGAAGAATCGGATTCTGACGTATCACCGAAATCGAGGTCCGAATCACCAAAGCCCCACTCACCGTCGGACTCTCCATCCGGTTGCGCGCCCGAACCGCCGCCTTGCATGGAATCGGCCAACGGGCCGGATTCGCTTTGCGATTCGTCAAAGAACGGGAACTCGTCTTCCGAAGCCCTCTCCTCCGACCCAAGGGCAACCGCGGCCGCAGTTTCAAGAAGCGTGATGTCGCGAAGGTAGGCAATCCGGGGTGATTCGCCCGCAAGGTCGATGACAACCTCGAGGACAATCGCATTTCGCAGGGCATCGCCTTCCTGCTCAGGGGTCATCAGCCCCGCCATCAACCGTACGCGGAATTGCCAGGATCGAGCGCATACCTGCTCCGCCACAGCAATGTACTCATCCGCCGTCATAATGCCTTCAGTGACCAGCCAGACTGGTGTCCACCGGATGTCGGCATCGAGGGTGACTCGGCGACGCACGATCTCTGCCGCTGTCTCCGGGGTGATTCCCTCGAGAGTCAGCAGTGACTCGTACGGGGCGGAGTTGATATCGATTCTGCCTTGCCGATATCGACCCGGTGCGATTGTAAAGTAATCAAGCACAATGGCAGCATCTTCAATCGACATGCCACTGGTGAGAAGCTGGTTGAGGAGATCGCCCTCCGTCTTCAAGTCGGCCGCTGCGGCATTTCGCAGATGAGTCAGACGCTCAAGCCGAGCATTCGGAAAGCGATTCATGATGTCGGCTTCATGCTCGGCCAGCGACTCTTCGCTCAAGACCACTCGCGGCTCACCGTCACGTCGGATCATGGCTTCGAACGAAAACACCGTGAGCAGATCATCGAGGCCACGCAGTTCTGCTTCACCTATCGTGCCGTCGCCTCGACTTTCGATCGGCGATTGAACACGCAGATTGTCCAGTGGACCAAAGAACATCTCGGAAGTGATGGAGTCAATTTCCAGGAGTTCCAAGGGTGATTGCACACGCTTTCCGCGTTGGTCGCGAAAGGTGATGATTTCATCTGCCACCGTACTTGGGATCAGGCCCGAAGCAACAAGGCGCTCCGAGATGACTGAGTTGATGTCTACACGCCCGTTCTCGTGAACCAGCACGCCACCATCTGGACCGACGGGAAGCAGACGCACAACTCCGATTTCTCCCGGTGCCTCGAAGACAATCCATTCGTCCTGCAGATCAAACGGTATGCCCTCCAGAATTGCCTCTTTCTGGTCCTCCATTGCATTCAGAAGTATGTAGAGACCTGATCGTGCAACGGCTCGGCTTTGCGCTTGATCGCGTGCACCGGCTGATGAGGCCGTCTCAGATTGGATGAGAAATGTCAGCCCGGTCGCAATGAAGAGAGCGCTCCCCGCGACAACCATCACCGCAATGAGAACGAGGGCCCGAGGCGCATTCCTCCCGCACGGGCGACGAGTCGGATTCATGGCGAGCCCCCATCAGGAATGACGATCACTCGTACTCGATCGGGTGATGGTGGCGGGAGCATTGCAAGCTCCGTGTCGATGACGGCATCTTCATCAAAGGGATCCACCGTATCGTCAAACGTCAATCGTTCTGACGGTTGGTCGCTTTCGCCATCATCTGCCTCAAGGTCATCGGACACAGGCGATTCACCTGGCCAGGGCCGAAACCAGACTGCCACTTCGATGGCGACCGGCAGCGCGTTCTGTGTCATTGAATTGAATGTTGTCACCCATCGCTGCCCGTCGTAGTAACGAAACTGAACCCTCGCAATCTCTCCGCCAAGCGGAATGTACGATCCTCTCCCTGAACTCCCCAAGACCTCCCGTCGCCCTTCCAGACTCCGAGCAGCTTCCTGAAAGCGGAACTCAGTGACTTGGAGATCACGAAAGAGCGATTGTGATGATCCATCAACGGAGCGAACGGCCACACCGCGACTCAGGATTCGTAACGAGGTTTCCGTTCCATCAATCCCCGCCATTGCAGACTCACCCCGGACAAGACTGGTCATCAGTTCACTTTCCAGTGAGGATATCAGTGTCGAAACAGCACGTTCCTGCGCTGCAAACTCTGTCGCTCGCCGGCGCGTCTCGAGCAGGTTGCGCATAAAGATGAACAGTGTGCCGAGCAGGGCGATCAGCAATGCAATCGCAACCAGCACCTCAATGAGCGAAAAGCCGCGGGATGGCAAGAATGTGCGGCACTTCATGGAAGGGAAGCCCCGTCACTCTGATTGTCGATCCGCTCCGGCCGCAACGGAACAAGCTGCCGCAAGACCAATGGTTGCTCATTCTCGACATCGTCTGGAGCAGATATTCGAATCTCAACAAGTGTCAGACCGTCATACTCGCTGGGCAAGGTATCAACCTCGAATCGCCATTGGGTCAGGTCATCATCGCGCGGAAGATCAGACGCAGACTCTGTGAGATCCAGCGATCCGACCGTCGTAATGAAGTCGGCTTGAAGTTGAGTGACCGACGTCATGCCGGCCTCCAACTCAGCGAGTTTTGAACGCGCGAGATCGACCGCGAGCTGTTGTTGATGAGCACGCCGCAATGACTCGTAACCGTTGCTTACGGCGCGCAGGGTAATGGCAGCGGCAGCGATGAAAATCGCGATTGAAACGAGCAGTTCAAACAGAATTGCTCCGTTCCGCCTCATCGTGAATTGCCTCCGCCACCCCCATTATTCGAAGGCGGATTCGAACCTGAAGACGCGGGCGAATCCAACGATTCACCATCATCGTCACGGGCAGCCGGCTCTTCATCACTCATCGAATCACGACTATCAATCCCCGTTACCGGTGTCACGCGAGTGAATGAAATCTGCCCGGTCCATTCGTTCACCTGAAGCCGGAGGATTTCCCTTTCTGCATCATGAAGCCAAACGGACCGAGTCAGCAGAACACTGCCATCCGGCAGAAAGACTCCGAGTCGAATCATCTGATCGCCTGAGTCATCATCCAGAATCGGATCGAGACTTTCATCTCGCTCCCATTCATCCTCATTCGGCCCCCCCAACACTGAGTCGAATGCGTCGAACAGCTCCGATGGCGGGGCATCTGTCAGATAGAGGCCACGTGGCAATTCGATGAATGCCCATGACCCAAGTGGATCCTGCAACCCATCGGGCGGTGCGAGCAGGGCATCATCGCCTGGGTTATCCGAAGGCCCGGCAGGACCAGCTGCAGCAACATCACTTGCTGCGCGAAGTGCCAACGCCAGATCATCCGTTGCAAATCGTCTCGCTTCAGTGGTGCGGCGCTGTACGTTGTACCGCCACTCTAACGTCTCACCCGTAGACATCGCGTGCGCGCGAATCAACAATGCCTGACCTTGGAGTTGATCCTGCGCCGCATCGAGCGCATTACGCACCAATTGCCGCCATGTCGCGGGCAACACAATCATGACGATCGCCCCGATGAGGGCGATCACGATCATGAGTTCAAAGAGTGTGAGCGCGCGCCGAACCATGATGACGCGCCTCCGCGATCAGAGGGGTGAACGATCAGAATCCGCCACCAGAACCGCCACCAACTCCACTATCACCGCCAACGGTAAAGTCATCCTGATTGAACTCGCCATCCGCACCGCGCCGGGAATCGTGATTCGTGATGTCGTCGTCGGTCCCTTCCTCACGGTCCGGCCCAGCAGAAATCAAGTCATATGGCGCACCATCCGGAAGGAGCTGACTGGGTTGGTAGTAGATCAGAGCGGTGTCCCATTGATCACCTTCGACCGGTTCCTCAACGTATGGTCCGCGCCAACGGTCAAGGTCGGCTTCATCCATCAAGACGTTGCGGTTCCAAAGCGCCGCAATGCCTTCTTCCTCATTCGGATAGCGACGAAGGTCCAGCCGAAACCGGTCCAGCGCATCCTGCAGCATGCTCAACTGCACCCGCTGAATGTCCTCATCCGCCTGATCCTGCACGTTCAGAAACACACCTGCCACGATTCCAACCAACGCCAGAAGGATGGCGATGACGATGAGCAATTCCATCAAAGTGAAACCGCGGCGATGCGGCCTCTGACGACGAATGCGAAGCATGATTCGGCTCCTTCCTAACATACACCAAAATCACAGCCGCACATGAACGGCTGCGTGCTCACTCGGTTCTCATCATCCGTGTCGTGAAACCACTCCCACGATCACCCTGGACGACGATGTACGCTCCGGACACAACGACTTGTCTGAGTATTCCCGACATCTACTGAAGTGCCGTACTCATTTTCATCATCGGCAGAGCAAGGGCCACAAAGATAAACATCACGACTCCCGCCATTGCAAGCAGCATGAGCGGCTCAAATAGACGGATCAGGACTCCCAGCATCCGATCGACTCGACTCTCGATCGTCTCGGCGATCGTCACCAGCACTTCTGGAAGATTGTTGGCTGACTCGCCCACACCGATCATTTCAATCACATCTTCATCAAACAGCCCGCTATCTGAGAGCGGTTTAGCCAGTGACTCGCCAGACCTGACTGCCTCAGTCGCATCATCAATAGCTCTCGCCATCACCGGGTGACCGGATGCATCCCGGGCGATCTGCATCGCCGTCAGCATGGGAATACCGTTATCCAGAAGTGTACCGAGGATTCGTGTGAATCTTGCCACTGACAGATTGCGAACAAGAGGGCCGAGTTTCGGTACGCGAAGCTGCCAGATTGCCAATTGCTCTCGAACTTCAGAATTGGCAAAGAACTGTCTTGCCGCCACGCCTGCCACCACCAGACCCACCAACACCAACCAGCCATGTGCCGTCAGAAGGTCGGACACCCCCAGCAGCAATTGAGTTGGCCAACTGATATCCAACTTCGCAAACATCGGTTTGAACTGTGGGACCAGAAACACCAGCGCTCCGGCGATCACACCGACCGCGACCAGCAGAAGCATCATCGGGTAGATCAGACTGCCGATGATCTTGGCTCGCATCTCGGCCTGATGCTCAAGAAACGTGCCCAGTCGCGCAAGGACCTGTTCGAGAAATCCCCCCTGCTCACCGGCACGAATCATGGCGACGTGAATTGAGGGAAAGACCGCCTTTCGCTCGGCCATTGCATCGGCGAGTCGTTCACCTTCCGAGATCGCCTCGGCGACTTCGCTCATGACCGCGGACAGCGCTGGGTGCGACTTGCTTCGGCCGAGCAGTCGCAGAGCACGAAGCAGCGGAACACCGGCCCGCAGGAGATCTGCGAGTTGCTTGTACATCATCGCCAGCCGTCGGGTTGGAACCCGCTTCCTCCGGCGAGTATCCCGTACCTCCGCAACCTTGATCGGAGCCAATGATCGGGAGGCCAACTCAGCCAAAATCGCGCTTTCATTCGCCCCGGCAAGCTTGCCGGTGACACGCTGCCCGGCTGGATCTCTCGCGATGTATGCAAAGGTTGCCATGTTTCTGCGTTCGTCCGTCGATGTCTGCGAGATTTCGACCCAAGATGTGGATGAGGAGGATCAGGACCCACGCGAAGCAGATCTCTTCCCTTCATCACTGTCATACATGTATCGGCGCATCATCATGGGCTGGAACACCGACGAGTCAAACAGTTATCCACAGAGTTCGCACATCTCTCCTTCCCCATCTTGCCGCGGCGGTGATCTTCTGCGAAAACAATTGGTGGGACACGGATTGTCCTCTCGGGTCGTAAGGAAGCGTTCGGTCACGATGATCGGAACATTCCTGATCGGCACGACCCGCACAGTATCGGTTTCGGTGTGTCGATTGTCATTGACCACCTGGCCTCGTTGGCCGTCGCCATGATGGAGCAATCCGCGACGGTTGCCAAAGTAAGGGAGATACCTCATGCAAGGCACGGATGCTACCTTTGCAGCGAGCGTTTTCGGTACCCTCGACCTGCTTGACCGACAGATTCTTGTGCTGCGATACGCTGAGAAGTTGAGCGTGCAGGAGATTGCCATGATTCTCTCGTGCTCTCACGGAGAGGTCGAGCACCGCCTCAACCAGATTCGCGACCGAACCCGGGCAGCGCTGGCCGCCTGGAGCGAAACAAGTCGGGTTGCCTGACCCCGAGTTCGCTATCGGACGCGTTGCCCAAATCTTTCCAGCGCCCCGTGCGAAGTGCGCGCATCTTCATCGCCAGCGGTGAACGTTTGTGTTGCGCGCCTTCTCCCCATTGGCATCCGGGGGCGTCCGGGGGCGTCCGGGCTCAGCATCGCGCGAACAAGCAGCCATTTCGTCGTACCGCGTCGATGTTTGGATACAGGTCGCCTCGTCCCTGCAGTGAATTGACTGCCCGGCGACATGATTTGGTGAATGGTGTTCGTTGCGCCAAGCAAATCGGCTATGATTGGCATCCGGCCGAAATCGGCTCGATCGTGTATCGTGCCCTTGAATGGCCGCAATCGATATGGTGCCGCCAGGATGCGACACTCAGGTCCGGGGGTGGATCTGTGCTCGGGAACGCCGGATGCGTTCAGCACCCGATCCGTGGTTGTCCATGATCGACCATGTCGTCCTCACGACGGCATCACACCACACAGTCAGCAACGGAGCTTTTGAAGGACATTATGAACAGTTCAGCGACCACCGTTTCACGATCCCCATCGCCCACCAACGGCAGCGGTGATCAACCCGCAACGCCAGAAATCCCGTTCAACCGAAAGAATCGCAACGTCTACGTCAGTATCAACGGGCGCATGATTCATCGCCGCCGTGCACGCATCAGCCCATTTGATGCAGTCGTCCAGGCAGGCGATGGCGTGTGGGAGGAGATGCGTCTTTATGAAGGCCATGTCTTCAAGTTGGTAGACCATATCAATCGTCTGCGCCACGGCGCAGAGCAGCTTGGATTCAAGGAGATTCCATCCCGGCCGTGGCTCATCGGCCAGGTGAAGCGGGCGCTGCTCGACAACAACATGTATGACGGTGTCCACATGCACGTCGTCATGTCTCGCGGCATCAAGGTCACAGCGGGGACCGACCCGATCCTCAACAAGTACGGCCCCACCGTGCTCATCATCTGCGAATACAAGAATGCCGCCGAGTACGCCGTTCCGGTCAAGCTCGTTGTCAGTCCCTACAAGCGCATGCCTCTCGAGTGCTGTGACCCTGACATCCGTCACACCGGGCTGGTCCCGAATCTGCTTGCACGAATGGACGCCCAGCGCAAGGGGGCGGATGACGCCCTGATGCTTGATGTGAATGACAAAGTCACCGAAGCCACCACATCCGCGTTCTTCTACGTGAAGGGCGGCAATGTGTATGTCTCGCCGCGGGCTACCGCTTCGGAACTCGTCTGCCGGCAGGGGGTCATTGATCTTTGCAAGCGCCTCGAAATCAAGTGCGAGGAAAAGACGTTTGCGGTCAAGGATCTGGCCAAAGCGGAAGAGATGTTCCTGGCCGACACCTTGCGCGAAGTGACACCGGTAATCTCACTCGATGGGAAGGCCGTTGGGTCCGGCGAACCGGGTGAAATCACCACCAGGATTGCCGCTCACTGGCGACCATTCGCTGCCGAAGTCGGCACCAAGCTGATTGCCCCGGAGGACATCGACTTCGATGAAGAATGGGAAGATGAAGAGTACGAGGATTGACCTCCGCGGCATCAATCGACGCGACACGATGTTGCAGGGCGAACGAGTCCAATCGTTCGCCCTGTTTGTTTGCAGATCGCGCTTGGCAACAGGATCGACTGACACATGACCGTGCATCTTGCCATGTGGTCCGGCCCGCGCAACATTTCCACTGCCATGATGCGCGCCTGGGAGAATCGCGCCGACACCATCGTGATCGACGAGCCGCTCTATGCGCACTACTTGCTCGTCACCGGACACAATCATCCCGGTCGTGATGAAGTGCTCGCACACCACGAGACCGATTGGCGAACAGTCGTCGCCGAACTCCTTGCACCGCTTCCCGCGGGCAAGTCCATCTTCTACCAGAAGCACATGGCCCACCACCTGCTGCCGGAGATCAAACTCGACTGGCTCAGCCAACTTACACACGTGTTCCTTATCCGCGATCCGCGTGAGATGCTCACCTCGCTCGTGAAGAACATTCCGAATCCCACCGTCGAGGAAACCGGCCTGCCGCAACAGGTTCTGCTGTTCCGAAAGATCCAGGCAGACACCGGCCACGTGCCACCAGTGCTCGATTCGCGTGATGTGCTGGAGAGCCCGCGCCGCCTGCTGAGTGCACTCTGCGAGGTCATCGGCATTCCGTTCGATGAACGCATGCTGCACTGGCCGGCCGGCCCCCGCGAATCCGATGGCATCTGGGCGAAACACTGGTACGCCAGCGTTGAGCGCTCAACCGGTTTCCAGCCATACGCGCCGAAGAACGAACCGGTGCCGGATGAACTGGCAGAACTGTTGGATGAATGCATGACACACTACGAAACGCTTTACCAGAATCGACTGCGATGACACACCATGCTCCAAACCTTTAACGCGAAAAACCGCGACCTCGTGTACAACGTCAACGGCCGGCTCATTCACCGGAACGAGCCCGGACTCAGCCCGTTCGACTCGTCGGTACAAGGTGGCGATGCAGTCTGGGAAGGGTTGCGTTTGTACAACGGCCGTATCTTCCGCCTCACCGCGCATCTCGATCGACTGCGCTCGAGTGCGCTGGCACTTGCATTCTCGGACATTCCGTCGCACGACGCGATCAAACGGGAGATTCGTCGCACACTCGAAGCGAACGCGATGACCGACGGCGTGCACATTCGCCTGACCCTGACCCGCGGTGTGAAGATCACCAGCGGCATGGATCCACGCCTCAATCAGTCTGGCTCAACCCTCATCGTTCTCGCGGAGCACAAGCCGCCGGTATACGACAAAGGTGGGTTGTCGCTGATGACCAGTTCCGTGCGCCGTTTTCCGCCGGATTGTCTCGACCCCAAGATCCACCACTGCAATCTCATTCAATCGATCCTCGCAAAGATCGAAGCGAACTCCGCCGGCGCTGACGATGCGCTCATGCTCGACCGGAATGGATTCATTGCCGAGACGAACGCGACGCACATTTTCCTCGTGCACAACGGCACACTGTACACTTCATCCGATGAAGCATGCCCGGAAGGCATCACACGCGAAACCGTGCTTGAACTCTGTGCCGCGCACAACATTCCGGTCGTGCAGAAGAACCTCTCGCTGACAGAGGTCTACCGCGCGGATGAGATGTTCTGCACCGGGACGATGGGTGAACTCGCCGGCGTCACGCGCGTTGACGGGCGCACGATCGGCAGCGGTGCAATCGGCCCGATGACGAAACGACTCAGCGCGATCTACTCGGAACTCGCAGCGCGCGAAGGCGAGTCGGTGCTTGATTGACATCAGGGCGTGGCAGACGCAGCCGCCGCGCGATTCCACCCGCACTCCGGACAACCTGTCGCGAAGTCGTGACGCAGGTCGTACGCGCAGCGCGGACAGCAGCCGCGCTTCTTCCGCCACCACCGCCGCGGACCAAACGCGATGATGGCTGCAATGAGCAGACACCCGAGCCACACGGGAAGCGCGAAGAGCACGCTGTTCAACAGAAGACCACCCCAGATCGGGCGCGTCGGCATGACGTCAATCTGGCCAGTTATGGTGGCCAGCATGCGTCGCTGTGGATCCTCGATGGGAATCTCGCGACCATCAACTATCGTCCAAGCCGGCCTTGGGCGACCCATCGCGGCGGTCTGTGCGTTACGCTCAAGCCTGGACGCGAGTGCCGGATAAGGCCAGCCGACAGCAAACTCTTTTCGTTCAAGATTCACTTCGCCGTCGGTAGGGAGCACGATCATCGTTGACCACACGGGCGGCATGGCCCGGTCCGCTCCGCGCTGGCCCGCGGAGACGCGGCGACTCGTCCCGAGCCCGTCGATTTGCTGCACCCCCCGTGCCGTGCGTTCGCGCCAGTACCATGCGTTCGAATCCGGGCCGTGCGACCATCGCGGCAAAGACGGATCACCCAGCATCGAGTTCATGTCCTGCGCCAGTCGGTAGACCACATACACGTTCACCGCCGCCCCAATCGCCAGAGCAACGACGAACAGCAGGAACACGATCATGACATTACTTCGACTGACCACAATGGCGCTCAGCGTGCCTCACCCGTTTGATTCGGCACACGAGAATTCTTCTCGACCCACCGTCCAGCGGCATCCTCCCACTCCAAGTGATTCTTCACGCTCTCGTACCACTCGATAACATCAGCGAATAGCGACTCCGCTTCCATTGCAGCGTTGAGATTCGTGAGATCGTTCACATCACCCGGCTGCTCGGGTAGCTCAATATCATCCGGCGCGAGCAGCGTACGGACCTTCTCCGCCGCAGCGCGGCGCACCTCCGGCTCGGAGTGGCGCAGCAATCCGATCCAGTACGTAGGCCTTCGATCAAGGCGCAGCGATTCAACAACCCTGCGCGAGAACGCATCGAGTTCGACGTTTTCCCCGAGAGCTGCATCGATGACCATGCGGTCGTCTGTGGCCAACTTGAATTCCCTTGTCTTCCCGTTTGACGGAAGTTGGTTCTCTCGAAACGAGACCACCGAACCGCCGTAAACCATCACACCGAAGGAATGATTCAGACTGTCGACCGCTACGCACGAGTCGTACGTCTCGATGCCGCTTGTTCGAGATATCTCTGAGTTGTCAATGAACTGGCATTGACGCACGTACATCATTGGATCGCCGCGCATATCAAACGCATTCCCACCGCGGCCACGTCCTCCTGCCCTACCGGGTCCCCCGTTGAATGTCGTCCGCTCGAACAGCCACGTGGTATTGTCGCCACCATTGATTCCGCTCGATCCGCCGGCGCCCGAGTTGTAGTTGGTCACGATGCAATCAATGATCTGAACGCTACCGTCCCTGCGTAGATCGAAATATGAATTGTTGTCACCATCCAGGGTCAGGCCGCGCATTCGGACGCGAACCGCGCCGTCAATTGAGTAGCCGATCTTAAGCGTGCACACCTCCGACCCGTTGCCGACAAACTGCACATCGACCAGCGGTCGCCCTCGCATCTGCATGATCGTCCTCTGACTGATCATGTGTTCACCATCGGCTAGCAGTACCGTGTCACCGGGTTGAACGGCGGCGATCGCATCTTCGATGTTCGTAAAAACATCATTCGGCCCGACCCGCAACACCCGCCCGGTGAGTCGCGGTGCGGTGTCATACTGGAACTGGACGTAATCGACACCGAAGACGGAAATGTCACCCGCCAAGGCCATGACTTGCTGTTGGTGTTGACCGAGCAATTGACGAACCGCGGCACGTTTGGCGCTGACCTCTTTCGGTGTGTCTACCGACATATCCGGCATCGAAGCGCGAATCTGCTTCAGTAACGCCTCATACTGGGCTTCCAGTACCTGTTCAAGCGACGGATCTCCAGGCGCGTCATCCTGCGCCAATGCTTCGGACGCAACTCCGAACGCCAAGACGACAATGCATGCCATTCGGGCGCAGACCTGAACGAGGTGACTGAACCGACGCGCATTCTGTTGCTTCAAGGTTGTCATGATTCCTCCCGTAGCGAACCCCTTCGCTCAATTATCCGCACGGCCACGTGCGGACAACAATCCATCATACCAGAAACGCTCCGAGATTCACCCTCGCTGATTCGCCGGATCGGACGTGTCTGTGCTCCCCTTTGGTAACTCCAGCATGCTCACCGGCGTGTGACGGCCGCACTCGGGGCAGCGGACTTCGCCGTTCTCCGGCAGAGCTCCGACAAGCGAGTACCCACAATTCGCGCAGCGGTCGGAACGATCATCGGGATTCATCGGCTGCAGGCAACAACGCTCGACACCGTCGACATTCACGACCGCGACATACTTCCCGAGGCCGAGCTTCGACAGATCGCGCAAGCGAACTTCGATGTGGTGGGTTCTGCCATCCTCATCCAGAATGTCAAAGAAGTGTGAATCGTTCTTCCAACCCGCAAACGGCCGGTCGCTCACGATCGCACCGTTCACGAGCACGCGCTGCCCGCCCCAGTCACCGTAGCGCAGTTCCACGCGATGACCGTGGAGTTCGACACGAAAGACTTTCATGCAACAGCGCTCCCCGCGTTCATCGCCGAATCTCCTCGCTCAATGCGCCCACGCATCAGCAGGAACGACCGCGCGCGGAATACTCGGCCCTTCCCACTCAAGCCGCAGCCCCTTGCCACCCGCCGCGTTGAACCAGCGCACCTTTACGAAGTGATACCCGGCCTGCAGACCAATCGTTCCGTGCTTCGTTTCCATGCCGTGCAGCCCATCGTGGTCGATCAGGGGATCATCGCCAAACCACAACCGCGAACCATCATCACTCGTCAGATAAAACGTGTAGAGGCCGTCCTCGGGGACAGAGATCACCCCATCAAACGCAATCGCCACATGTTCCTCGCGCGAGCGCGGTTCGATTGAGATGTTCGACGTAATGCCTTCCTTCACGGGTGTACGCTGTTCGTCGAACTGATCAAGCGTCTGCCAGCCGCCTTCGAAGACGCGGTAGCGCAGCCCGGGATCCGGCTCACGAATGAACACGATCGGCGGTCGCAAGTCTTTTCGTTGATAGCCCATGAATGATCGCTCCGCGATGAGGGGACTTGGTTCGCCGTCGCGGAACGCACGCGCCTT
>CBFGRU010000006.1:0-31571 GCA_965651255.1 uncultured Phycisphaerales bacterium
GGCGGCGGGGCGCCCACCCGTCCATGAGTGTCAGGGTGTCCCGTGTTCAACGCAGCGCGACTACTCAACATCGCCGAGGCCGGCACGGGTGCCCGAGCGTTCGAGCAATTCGACCAGTCGCGTGCGATGGGGCAGCGTTGAACCGCGAATCTCATCCAGCAAGGTGTCGGTTTCCCGTTCCTGCCGCAGGTACCGGAACGAAAGATCGGCAATCGCTGCCATGGGCATTTCTTCCAGGAAGGCAAGACCCTCCCGGTACACAATCCGCGTGGCGAGTGAGGCAGCCATCATCCAGTTCAGGTAGCTCTTCGGCAGGCGGCTCCACAACCGTTCACCGGCCAGTTCCACGAGAACGGGTGGCAGATGGTCGAGCACAAGCTGTCGAATGAGCGGCAGGTCCTTCTCGGGCAGGTCGTTGATGGCCGCTTCGATCGCATCACTGGCGCGAATCACGATTCGGCTGAGACGAATGCTCGTCTCGGGCAAGGGCACCTGTGGGCTGCGGCGATGTTCGCGGAAGAGAAGTTCCGCCTCACGCCGTGCCAGCAATCGAAGTTTCGTCAGGACTTCCTCGACAAAGCGGCTCTTGTTGGCAAGGAACTCTTCTTCGCTGACGAGCATACTCGCAATGATCTCGTAGCTTGAGCAGATGACGCCACACTTGTTTGCGGAAGAATCTTTCAGGATGACGACGCCGCAATCAGACAGCTCGCGCCGCGCCTCTGGCGTGAGGAAGAGGTTGGCGCCTTCGACGATGACCTTGCTGGTTGGCTCACCTTCGCGCGTAAGGTACTGACGCCAGTTCCCGAGGTGAATTGTGCGCGGTCGTCCCCCCGCGGGAATGAACGCATCGGCAATCACACGATTGTGCATCGTGTTTCTACGGTGGAATCCATCGGGTTCATCGACGCGAACAATGCGGCCGCGCGGACCGAGCTTGGCGCGATCGAACGAGCTGATCGGGAGCGAATGCCTCACCAGGCGCAGAAGCTCTTCGTGGTTGAGACCATCCGGGTCTTCGCCCGAGCCGCTGCCGTCGGCGATGCCCACGATCTTCGCGTTCTCACCGTACTCGCGGTGAAGAATCTTAATCTCGTTGCCGGCGACATCGCCGTCCGGTCCGCCGGTGATCTTGACCGTGAAGGGCTGACGGGTCGGATCGATGCCGATGTAGCGCAGCGCCACATCGAGAAACACGGTGACGCCTTCGCTTGTGACGCCGTACTGCTTGTGGTTGATCCCGGCACCGGGCTTGGAACTCATCATCGCGTTCGGCAGCGGATAGCCGCGCCGGCGCGCCCGTTCGACGATCCACTCGATCAGGTCGGGAGTGATGTTCTCATCCGGACCGAGATAAAGCAGCTCTTCCTTTCCGAACAGGTCCACGACGCGCTCGCGTGTCTTGGGGTCGGGGGTAATCAGATCGAGCAGGCCATCGGCAAACGCCTTGACGCAGCGCGGCACGCTCTCGCCCGGTTCGACCAGCACGACGGCCTTGGACCCGCCTTCAGGAATGTCCTTGTTCTTCAATTGCTGCGCGAAGGCCAGACCGTATGCCTCGTCGTAAAGGCGTTCGGTTTCGCGCGCATGCTGTTCAAGCCCGAGCGGCCAGACTGCCCGCACACCTCCGCGCGCGATATCGCGAAACCGTACATGGAATGCGTTGAATGCGCGGCCGTGGACAAAGAACACGCCGTACGGCAACTCTTCACGTTCAGACCCGGTCAGAAACGCCGGATCGACCCGAATCGCGAGGCAATAGCGATCTTCGAGAAACAGATTCGTACGCAACGACGCCCGGACCGCTTCCAGCATGCGCGAAAGCAATGTTCGAGCATCCTCCAGATCGACCTCGGCCTCCATGTCGGCGATGATCTGCGCCGCGCGGCGTTCAAACTCCACATCATCAAGCCGCGCATCGGGATCGAAACGTGCTTCAAACAACTCCGCGATCGCAGAACTCTGTGTGAGATGCCGCTCGACGAGACGGTAAATGCGGTCGCGCGCAAAGGCATAGGGGTTGATCTTCACGAGCACCTGGTGCGCGAGATTCGCGAGCGCGTAGATGATCTCAGCGACGACCAGTCGCAGGTCCGGCTGTCGCGCGCTGAGCGCCAGCACCATGTCGTCATACCACTTCACGCGCAGCAGTTGCTTACGAAGCTTCCACCAGAGTTCACCGTCTGGGTCAATCGCACCACCGTCGGGTGCAGAAACGACGAACGAGAGCAGCGAGATCTGGCCGTGCGGGGGATCCTGAATCAGATCCAGATGGGCTCGATGCACATTCACCGGGGCGCGGCTGAGACGGTGCGCGATGCGCTCCAGCATGGTGCGCGTGCGGGAGTTACCGACGGCGACAACGATGCGGCTGAAACTGGGATCGCGCTCGGGCTCGAGCAGAACGGCCGTTCCATCCGTGCCGCTGACCCTTCGGAAGAGCTCGTAGTGGGCGCACATGCGAATCGGCGTGATCGTGAGTATGTAATCCGATGCGCATTTGGTGAAGTGTTCGCGGATTTGCTCTTCCGACCAGGAGGGCAGATTCTGGCGTGCGAACGCAATCGTCTGATTGAGCTTCTCTGCCTGGGCGGGATCGTTCGGGTCGAAGCTCTGGCGTTCACCGAACTCGAACACATCGACCACGAGTTGCCCATCGCGCGCGGTGTGAATCTTTGCCGCGCGCAGGGGACGATCATTCGGCAGCTGGCGGACCACGTCGGCCAGAACGCCGGGATAATCCTGCGGGCGAACGTACGTCCACTGTGATTCATCTTCACTGCGTAAGGTCAGTGCCGGTGGCTGACCCGATGCCTTGGCGGCAATAATCGCTCGCAGGTGAGTCAGGCGCGTGGCATGATCGGTGTCCTGGAAGTACACCAGCGGCATTTGATCGACGAACCACGGAACGACCTCTTCCGCGGTCTCGCGGAATCCGCTGAGGAGCTGGTCGATGAGAATCTGTGGTTCATCGGGCTTGATGACGGGGGCAGGGGGTGACGATGGCATTCAGATTCATTAGCATCGACCACCCTGGCAATCAAGACGGACCGCATTCAGAGAGGCGGAATTGGGGCCAGTTCCCCGCGAGAGTGATGAACCACCAGACGGCAGTGACAATCGGGAACTTTGACGGTGTGCACCGTGGGCACAGCGCCCTCATCGCCGAGGCCCGCGCCCGGGTTGGTGGGGCCGGCCGTGTGGTGGCGATGGCCTTTGACCCTCATCCGCTGACCGTGTTGCGCCCGGCGTGGGCGCCGACTCGGCTGAGCACCTTCGCCCAGCGCGAACGGTGGCTCCGGGAATTGGGGGCCGATGAGGTCACACGCCTCAAGCCGGAACCGGCCCTGCTGGGCCTTTCTCCCGAGGAATTCCTCCGCCGAATGTGCGATCAGAATCATCCATCTTTCATTGTGGAAGGCGCTGATTTCAACTTCGGTCGAGGAAGGGCGGGGTCGATCGAGACGCTTCGTGACCTGGGCCCGCGGTTCGGCTTTGAGCCCGTGATCGTGCCGGCGGTTGAAGTCGAGGTGACTGATCACTCCCTGGTGCGGGTCTCCAGTTCGTTGATCCGGTGGCTGCTCGAACGCGGGCGGGTCGTCGATGCAGCGCGATTGCTCGGGCGTGCGTATGAAATGATCGGGACGGTCGAACGAGGTCAGCAGCGGGGGCGGACGATCGGGTTTCCCACGATGAATCTGGATGTGTCTGACCGGCAGGTACCGGCGGACGGGGTGTACGCCGGTCGCGCGGTCCTGCCGACGGGCGCTGCGCATCTCGCGGCCATCAGTGTGGGCACGAACCCGACGTTCGCGGGAACGCAGCGCACCTGTGAAGCGTTTCTGCTTGACTATGATGGCTCGCTCGATGAATACGGCTGGACGCTTCGCCTGTCGTTCGGCGCCTGGCTGCGGGACCAGATGCAGTATCCCGGCATCGAGCCGCTGGTACAGCAGTTGCATCGTGATATCGACCGCGTACGCATGGCGTACGGTTCACTTCTGGAGACGGCATGAGCGAGTTTGTCTACGCAGAGAGCAACACAACCGTTGAAGAAGTCGCCAATCGACTGAAGTCGGCGCAGCGCGTGTTATGCCTGACCCACCAGAAGCCCGATGGTGACGCGATCGGGTCGGTTCTGTCGATACTGCGCGCGGCGAGGCAGGGCGGTGCGCATGCCGAGTGCTGGCTCGCAGGTCCGTTCAGCGCCTCGCTGCGGTCGCTCATCGCACCGCATGAGAAATGGTCGCATGTTGCCTCTCCCGAGGCGATACCAGATGACGATTCGTTCGACCTGATTGTGCTTTGTGATACCGGCGCTCTCGCCCAGGTGTGGCCGTTTGCCGACTGGCTGCAGTCGCGCCGCGACCGAACGTTGATGATCGATCATCACCTGAACGGCGATGACCTGGGCGCGTGGCGACTGGTCAGGACCGATTGTGCTTCGACAACGCAATTGATCGCTGAGGTCATGGACGAATGGGGGGTCGCGATCACGGGCGAAGAGTTCAGTATCGGCGAAGCGCTCTTCACGGGACTTGCGACCGACACCGGCTGGTTTCGATTCAAAAGCGCCGATGCCGCCGCGTTCCAGTGCGCCGCAACGCTGCTTGCCTGTGGTGTTGACAAGAGCCGGCTGTACCGCACGTTGGAGGAGACGCATCGCCCCGCGCGGTTGCGACTGATGCAGCGCATGCTGAAATCACTCGAACTGATCGCCAACGACCGCGCGGCGGTCATGACGGTCACACCCACGGACTTTCGCGAACTCGGCATCACGCCGGATGAGCTGACCGGTCTGGTGAACATCCCCATGGAAGTGGCGACGGTCGAGTGCACGATGGTCATCAGCGGCGAGAGAGACGGCGAGACCAAGTTCAGTCTGCGCTCGAAGCCCCCGCGCCGAAGCGGCGCACCATTTGTTGATGTCAACAAATTCGCCGGGACGCTCGGCGGCGGCGGTCATGCGAACGCCGCGGGGCTGCGCCTCAGGAAATCGCTGGACGAGGCGAAACGCGACGTCGTCGCCGCACTGGAGGCGTTCATCGCCGGTGTCGGAGTGATGGGCGAGTCGCAGTAGATTCGTTACGCGGTCGCGATGATGTTGGCCTTGCGGAACGAACCGCCGAGAATCTTTTCACTCGGCGATTTCATCCAGTCCTCCAGGATGCCCGCGTAAATCGACCGGAAATCGACATTGAACTTCAGGTCACCCTGATCGAGGTCGGTCAACGATGGATGCTGTCCGAGCAGGCCCGGTCGAACCATGTCGCCGACGAGGTACATCGGAGCCGCCGTTCCGTGATCGGTTCCGCCCGATGCATTCATGCGCACGCGCCGCCCGAACTCGGAGAACACCATGGTCAGCACTCGTCCGCTGCTGCCCTGGGCCTTGAGATCGCGGTAAAACGCATTGAGTGATGATGCAACCTGCGTCAGTAGATTGGCGTGCGCGTTCGCCTGGTTGGCATGGGTATCGAAGCCGGAAATGGTGACGTAGTAAACGCGGGTTGACATCTCTGCGCGAATCATCGCGCCAACCATCTGCAATTGTCGGGCGAGGCCGTTCGCCGGATACTGAACGAGCGGCGTTCGGGCGACCGCAGCGCGAATTCGATCGCTGGCGACCTGCGCATCGAGCGAAGTGCGCATGAGGAACCCGAGCTGTGAATCAGTCTCGATGCCGTCGAGTTGCCCGCCGCGATTGATCTTCTCGTACGCATCGCCCATCGTGTGGTTCAACTCATCGCCCAGCCAGCGGAAGAGTTCAGCCGACTCGAACGAAATGGGCTTCTGAATATCACCGTGCATCGCCAGGGGCGCAGTACGACCGATGGAGACAGCGCCTTCCGGCACCGGAGTGCCGTTGCAGGTGTTGTCGAAGTAGCGACCGATCCAGCCGTTCCCCTGCGCATGGGGATTCGCGGTGTGCCAGATGTCCATGGAAGTGAAATGCGATCGATTCGGGTTCGGATACCCAACACCCTGAACGATCGAGGCAACGCCTTCATCCATCAGTTCCTTGAACGGAGCCATCGAAGGATGCAGGCCGATCCCGGTGCGCTCATCCACCCCAAGGGCCGGCTGAATGTTGCCCTGCGGTCTTCCGTTCGGTGCCTGGATCGCGAGCCCCGGCCGAAGGTTGTAGTAGTTTGAATCGCCGAATGGAATGACGGTGTTCAGACCGTCGTTTCCGCCTCCGAGCTGTACGACCACGAGGATTCGGTCCTCCGCAACGCCCGGCCGGGAAGAGACCATCGACCCGAAGGGAAGCATCATGCCCATGGCGGACTGTTGGATGAAGTACGGCACCGTCGCCGCTGCGGAGGCGAGCGTGAGGCCCTGCTTCAGAAAGAATCGTCGGGTGAATGCGTGTTGTTCGCTCATGGGGGTCAACCTTCGTGCAAGAAACGAATCAGCAGAGCTGATACTCGGGCATCGCGGTAATCAGTGAGAGCAGGGCGATCATCATGTCGTTATCGATGCGTCCACCGTGCTGTTCGACAAACTGAACCAAAGCCGTGCGTCGATCCGGATGCGGCTCGGTCCCGAAGCAGAACCGAAGAAGATAGTGAACCGTTTCGCTCACCGGCAGTCGGCTGTCAGGCGACTTCAGCTCTTCCACCAGGTGCATGGCATTGTACGTGGTTGTATCCGCCTGCCAGTTGTAAGCGTTCGGCCGCTGACCCGTGAGCAGGTAGATGAGCATGTTGTGTCGGACGAACAGCGTCGAGGTATTGATCCACGCCCGTCCGCCATCCCAGCCCTTGACGGAGGGCGGTTGAAACAGGTTCTGCCCCATCAGATCCGCGGCACTGACCAGCACGCTCATATCGCGGGTCGGTGTGTGCAGCGAGCGGATTGCCTGCACGATGAGTTGCAGGGGGCTCTTGACGAGGGACGATGTGTTCTCCGCATCAAAGAAATGCCGCGAACGGAACAGCGTCTTCAGCACGGGTTTGAGTTCAAACTTTGATTTGCGGAACTCAGCCGCCAGCCGAAGGATGAACTCCTGCGTCGGCTTCTCCGGCGTTCCGGGCAGATCATTCACGAAGTACCGGTACAGCTTGTAGCAGATGAACTGGCTGCACTCATCCCGGCGGAAGATGACATCAAGGAAACCATCCCCGTCAAAGCGTCCGCTGGCGCCGAGAATGCGCTTCGCGCCGGGATCGTGCTGCTCGGGGATGAATCGAAACTCATCGTCGTAGAACGTGTAGCCGGTGAGCGCCCGCGCGCCTTCCTTGATATCGCGTTCGGTGTAGGCGTTCCCTTCACCGAGGGTGAAGAGTTCCATGAGTTCCCGCGCAAGGTTCTCATTCGGCGCCTGCCGGCGGTTCTGATTGTTGTTCAGATACGCAATCATCGCCGGATCGCGGATGATCCGGTGCGTCAGCTCTTTGAAATCTCCGACCGCGTAGGCGCGGAAGAGCTGATTCTGCTGAAACATGTGAAAACTGTCTTCTATCGCGCGGTACCCGGTCGCGAAATGGCCGTGCCAGAAGAGCGTGAGTTTCTCTTCAAGTGGGCGCGGTGACATGATCATCCGTCGCAGCCACCATTTCTGCAGTTCGGCGACCTGCCTTCGGTCAGCCACCTGTCGGCGCTGCCGTTCCGCCTGGATCTGTCCGAGTACTGCCTCGTTGTTGCTCTGCCGCGCTTCACGGGCCATGCGCACCTCATCCGGCGTGGGGGGGCGCATGATGTTTCGGTCGAATTCATCCTCCGTGACCGACTCGAAGGAGATCCCCTCAAAATCAACGATGTAATCAACCGCGTCGTTCAACCCCATGTCCGCCAGCGCGCGGACCTGCATCGGCGTGCCCCCGAAACCGGCTCGGTTCAGGAGATGCTGCGCCTTCCAGTAATCAAACTCCTCACGCGGAAGGGGTCGAAGAGAACTGTCGGCCATCGCTTACTCCTCAAGACGAACCACACCACGATCACTCCGAATCGGTCACCAAGTCTCAACGACGCTGAACGCATCGCTATTGCGGCCGCATACAAGGCCGGGGACATGGCTCGACGGACGGAGGGATCCATCTGCTTGATTCACTGTATCGGCTGTTCCGTCCGCTTTGAAGGGAAATCGCCTCGGGGTAAGGTCGTTTTCGCTTGCCTGGTTTACCCGATTCCGACCACGCACCGGCCGGCCGATCAGTTCCAGCCCTCCAGGCGACGTTTCAGACGCAGGGCGTTGCCGATGACGGTGATATCACTCAACCCCATGGCCATGGCCGCCCAGAGAGGGCCGTACTCGCCCAGCATTCCGAACGCGGCCAGGGGGATTGCCGAAGCATTGTAGATGAAGGCGAAGAACAGGTTCTGCTTGATCGTTCGCAACGTTTGCCGTGAAAGTCGAACCAGGGTCGGGACAGCGCGCACCTGATCACCCGGGATCACCACCGCGGCAGACTCGATGGCGATGTTCGTTCCCGAGGCCATGGCGATTCCCGTTCCCGCTGCGGCCAGGGCGGCGGCATCGTTCAAACCGTCGCCGACCATGATCGTCTCCCCATCCATCGCATGAACGTACTCCGCCTTCTGATCGGGGGTCACTTCTGCGCGAATGTCATCCGGCGCAATTCCCAGCTCGCGCCCGATTCGCTCAGCGGTGTCCTTCCGATCCCCGGAAAGCATCATCGTGCGCATTCCCAGTTGCTGTAATTCAGTGATGGCGCGCTGCGCATCAGGCCGGGGCCGATCCGTCAATGTAATCGTGCCGATCCTTTCACCATCAAGTACGACGCGAGCGGTTGCGTGCTCATCGCGCTCCACGGTGATCGATTGGCCGTTGAGACGACCCCTGACACCCACCCCGGGAAGCGCGGTGAACGCCTCGACTTGATCGAGTTTCAGGCCGCGCTCGTGGGCTGCTGCGACAATGGCCTTCGCGATCGGGTGCTCACTGGGCGCTTCAGCGGAGGCGGCAAGGCGAAGCAGCACATCGTTGTCGTATCCCGCTGCGGGCGCGAGGTCCGTGACCTTCGGCGTGCCTTCGGTCAGAGTCCCGGTCTTGTCGAAAATGATGCGATCTGCTCGACCGATGCGTTCGAGCGATTCGGCACGCTTGATGAGAATTCCACGTTTGCTGGCCGCACCGGTACCGACCATGACTGCCATCGGCGTCGCCAGACCCAGCGCGCACGGGCAGGAAATGATGAGCACCGTCACCGCGGAAATGACACCGGTCGGAATGTCACCCGCCAACCACCAGCCGGTGAACGTAGCGAAAGCAATCACAAGGACCGTCGGGACGAAGATCGATGAGATTCGATCGGCAAGGCGCTGAATCGGCGCGCGGCTGGTCTGGGCCTTCTGCACGAGGTCGGCGATGCGCGCGATCGTGGTGTGCCGGCCGTCAACACTGGTTTCAAGGATCAACCGCCCCGTGGTGTTCATCGAACCGGCACTGACCGAATCGCCGCGCGATTTCTCGACCGGGATCGACTCACCGGTCACGATTGATTCATCCACCGCTGAGGAACCGTCGATTACGACGCCATCGACCGGGACGCGCCCCCCGGGGCGAATGATGATCCGCGCGCGGCGGGGAACATCAGCGCTCGCAATCGTGTGAATCGTTCCATCGGGTTGTTCGACTTCCGCGGTCTCGGGCTGCAGTTTCAGGAGTTCCCGCACGGCTGAACCGGCGCGAGCGCTGGCGCGCGCCTCGAACCAATGACCGAGACTGACGATGCCGAGCAAACCAGCCGCTTCAGCAAAGTAGGCGGTCAGCTCAAGCCCGCCGAAGAAGATAATCGCAGAGTAGATGTACGCGGTGGTCGCCCCGAGCGCGATCAGCGTGTCCATGTTGGTTGTGCGTTTGGTCGCGGCCTTCCACGCCGAGCGATAGAACCCCGAGCCGGCGAACACGATGATGATCGATGAACCGATGAACATCAGCCAGTTCATCCACGGTCCGTGCCAGTGAAGCCAATGGCCAATCCAGTGTAGTGACTCGAGCGGAACCCACAGGCCGAGTCCGACGATCGCCCGATAACGCCAGATGCGTTCGGTGGCGGCCTGCTTCTTCTCAATGTCACTCCGTTGATCGTGTACCGATGTCGTCGCCTCGATCGGCTCGGCATCGAATCCCTTTTCGCGGATCGTGCGGATGATCTCCTCCGCATTCAGCTCCTGGCCTTCGATGCTGGCCACCCCCGCGGTCACGCTCACACTGGCCGACGAAATGCCATGACGCCCTTCCAAAGCCCGCTGAATCGTCGCTGCGCACCCGGCACACGACATTCCGGTGACGCGCAGACGCATCGCGTTCCCGGCTTCGGCATGCGTTATTGCTGAGTTCTGAACCTCGTCGAGTACATCCATGGATCATTCTACGGTGAGAGCAGCGGATATTGGACCCGGGTGAGCGATTCCCAGCTTTCGGTTGCCTGCGAACATCGACCTGCCGATACTTGTAGTACCACCCGATGGTTCTCAAGAGCCAAAAGTCCGGCGATCAGCGTTCAACCGTGTCGAGCACCGCCCCGGCCGCGGTGGTGGTGCTGGCGCTGCTGGCGGTCACGATGGTGGCTGCCAACGGACAGGCAACGTCCATGCGCCCGGGCGATGTGCGGCAAGCGATGCGCGAGGCGGATCCGGCCCGGATTGTGGCCGCCGCAGTCAAGGCCGCTGCCCGAGACCTGCTGGGGGCTGATGAACTGCAGACAACCGCGACGGGCCCGGCATGCTTTGATGCAACGGCCAGCCAGACCGTCGGACTGAGTGTGCGGGCCGATGAGGATGCGATTCCTGCGCCTCGCCCGCTCGCGGAGCGATTGCTCGATCTTCCCCCGCCAACCTGCTGACTGATGATCATCGGCGCGTTCGTTACGCGAGCACGCCGGTTGATGATGTGCGCGATGCCGTTCGGCCGCGCTGAAGGCATCCGGAGCGGACACTTCTGCTTCGGGGGCCGATTCCCGTCAGTCATTGCGATGAACTCGCACCAACGAAAAGACAGCAAGAGGTAGTGTCATGGGCGTTCCCGTTATCGGTACCGTGATGAAGAAAGTGTTCGGCACACGCAATGACCGCATGGTCAAGCGGTATCTGCGCGTGGTGGATGATGTGAACTCGTTCGAGGCGAAGATCCGTCAACTCACCGACGCTGAGCTGCGCGAACGAGTGGGGCATCTGCGCGAAGAACTGTCCCGGGGCGGCTCGGTTGAGCAGTTGACGCCGGAAATCTTCGCCGTCGGTCGAGAGGCGATGGATCGTGCCGTCGGCATTCGAAACATCTTCAATCCGGATCAGAAGTTCGATGCATCGCGACTGTCGGAAAAGGGTCGGCGGCTGTTCGACGACGTACAGAAGAAGATTGCCGAGACCGAATCCGCAAAGCCGGAAGGGGAGTTTCTGGGTTGTCACGCGGACATTCCCTCGTGGATGTTCGTGGAGATTCCGCACGGGCTCTACGACGAAGTGCGCGAGCTGTACCCCGAATCAAAGCCGCCGTACCGGGCGCGGCCGTTCGACGTCCAGATCATCGGTGCGATCGTGCTCTCCGAAGGGCGCATCGCGGAAATGAAGACCGGTGAGGGCAAAACAATTGTGGCCCCGCTGGCGGCGCTGCTTGCGGTCTTGCAGGGCAAGCAGGTGCACGTGGTGACGGTCAATGACTACCTTGTGCAGCGTGACCGTGACTGGACATTTCCGTTCTTCCGCGCGCTGGGGCTGACGGTCGGCGCGATCCACCCCATGCACATGCAATCGCCGATGGAGAAGAAGACTGCGTATGACTGCGATGTGGTCTACGGGACGACCGCAGAGTTCGGCTTCGACTATCTGCGCGACAACATGAAGATGAGCGTTCAGGAGCAGGTGCAGAAGCGCCGGCACTTTGCGATCGTGGACGAAGTGGACTCGGTGCTGATCGACGAAGCGCGCACGCCGCTGATCATTTCCGGCCCGGCCCATCAGAATCAGCCGCGCTACGACCTGGCGGACCGGTTGGCGCGTGAGCTTGTCGAGCGGCAAAAGGACTGGAATAAGGCCGACCAGCGCGTGCAATCCTGCCTGGTGGAAATCTCCGGCCTGGAAGGCGACATCCGCAACGCGCGCGAGAAGGGGAAAGTCCCGGAACTGAAGCAGAAGCTTGAAGAGGCCAAGTCAAAGCTGCCGCAACTTGAAGCGGAACGCGATCGATTCATCCAGTTCTACGAAGTCGAAATGGACAAGAAACGCGCGACGCTGACGCACGAAGGTATCTCCGAAGCGCAGAAGATCGCGGGCATCGGTTCGTTCTACGTCGGTGACAATATTGATGTTCCGCACCTGCTCGAACAGTCGATTCGGGCGCACACGGTGTACCAGCGCGATCGGGATTACGTCGTCGCGCCAGATTCGGAGACCGGTGAGTTGGGGGTCGTCATTGTCGATCAGAACACCGGTCGCAAGATGGTGGGGCGTCAATGGTCGGATGGTTTGCATCAGGCCGTGGAAGCCAAGGAAGGCGTCAAGATCAAGGAAGAGACGCAGACCATGGCGACCATCACGATTCAGAACTTCTTCAAACTGTACGGCCGACTGGCGGGGATGACCGGGACCGCTGACACCGAAGCGACGGAGTTTCACGAAATCTACCGGTTGGATGTCATCTGTATCCCGACCAACGTGCCGATCGCGCGCAATGACTTTCAGGACCGCATCTTCCTCAGCCAGAAAGACAAGTGGAACGCGATCGTCGATGAGATCAAGGCCTTTCACGATGCAGGCAGGCCGGTGCTGGTCGGTACCACAAGCGTGGAGAAGAGCGAACACCTGAGCGAGTTGCTCTCGCGCCGTCACAACATTCGGCACGAAGTGTTGAACGCCAAGCAGCATGAGCGTGAAGCAAACATCATCACTGCGGCTGGCCAGCTCGGTGCGGTGACGATCTCAACGAACATGGCTGGACGCGGGACCGACATCCGGCTGGGGCAGGTCTCGAAGGACTCGCTGATCGAGCATTGGCAGCGACGCGGCATGTGCCCGAAGCATGTCACGCCCGACATGGATGAAGAGGCGATCATCGCAGCGGTCTATCGGCATCTCGTGCCGCGAGAATTGGACCTGAAGAAGAGCGAAGTCGAGGCGATGAGCGATGATGAGATTCGCCTCGCCCTCTTCCGTCATTGGGCAATGCACCATACCACGCTGGGCGAGAAGAAGATCAGTTCGATGAACGCCGAGGCGCTTGCCTCCGCGCTCGATGAGGGCGGGTCGTTCCTTCTTCACCGATTGCGCATGTTCCGCAACGTCGAGGACCTCGGCGGATTGCATGTCATCGGCACCGAGCGCCATGAGGCCCGTCGAATTGACAATCAGCTTCGCGGGCGTTCCGGCCGTCAGGGTGACAATGGTTCCAGCCGCTTCTTCCTGTCGTTGGAAGATGATCTCATGAAGATGTTCGCCGGTGAGACGACGCTGAAGCTTCTCAGTCGGCTGGGCATGAAGGAAGGCGATTCAATTGAGCACCCCATGCTCTCGCGCAGTGTCGAACGCGCGCAGCGAAAGGTGGAAGAGCGAAACTTCCTCTGGCGAAAGAACATTCTCGAGTACGACGAGATCATGGATGTTCAGCGCGGAATCTTCTACGGCCTCCGCCAGGAAGTGCTCGAAGGCCGCGATATCAAGCGCCTCATCTTCGAGTACATCGATGAAAGCGTGAACGATGCGGTCTCGAACTACCTGGATCCGAACTACGCGGCCAACTGCATCACCGAATGGGTGAGTGAAAACCTCGGTGCGCAGATCGATCCCGACCGCATTCGCAAGAAGGATCGCGATGATGTCTACAAGATCATTCAGACCGATGCCAAGGAAGAGTCGGCGGAGATGATCCGCGTCACCCTGGGTGAGTACCTGTCGCAGGATACGGATCCATCGGACTGGGACTGGAAGGGGCTTGCCGACTGGGCGAATGCACGATTCAAGGCCAGCGTCAAGATCGACGAGTTGCGTGAACTGCAACGGCCCGCCATCGCCAAGCGATTGGAAGCTGCCGCCGAACGTCTGATTGACGGAACCGACCTCGCGCCGATTGATCAGTATCTCGTGCCGAACTACGGCGCGAAAGAACTCGCGCAGTGGGCGAACAACAAGTTCGGTACAGAATTCAAGGTCGAGGACTTTCAGCTTGACCCGCATCATCCGGACACGGGCCGCGTCGTGCAGATCATCATGGATCGTGCGCGACATGCCTATCGCGAACGCGAGATCACGTATCCGATCGACTTCGCGCTCGAAATGACCGCTGCGAACATGCAGCAGGATCCACAGCGGGCGCTCGCGCAGTTCGCCTTCTGGGCGAAGATGAAGTACGGCATCGAGTGGAAGCTCGAGGATCTGACCGGTCGTCAGCCGCGCGAGATTCGTGAGGAATTGATTCAAACCGCCCGAACGTGGGATGATGCCCGCATCGAGAAGCGCGCGAATGAAGCCGCAGCCAGCGGTCGATCCGCGGAATCGCTCGACCAGTGGTTTACTGAGAATTACGCATCGCGCCTCAGTGAAGATGAACGCAAGGAGGCCGATGTTGATGCCCTCGCCGTGGCGCGCGAGAAGATTCATCAGATCGTCCGCTCGGAACTGACGCAACTGGAGCGTTGGGTACTGCTGCAGATTCTGGACCAGGCGTGGAAGGACCATCTCTACGCGATGGATCAGGTGAAGGATTCGATCGGCCTGCGCGCGTTCAGTCAGAAAGACCCGCGCATCGAGTTCAAGCAGGAGGGTGCGCGCCTCTTCAACAAGATGCAGGGTTCAATCCGCGATCGAGTCACGGACCTTGTCTTCAAGGCACGTCTGTCCGCCCAGCCGCAACGACCGATGCAGCAGCGTCCGGTTCCGAGCCCAGCCGCGCAGGCCGCGCAACAGCACCAGCAATCGCCCGAGCGTTCGGCTCCACCCGCTCCGCCGCGTCCGATTGCGCCCGCCCAGCCGGCGACGACGGCCGCGGCCGCGGCCATGGCAGGCATGGCCGCGCAGAAGGAGCGTGACCTCGAAGCAGCCCAGCAGGCCGGTGCGCCCGCAGGGAAGCGACCGGTCAAGCAGCGGCGAGTTGGGCCGGCCGTCGGCCGAAACGAGCCGTGTCCGTGTGGTTCCGGAAAGAAGTTCAAACAGTGTTGCGGCGCGCGATAGTTCTTCACGCCGAAACTTGATCATCCAAAGCATGCCAAGGGACAGTTCCCACCCCGTGTAGGGACTGTCCCTTTCTCATTGGCTTCCGCTCGAATCGCGGTCAATCGGTGCGCCAACCGGTTGCGCGACCGGTCTGCCGATTGAGCGCCGAAAGGCAATCAGCGCGATCAGTGCAATCGGCGCAATGAGCCACCATGTCCGCAGATGGATGAATGCTGCTTCATAGAACGGGCAGAGCAGTATGACCAGACCACCTGCAATCATGAGATTGCGCTTCGTCGGGGCCCACGTTCGCCCCCGGCCGATGAAAATCAGCACGTACATGGGAAAGACCAGACCATAAAACACCAGGAAACGCAGGTACATCGATTCGCCGCTCATGATGTCGGCATCGATGAATACGTGCAGAAGCGGGAACGCCGCCGCGGTCAGGATGGCAACTCCCAGGTACAGCCGGCGTCGGGTCGGGCAACAGACCAGCCGTGATATGCGAAGCTCCCGCGTGTGTGCTCCCACGGTGAAGATGCTCTGGGCACACAGATGTGCGAGCGCCAGTGTTGTCAGTGTTTCATAGCCGAACCAGAGAAACGGCGTCAGCACAATCATGGCCGCAAATGTCACGCCGAATACGCCGAACGAGTGGTGAGTGGGTGACTCCTGTCGCGCGCGGTGAAAGGTTGCATCGAGATACGGACAGAGCAGAAAGCCGAACGCGACGATCGGCGCCAGCGCAAAGAGCTCATTTCGCGGTTGATCACCCGCAGGGAACGATGTGATGGAAGCGGTTCCCACCGAACCGAACGTCATCAGTGACAGCAGATACACCGCAGTGGCGAGTACCAGCCAATGGTTCGACCTCAGCGGAAGGTGACCGATCACGATTCCAACGAGAACGGCAGCCATCGCGAGAAAGATCGGGCTGAACACGGTCTCTGCGGTCAGAGGCCCCAACTCCGTGAGCAGCCACGAGAGAAAGAACGAATGAAACGCAATCGTGACCAATGAGAACGCGCCCAGTGCGATGCGATGACTGTTCAGGAGTCGTGCGCTCGCATCGCGCGATCGCATGATGTAGCCCATCCCTGCGCACCCGATGACGTTCGGCAGGGCGAAGGCAAGAAACCCCCACCAGCCGTACCGGTTGAACATGATCACCGGCAGGTACATGCCGATGCACCACGTCCAACTGCACGCGCAGAAGATGCCCCAGCCACATGTTTGCAGTCGTTCATTCAGCCGCACGTCGCGTCATCCTTGCGCACAGCGCCTCAGCGCCGAACTGGTTCGGCCAACAGAATAGCGGCACGTCCCGAGAACGTCGTGGTCACGCACGACTCATGATGAAAGCCATGGAGATCGGGGCGCCGTGCCCGGGCGCTATGATGAAGCTTCGGTTTCATCATCGCGCTGGCGTCGGGCGGCCTTCTCCCGCGCATGTGACTTCGGCGTGCAGTGGAAGGTGATGTCACACCGGCCGACGCGCGATTCCTTGCCCCGTTTACGCAGTTGTTGGCGAACTTCGAGCTCAAGGTTGATGTTGAACTCACCGCCGGCGGCGACTTTCTGTTTCAGGTCTTCGGCGTTGATCACGTGGTACACGGCCGGGCCGAGACATGGCCTCAGGAATCGGTAGTGCATCTCCTTGCAGACCACGATGTAATCGCTGCCGACTTCGGAAAAAAGGTACATGCCCGCCGCGACTTCACTGTTCCCGAGCAGCGCGGCCCCGGCCATGGCGTTGTACCAGTTGCGATTGACTCGTTTGAAAGGCAGGACGGCGCTGAACCGCTTGGAATCAAGCCGACGCATGGTGATCCCGCTGCGGAAGGCATACGGCAGCCAGATGAGAGAGCAGACCTTGTGCCAGAAATTGTTGCGGGTGCTCAGGCGGCTGATGAACGCTTCCAGGCGCTGGCTGATCGTGCGCTTCGGTGCCCGGACCGGCGTCGCCGCGGCGCGAGACGATCGCTCCGGCGATGCGGGATCCGACAGCGTTGCATTCAGCTTCGCGCTTGACACGTTGATCGCTCTTCCTGATTGGCCACCCATTGCGGTCCGCCCGCGTTCGGCCTCCTCGCGCATGGTAGTCCCTCAGCTTCCGGGCTTCCAGCAGTTGCCGAATCGGTCCTTCTACGGTTCAATCGGTCATCTTCTTCGTTCGATTCGCTGGTCTTTGCCCGTTGGATGCTGATTCCCATGAGACGACCTCGACTTGGTGTATGTTCCTGGAGTTTGCAGCCGGAGTCGCCCGACGACCTGGCGGCAGCTCTCCAGCGACTGGAACTGGATACCTGCCAACTCGCCCTGGGGCCGCTGGTGACTGACCCCGTCTGGAACAATGCCATCGACATCCTGCGGTCCGCCGGGGTGGAAGTGGTTTCCGGCATGCTCGCGATGAAAGGGGAGGATTATTCCACCCTCGACTCGATCCGCGAGACGGGCGGCGTTGCGCTCGACCAGACCTGGAAAGAGAACCTCAAGACCGCCGAGCGCGTGGCTGCCATCGCCGCACAGCACAACATTCGCCTCGTCACCTTCCACGCGGGGTTTCTTCCCCACGATCGAGATGACCATCGGCGAGATGTTCTGCTCGATCGATTGCGCCAGATTGCGGAAGTCTTCATGAAGCGCGGCGTCGATCTGGCGCTTGAAACGGGGCAGGAGTCTGCGGAGACGTTGCTCGATGCGCTGCGCGATCTGCGCTGCTCAAACGTCGGTGTGAACTTTGATCCGGCCAACATGATTCTGTATGGCATGGGTGAACCGGTGGAGGCCTACCGCAAGGTGGCGATGAAAGTGCGCCAGGTGCACATCAAAGACGCGACGCCCACCACCACGCCGGGCGAATGGGGGGCGGAGGTGCCGGTCGGTCAAGGTGCGGTGAACTGGAACGGATTCTTCCGCGTGTATCACAGCATGCCCCGGCCGGTGGATTGCATCATCGAGCGCGAAGCGGGGGCAACCCGTGAGAATGACATTGCGACAGCGGTGAATCATGTACGAACGATGATGAAGAAGCGCGAAGGGAGCACCGCGCGATGATTCGGATCGGGATCGTTGGCTTCGGACTGATGGGGCGAACGCATGCCCAGGCCTATGCGCGACTGAAGAATGTCAGAATCGTGGCAATTGCTGACCCGCGCGCGGAGAAGTTCGAAGAGCCGCTTGTGATCGGAAACATCGAGGGCCAGGGAGAAGCAAGGTTTGATCCTGCCGAAACCGAGCGCTTTGACGATGCGAATGCGCTGATCAGCAGCGGGATGGTCGATGCTGTCAGCATCTGTTCGCCGACGCCGGATCACGTGGAGCAGACGATCAGTGCGATCAATGCCGGATGCCATGTGCTGGTGGAGAAACCGCTTGGGACCGCGAGTGCCGATGCCCGCCGTGCGGTGATGGCCGCGAACGGTCGGCCGGACCTGGTGGTCATGCCGGCGATGTGCATGCGGTTCTGGCCGGCCTGGGCGTGGTTGGCAGATCAAGTAAGACAGCAGACGTACGGCCGAGTGCTCAGCGCAACCTTTACGCGACTGGGCGCGATGCCGGGCTGGGCGGGTTTCTACCGCGATGCGACCCTTTCCGGCGGGGCGATTCTTGACCTCCACATCCATGATGCGGATTTCATACGATTCTGTTTCGGAGAACCCGATGCAGTGGAGTCGATCGGTTACGCGCACACGACGAGTGGAATTGATCATGTCGCAACGCGATATCACTTCGGGAACGGCCCGGCGCTTCTCACCGCTGAAGGCGGCTGGTGCATGGCCCCTGGCTTTCCGTTCTCGATGCGTTACTGCGTGAACTTTGAAGATGCAACCGCGGATTTTGACTTGGCGCGCGGTCGCGACGGCGGGGCTGAACTCATCCTGGCGCGGAATGGACAGGCCGAAACCGTGATCGTTGATCGGCAGCCCGGGTACAACCACGAAGTGGCACACTTCGTTGAGTGTGTTGAGCGAAGCGTTCCATCATCGGTGGTGTCCCTTCGTGATGCGGAACGCTCCATGGCGCTGATCGAGGCCGAGCGAGAAAGCGCGCTGGCGGGCGGGACGCGCGTGCCTTTCAACCCGCCAGCGGGAGAGTAGCGATGCGGCTATGCCCATTTCGAGATGTGGTCCGTTTCATCGTCATCATGACCACTGTCATGCTGCTCGGCTGCCAGTCGGCCCACCCGGTGAAGGTCGCACCGACATACACCTTCTCAGAGTTCGCGGTGGCTGCGGATCATCCTGCCGCGAGTGAAGCGGGCGCGGAGATTCTGCGGCTGGGAGGAAACGCGGTCGATGCTGCGGTCGCGGTGAGCTTTACGCTGAGCGTTGTGCGGCCGTATTCCTGCGGAATCGGCGGCGGGGGATTCATGGTGATTCATGATCCTGCGGGGAACAGTGGCCGTGGAGCGACGACAACGTTGAACTACCGTGAATGGGCGCCGGATGCGGTGCACGCCGACTATTTCGAGGATCGCCCCGCGAACGACAGCCGCATCGGCGGCGCTGCCGTCGCCGTGCCGGGAACTGTTGCGGGTCTGCTCGAAGCGCTCGATCGATTCGGGACACTCGATCGACAGGTTGTGCTCGCGCCGGCGATTCGCGCTGCACGCGACGGATTTGCGGTTGATCAGGACTTCTGCGCTGCGGTGGATGGCCTGGAACAGGCGATGGAGCGTGATGCGCAGGTGCGGGAGCGTATGGCGACGCTTTACCGTGATGTCTTTCGCAGCGGTGCAATCCGACCCGGCGACATGATCACCAATCTCGCGCAGGCGGATGCGCTTGAGCTCATCGCGGAGTATGGCGCAGATGCTTTCTACAACGGGCCGATCGGAACGGCCATCGCGCACGCGGTCGAGCGGGCGGGCGGTTCGATGACCGAAGCGGATCTCAGTGCCTATCGACCCGAAGAGCGCCCGCCCATTCGCGGGACTTTCCGAGAGTTTGAGCTGTTCACCATGCCGCCCCCTTCAAGCGGAGGTGTGGCGATGCTGCAGACGCTCGCCATGCTGGAAGCGCGGTGGGATGCGTACCGCTCGCAACCGCCGGGAGATGCGGGCGCGATTCACCTGCTGGCGGAGTGTTTCAAGCATGCCTTCGCCGATCGCGCCCGATTTCTGGCTGATCCGAATTTCGTTGATGTTCCGATCAAGAACATGCTCGACCGGCAGTCACTCCGGCGGCGAGCGTGGACGATTTCCACCGTCCGAACCGCACCGAGTGAAACGTACGGAACCGCTGCACCACTGGTAGAGGATGCGGGAACGAGCCACTTCAGCGTGATTGATGCTCACGGCATGGCGGTCGCGTGCACGGAAACGATCAACCTCTCGTTCGGATCGCAGGTTGAAGTGCCCGCATTCGGATTCGTCCTCAACAACGAAATGGATGACTTCACGACGCGACGAGGCGCTGCCAATGCCTTCGGCCTGCGCCAGAGCGATGCGAACCTTCCTGCTCCGCGCAAGCGGCCGCTGTCGAGCATGTCGCCAACAATTGTGGTGCTCGACAATGAAGTGGTGCTGATCGGCGGGGCCTCGGGCGGGCCGCGCATTATCACGGCCACGGTGCAGGCGATGTTGAATGCGCTGGTGCACGAAATGGATGCTGGTGATGCAGTCTCCGCGCCGCGCATCCATCACCAGTGGCTGCCGGATGTGCTGCGGCTTGAGTTGAAGCTGAATGCAAGCGACAATCTGCGCGAGGCCTTGTCAGCCATCGGCCATCGGGTTGAGCCGACGGATGGTGTCGGCGTCGTGCAGATGATCGTGCAGCGCAGCCAGGGTGAGATTCAGGCGGCCAGCGACCCGCGCAAGGGCGGACAACCCGCCGGTCGATAGGGTGCGCTGATGGGTCGTACGAATTGTCATCAAGACGAGACATTTCCAGAAAGAACCACAATCGCCTGAAATTCATGGGTATCTGTCCCATTGGGGCCATTCGGTGCGCGCAGGATGAATTCGCGGCAAAACTGCCCAAGTCGCGCAGAAACTGACCATCGCGCGACGCAAATGTGCACAAACCGCGCACGACCTCGGCGGACGATTCTGACGGTCGAATCGCGCGCGCTGAACCGGACATGCCTGAGGATCGAAACATGACTGGCCGTTGTGGCGCGCTCGACGATTGCCGGCGCAACCGCCTACACTGACGCGCGGGAGAAGGCGGCCCGGTCCAGCGGTCGCACCGCGCGGAGGTCCACGAATGCCCACGTATGTGTATCAGGTCATCAACGACGACGGGAGCGATGGCGAAGTCTTCGAGGTCGTGCAGAAGATGAGCGAAGCGCCGCTCAAGAAGCACCCCGAAACCGGCAAGCCCGTCCGCCGCATTCCGCAGGCGCCGATCATTCCCGGCAACTGGTCCGACCACGCGACCAACCAGAAGCTCAGCAACAAGAACCTCGACCGCCTCGGCTTCACGAAGTACGAGCGCGCGGGCGACGGCTTCTACGAGAAGAAATCCGGCTCGGGGCCGAACGTCATCTCCGCGGATGATTGAAGAATCGAAAAAGTGTCAGATTGATCATGATCAACATGAACTCAGATCGATGGGACGATACTCACGACTATCTGCGCGAAGTCTTCGGCCGGGAGGATGATCATCTCGCGGGGCTCATGGGTCGTGCGATCGCGGCGGGACTGCCGGACATCGCGGTCGATTCATCCGTCGGCCGACTGTTGAAGGTGCTCGCAAGCATGACGCGCGGCCGGCTCGCGATCGAGGTCGGCACGCTCGCGGGATACTCCGGCATCTGGCTCGCGCGCGGACTGCAACCCGGCGGGAAACTCATCACCATCGAAATCGAGAAGAAGCATGCCGACTTCGCGCGACAGGAGTTCGAGCGCGCGGGTGTCGGCGAACGCGTCGAGATTCGGCTCGGCGCGGCAATGAATGTCCTGCAGGAACTCGCGAACGAACTTGCACCAGCGTCGGTGGATGTGATCTTCCTCGATGCGATCAAGACCGAGTATCCGGACTACTGGCGCATCGTCCGGCCGCTCATCGCGCCGGGCGGATTGATCATTGCGGACAACGCGCTCGGCTCGGACTCATGGTGGATCGATACCCCCGGCGATCCCAGCCGCGAAGGCGCGAATACGTTCAACCGGCTCGTCGCAGATGACCCGGAATTCGAAGCGGTGGGGCTTCCGATCCGCCAGGGCGTGATGTTCGCGCGAAGGGTTACACAACCTACGCAGGAGATGGCCAGAAGAGGCGCGTGGCTGTAACTCATAATGAATGCGAATGTTACGTCATAGGCAGTTCTGGTACGAAGAATTCGCGAGAATTCGTTGGCAATATCCGGAGAGGGGGTGTAGATTGAACAATGTAGGCAGCGAATTCCTGCCGGGTTGCAAGCGTCCGACAGACCAATCACGGGAGGCAGAGTGATGAAAAGAGTAGATTCGTTCCGTTGGTATCCGTTGTCTTGCTGCTGCCCGCGGCATTCATGACAGGGATGGTACAGGATGGCCAGACATGGGTGCCTTTGGTTCAGTCTACCGAGGCGGAGAGCACCGATTTCTGGCCTGACATGGACTGTCCAACCCAACAGACCGCTTGCCCTGCTGGCACGTTGCGGAATCCTGATGGCAACTATACGGGCTGTTGGAAGGTCGTGGCAACCGCTTGTCTTGGCAGTTGTTACACATGCGCAGGAAGCACAGCTCTCGGAAACTGGTGTGTTCCAGCTCTTGATGAAACGTGCCTCGTTGGCAACCCGGCTCCGGGGCGTTCCATGTGCGGTGCGGAAACTGAATGGGATGACTGCTTCTACGCGGCCCCGCCTCCTGCCGGCGAACCGTTCGCAACACCGAACTCCTGTTATTGTGGAGGTACAGGTACACTCACCGGCAACACCTGCCAAGTCAACTGGTGTGCGGGATGACTGTACCCCGGCGCGGGTTAGAAACAACGGGGATGCGAATTGCATCCCCGTTGCATTGACGGAAGTTTGTACGAAGGGGAAGTCCGGTGTTGATGCACGGCCTGTCGGTCGTTCTGATGATGGCGGCGGGCGGTACGGTGCAACCTCCTGCCGAGACGCCGATCTCCGTGCCGGAGGGGGTGATTATTCCGGAGGGCGCAGTTCCCGTCGATGCCTACGACTCGGCGCAGACGAAGGAAGACGTGACAGTCAGTATCGACAATCTCGTTCGTGCGATGGGAGCGAACGACACCGCGATCGAATCCTTGTGCTGGAACGAGAGCATCTACGTCAGGAATGCGGTAGGGGACCTTGTCGTTGGCTGGCGCGGTCGATTCGGGGAGGATTCGCTGGGAAACTGGTTCTTTCACGGAGAAAATGGAACGTGGAATGAGGACAGATCGAGCTTGCAGTTAAGCCCGATCCACTATGCATTTGACGGGCAGCGCATGCAGGTTTATGACGACCGGGGAGAAACGGGCCTTATTCAGCCCACGCGCGGTGAACACAAGATCTATGTGGATCCGACGATGTTACTGGGGCGACACATCGACCCGAACGATCATCTCCGACTGAGTGAAATCGTAGCGAGCGCGCACGCGATACGGTTGATCGGATTCGATGCGGTGCATTCGATCGCGCGCCTGGAGGCGGACATTACGTTGCAAAAGCCGATGCGACTCGTGATCGACGTCGACACGAAGCTCGCGTGTATTCCGGTGCGCATAAGACGGTATGATCCGTGGACGCGGACATTGAAGGAAGATTTGCAAACGACCAAGGTCATCAAGCGCGATGGGGTCATCGTTCCCGTCGAAGGAATCAGGGTCGTTTACACGGCGGACATAGCGGCGAAAGAGCGTGAACTCCGCGACTTCGCTGAGATGTTGGAAGCAGCCGGGATCGATGATTCGTCCGATGTGTTTTCTGATGACACACAGCGAGTGATCGCCGAATCAATTCGCAGAGTCTTTGGTACCGACGGGATTCCCATGCGTACACTTGGGGCAGGGATAAATTATATGTACGTTACCGCTATCGATGGGATCAACAGGCCGCTACCGCCTGACGAGATACAGATCCAGTTTCCCGATGGCGTGCGTGTCCTCAACGTATTCAGCGGCGAGCAGTTCGTTGTAGGCGATGATGAACAGTGAGCGGAAGGCGACAGGGATGAGATTAATCAATGTTATCGTTTGGGGCGGTGTGGGTTGCGCATTGGTCGGAGTAGCGGTCTGGCTCGGAGCCGGTGCGGGTTCGGTCAACGGCACGCCGGACGCCTTGATGAATGAGTCGAAAGTGTCGTTCGGCGAAACCAACCTCGTCGCGGTCGATGCACCATCCACACAGGATCTGGGACGCCTTGCGGTCGGAGCCCGTGCCGAACGAACGATCATGATCCGGAACGTGTCGCCCGATGTCGTGAAACTGGAGATCATAAACAAGACGTGCGGATGTGTTGATGCGGTACTCGAACCGTCGGAATTGAATCCCGGTCAATCGGCGAAACTGCTGTTTGGTCTTGATGTGTATGCGACCACCGTGCCCGGAGCAATCGTACAGGGTGTCGCGGTCGAGGCTCGCTCCGTCACTGGAGGGAGAAGTCTCGATTCAGCAAGCTGGATCGGTCGGTTCACGCTCAGCGTCGAGCCGGACGTGTCGGTGTATGTCTACCCGCCACGCATGAATTTGATGGGTTATGAAGGCAGCTCGATGTCGGGCGAGATTTATGTCCGACCGGCCGAGGGCGAAGGGTTGACAATTCGTGACGTTCACTGCACTTTGATCGGTTTTGATATCACGTCGATCGACGGACCGACGGCGATGGGTGGCTATATCATCCGTTTCGGAGTTGATCGCACAACCACAGGCGTCACATCCGGCGATATCCGCTTCTTCACAAACTCTTCGCAGTTGCCAGCCATTCGAGTTCCGGTTTTGGTTCGTGTTAAGGCCGGTTGGCGCGCAACACCTGATGCCGTGCTCCTGACTCCGACCGATTCGAGTCGACAGACCGTGGAAGGAATTCTGACCGTGCAGAAGGCCAGTCCCGATCTGCGACTCTCTCCGCTTGAAAGCATCAGAGTGTCCGAGGGGCATGGCGTTCAAGCGGCTCTCCGTGCCGTGTCACAGTCTGACGAGTATGAAGTCCGGGTGAGGGTGGACATCCCTGCGTTCCTGGCAGCGAGCGGCGCCGCCCGAATTGACTTAATGACGGAAGCGGGAGATGTGGCGGCATCCGTGCCAATCTTATGGCTTGGCGAAATGTAAGCATGATATCCCGGGGGACCCTGTTCGCGAGAGTGCGAGCACATGAGGTGGTCACGTATTGTTCGGAGGTTGACATTCGCATGATTGACACTTCTGTGAGAGTCGTGGCGCAAACCAGGCGAGCAATTGCGTCGGTGGGGCTGTTGGTGGTCATACTGGGCGTGGCCGCCCGCGCGAGTGCGCAGGACCTACTGCCCAAACCGATGTCTGAGGAGACGTTTGATCGAATTTGCGATCGTTTCGATCTGGCTCAGGAAGATCGCGTTCTTGCGGGTGACTTGCTCGAGACGTATCGCGAACAGTACGCAAAGACGCACGATCGGCTGCTGACATCCGTCGCGGCCGCGGTGCAACGGATCAACAAGGGATTCGGCTTCGTCGAATCAGCCGCCTGGGGTGAACTGTTCTCATCGCGCACGCGCAGTATGAACGAACTGTTCGCCGTCGACACGGCATTCATCGATGAACTCGCAGCCATCTCACCGTTCGATGAACATGAGCGGGAGAGGCGACGAGCGCTGGCGATCGCGATTCGCGCGAGAGAGTTCTTCTTCCTCGATCTGCTTGGTCCGAAGCACGAAAGACGCGTTGACCTCACGAAGATCGTGTACGAGATGGTTGATGATCGCGTGCTGAGCGAAGAGATAGCGCGGATGCTCGACAGCACACTTGATGTATACGAGCTCGCCTTGGCCGATTCGATTCGTCACGAGCACGATACCGGCATGCAGTACCTGCACGCGATCGAACGAACCCTTGAGGGGGTGGTCATGCCTGATCTGCGAGCGAGGGTCGATCCCGGAGAGCCGCATCCGGCACAGGTCGTCATCATGGATGTGCTCGCGCAACGGCACCGCGATCTCGAACGGGTGCGCAGCGCGACACTCGCCATTTGCGAAGTGAACCGGCAGTTCCTTGCTAAGCTGGTCAGTGAACTCGATGCACATGGACTGGAGCGTGCTCGCTCCATGTTGATCCACCGGTATCAGTGCAAGGCGTTTCCGGAGATCGTCGAACCGGTGGATTCGTTCGACCTCACGCTCGACGAGCACATGCGATCCGCGAACTCCGAGTTGAAGAAGAAGATCGGTGAACTCCAACTGCGGTACCGCGCGGAGCGCGATCGGATTCTTCAGGAGGGGATCGAGGCGGCACGCGACTTTGATCGGCACGGCCCATACCTGGAAATGACGGCGGAGACCGATGAGATGAAGGCGAAGGCCGTCTGGGACCAAGCCCGGCAGGGGGTGAAGGCGCGACTGGCATCACTGCAGGAACGTATGCATTCCGAACTGGTAGCACTAGAGAAATAGGAATCGCGAGGCGGATCAAAGAAAGATTGATGCCGTCGACGATTGACGGAACGATCGAAACGCGAGAGGGCCGCGGAGGAGAAGAGTGAGTTTCCGTTTCGTCATACCCGCGCACGCGGGTATCCAGGGGACAGTGGGGACATCGCCGCGCGAACGCTGGACTCCCATTTGCGCGGGAGTGACGAGACAGTTCCGTCAATTGGGTGCCATGGTCAAGCGGCGGCTCGCGCGGTGGTCGACGTTGCAAAACGAACAGGACCGACACGCGGGTGTCGGCCCTGCATCATGGACTCATCAATCGAGTCAGGCGAACTCAGTCGTTCGCTTCGCCGAGCGTGTAGCGGATGAACTTCTTCACCTTCACGCCGGCGGGGAGCAGTTCCTTCACCTGTTTCGAGTCATCGCGCACGAACTTCTGGTTCAGGAGCGTGATCTCCTCGAGGAACTTGCGCACGCGGCCTTCGGCCATCTTCTGGGCGATCTGCTCGGGCTTGCCGCTTTCGGCCGCTTCCTTGATCGCCTCGGCGCGGATCTGCTCGATCTTGTCCTTCGGCACTTCATCGCCATCGACCGCAATCGGCGGGGGGACATGCGCGACGATGTGCTGGCAGATGCCGCGGAGAAGTTCCTCATCGGCGCTGCCTTCGAGCTGAATCACCGCCCCGCGCTTGTGGTCGTGGTGAATGTACGAGCCGAACGAACCGCCTTCGAGCTTCTCGCCGCGTGAGAAGTGCATGTTCTCGCCGGTCTTGATGCGAATGTCATCGACGCGGGCGGTGATATCGGGCGTCGCGGACATGGAACCGGCCGGGGCATTCAACGCGAGCTTGGCGACATCGCCCACCATCGCGACGAACTCATCGTTTCTCGCGGTGAAGTCGGTCTCGCACTGCACTTCGACGATGGCTGCATTGGTGCCGTTGATCGCCACCTCGACGCGGCCTTCGCCGGTTGCGCGTTCGGTGCGCGTATCCATCTTGCCCTTCTGCTTCTCGCGCAGCCAATCCTCCGCGGCCTTCATATCGCCGTTGTTCACGGTGAGGGCTTCTTTGCAATCCATCATGCCCAGGCCCGTCTTCTGCCGGAGCTTCATTACTTCCTTCGCGCCGAATTCCGCCATGGGATCATCTCTCCATCGAGTCTTTGAATATGAGAAATCTGTCGTTCCGCTTCGAGTCGGGTTGGCGAGTCAACACAATGATTGCCAATTCAGGCAAAGATGACACCCCGCCACACGCCGCGCCGATTCAAACACCGGTCGTGGCGATGGGGACCGTCATCGCACTGGCCGCCTCCGTCAGCCCTGCTGCGAATCCGTCGCGGCGGCCACCGTTGTTTCATCCGCGTCGGCCGGTGCATCCGCATCGGCTGCACGGAACTGCGATCGGCTCGACCGCCGACGCTGCGACTGGCCGCCTTCACTCGCATCGGCGCCTTCGGCCTCGGCCTGGCGTTGGCCGCGACCTTCATTCACCGATGCACACAGCTCGCGCACCACGACTTCAATCGAGCGCATCGAGTCGTCGTTGCCGGGAATCGGAATGTCGGCCATGTCCGGGTCGCCGTCGGTGTCGATCAGTGCGATCGTGGGAATGCCGAGATTCTTCGCTTCGCGGAGTGCGTTCAATTCACGATTCACATCCACGACGACCAGCGCGCCGGGGAGTTTGTCCATGTTGCGGATGCCGGACAGGTTGCGGTGAATGCGGCGCTGCTCGCGCGTGAGCTGCGAGGTCATCTTCTTCGAGTAGGTCTGAATCTCGCCCGTCTCGACCAGTCGCTCGAGTTCGACGAGGCGCTTCAGCCGCTCGCGAATGGTGCGGAAGTTGGTGAGCGTTCCGCCGAGCCAGCGCTCGGTGACGTACGGCATCTTCGCATCACCGGCGTACTTTTCGATCGACCCGCGCGCCTGGCGCTTGGTGCCGACGAACAGCACATCCTTGCCGTCACCCACCGTGCGGGCGACGAATTTTTTGGCCAGCAGCAGTCCCTTCACCGTCTCTTTGATGTCGATGATGTGAATCTGCTTGCGGGCGCCGAAGATGTACGGACCCATCTTCGGGTTCCAACTGCTCGTGCGCTGGCCGAAGTGAATGCCAGCTTCAATGAGATCGTGAACGAGCGAGGCCATGGTGCACCTCAGTTCCTTTCAGCGACACCGGCGGCTGGGGAGTGGGACGAGCGAACTCGACACCCACCGCACTTGGGCGCTTGGGTGGCCGCCGAAGCGGCCGCGGTTTGATTCAAACACACCTTCCCGATCGTCGGGCCCACTCGCCACAACGACCGACGCCCCGCAACAACAGGGGGCGAACCGAGCTACTGTACGATCCATCATTCGCGGCTTCCACCACCGGGGGCCGAGAAACACCGGAATCGAGGCCGATGAGTCGGCTGCACGTCCTCAGGATTGACTATCCGGTCAACCTCTGACGGCAATGCGCTCGGCGGAGCGATCGTGCCGAGCGATCCCATCCACGACGGTAAGAATCGACCGCCCCGTGACTGACCAGCCGGCAAACGGGCAGTTCCGGCTGAGGGATGCGAACGACTCCGGCTGAATCGTCCATTTCATTTCGGGATCGATGACGGTGACATCCGCAGGCCCGGCTTCCCTGAGTTGGCCGAGACCGACCAGGTCCAGCCCGATGAGCCGCGCCGGTTCCAGGGTCATCATCGCGATCAGGCGCGGCCAGTCGATGACGCCATCATCAACCAGGGCGCGGGCGTACAGTGCAAGGGCGCACTCCAGCCCGATGATGCCGAACGGCGCACTTGCAAAGTCGCGGGCCTTTTCATCGGCCGTGTGCGGCGCATGATCGGTCGCAAGAATGGTGATCGTCCCGTCCGCAACGGCTTCTTTGAGCAGGGTGATGTCTCTTTCGGTGCGCAGTGGGGGGTTCATCTTGGCCTGCGTGTTGTAATCGGCGCACGCTTCATCGGTCAGCAGAAGGTGATGCGGCGCAACCTCGCCGGAGACGGGCTGGTTCTCTTTCCGTGCTCGACGAAGGATCGCGGCGCTTTCGCCCGAAGAGAGATGCTGCGCGTGATAGCGGGCGCCGATGTCACGGTTCAGCCGAATGTCGCGCTCCAGCATGACTTCCTCGGCAACGGCGGGCCAGCCGATCAGGCCGAGACGGGTCGCCATGGCGCCGGCGTTCATCACCGCGCCGGTGGTGAGCGACGGTTCCTGGCAGTGTTGCATGAAGGGGCGGTCCACTTCCTTCACGCCGAGCAGAATCCGACGCATGATGTTCGCATCGGCAATGCCATCGCCATCATCCGTAAAGCCGACTGCTCCGCCGGCAACGAGTGATCGATAGGGTGCGAGTTGTTCGCCCTGGCGGCCGATTGTGGCGGCGGCGACCGGCACGACACGCGCAGCGGCGGCCTCCTTCGCACGCTCGCGGATGAAGATGAGCGTTGCGGGTGAATCCAGCGCGGGCTGGGTGTTCGGCATGCACGCGACGGTGGTGAAACCACCGGCGACCGCAGCCGCTGCGCCGGACAGAATCGTTTCTTTGTGTTCCTGCCCCGGTTCGCGCAGGTGGACATGCGGATCGATCAGGCCGGGCGTAACGAGGCACCCCTCTGCATCCACTTCCATCACGCGCTCTTTGTTCGTGACGACGGACTGAGCTTCAGCGGGGGAAACGCGACCGATCCGCGCGATTTGTCCGTTGGCGATCAATACATCGGCCGTCTCATCTCGACCGGAAATGGGGTCGATCACCCGACCGCCGCGGATCAGGATGACCTTCGTTGACTTCTTCGCATGTTCTCGCGCGATCATGCGGCCATCATAGCACCGGTGATCACGAGGCCGGGCGGGCATCAGGGGCTCCGTGTCCTCATGTCCCGAAATACGACACGGGCGTTCGATCGACGAACGCCCGTGCGGATGCTTTCAGAACTACGAGGCAATGCTTACTGCGTATGCGGGGCGTCGAGGCCATCGCCCTCGATGAACACCGAATCGGCATAGAAGATCAACTGATCTTCCGGTTCGGTGATCATGGCGATCTCCTCAGCGCTCTTGCCAGCATCCTCTGCGTAGTGGCGCAGTTCATCCACACCGATCGTCATGCGCGTCGTCCAGCCGTGAAGCACGACCTTCCGCCCGCCAGCATTTCTCGGGACGAAGAACGAATAGTCCTTGAATCGGACGTTGATCTCGTTCCCGCTGTCATCCACAACCGTCATCCAGCACCCTTTCTGCGGGCAGACCTCGGTGATGGTGCCGGTGGTGACAACATTCTTCTCGTTGCCGGCGAGTGCGCCGAGCGCGACGTCGTGACCACGGGCGGGTCGGTCTTCACCGAAGTGGCTCCAGCCGGCATCCTGCGCGGTGGCGTAGGTCTTGCTCGTGGCGCTGCAACCGCCGAGGGTGAGCACGAGTGCCAGGCCGGCGGCTGCGGCGATCCATCCACACTTCTTCATGATTCGTTTCTCCTAAAAGTGCCGCATCACATTTGCGGGGGGCAATCGTAGGGCACCATGCCGCCGAAAGTCGGCGCTGAAGTCGAGCGTGCGTGAACCGGGCGTACGATGACCCGATGAGTGACGCTGATGCAGCCGGCTCCCTGGAGCATGGCCCGGAACGATCGCCGATCAACCCGGGTGAACGCGATGAAGAGTCGCGCGACGATCGCCTTCGCCGTCTGGCTGAGCGGGCGCGAGTGCTTCCGCTCGAGCCGGGCGTGTACCTGATGAAGGATCATGAAGGGCGCGTCATCTACATCGGCAAGGCATCGGTTCTGCGGAACCGCGTTTCGAGCTACTTCCAACCGTCGGCTGACCTCGGGCCGAAGAAGCAGCCGATGCTTGAAGTCGTCAGCGACTTCGACACCATTCCCTGCGAAGGAGAGTGGGAGGCGCTTCTGATGGAAGCGCGGTTGATCAAGGACATTCGACCACGCTTCAACGTTCGCCTGACCG
>CBFGRU010000007.1:0-30481 GCA_965651255.1 uncultured Phycisphaerales bacterium
GCCGGGGCCTTCAGCCGGCGTGAGTGCGCGGCGCCGCCGAATGAGGTACAGGTTTCTGCTGTAGACAACCCAGCCGACTGATTGACCGATGACGCCCACGGGTTCCCCTCGCAGCAGATAGTACATCAGCAACATTGTTGCTCCGCTGAGGGATAGCCACCAGAAGACCTCAGGCATGTGGCTCTCGCCGCGTCGCTCGCTGGCGATCCACTGCATGATCCAGCGGCCGAAAAAGACGGCCTGAGCGACCATTCCGAATGCAACGAGGCCAAGTTCCCATGTGTTTGCAATGTTGGCCCATTCAAAGAGCCAATGCGGAACGGCTTCGGTCGGGGTTGAATCCGAGGCGAGGGCCAACGAGGTTGATGCAATCATGGCGAGGACATCTCCTCCTGGCTGCGATGGAAGCGCGCACCGCTCGAACTGTCCGCTGATTGAGAAGCAGATGTCATCAATTCTTCTACTGCCAGTACCGGTTGGCGACGGTTCTGCATCCACCGAACAGCCAGGCAATCAATCAAACCGGGGATGGCGCGGTTCCAGATGCCGTACTTTGCCTTGCCCGCAACGCGCGGTCGATGGTTCACCGGTTCCTCCAGGACTTTGTAACCAAGGTGGCGCGCCGTGACAGGAATGAACCGGTGCATCCCCCTGTACTCCAGCGGGATCGCCAGGGCGACCTCCCGCCGCATGACGCGCAGCGAGCACCCGGTATCGCGCACTGTGTCGCCAAGCAGCCACCGTCTGGTCAAGCGGCCGATTCTGGAACTGAAACGTCGAACCACGGAGTCTCGACGCGTATGAGTCCGATCGCCCTGAATCAGATCGGCCGTTCGCTCGTGCAACATCCGAATGAGGCGGGGCAGATCAGCGGGATCGTTCTGCCGATCAGCATCCAGAACTGCGATGACCGATCCCCGGGCTGCCCGAAAGCCCGCATGAAATGCTGCGGATTGCCCGTTCCCCCGATCAGGCGGTGTGTTCTTCATCGACAGAACACGGAGCTCACGCACCCCGTGCGCGGCTTCGAGGAGATGAGCAAGCGTCGCGTCATTTGAACCATCGTTCACGAAAATGATCTCATACGGCCATCCCGTAGGCCTCATCGCAGCGACAATCTCATCCACGAGCGGCTGGACATTCTCCGCCTCGTTGAAGGCAGGTGCCACGACTGAAACCTCGGGATCTTGAACTGTCTCATGGGGCATCGCCCGAAGGATATGGTGCCCGAATGACTTGAGCGGATCGACGGTCGATCGGGCTGCGAATGCAGTGCTATGATCACCCTCTTTCATCAATTGAGACTAAGTATCAATCGAAGTTCATCATGCACCTGAGACACTCTGAGAAGGTACACGGGCCGCCGACGGTGGCCATTCGATTCATCCTGGAGGACCCGGAAGGCCTTACCGGCACTGAACGTGCAGAGTGGGAGCTGAAGGGTGGCAAAGGTGAGTCGTTGCTTGAGGTTGCCGTGGAGAACGGCATCAACATCGAACACGCCTGCGGCGCGGTTTGTGCGTGTTCGACGTGTCATGTCTACATCGAAGAGGGCATGGATCAACTTTCCGAATCGGAAGAAGATGAGGAAGACCGCGTGGAAGAAGCCCCAGGGCTCCAGCGCAACAGTCGCCTGAGTTGCCAATGCGAGATTCGGGGCGACGGCCCGATCGTGGTGCGCGTTCCATCTTGGAATCGCAACGCGATCAAGGAGGTCCCGCATTAGCCGGGCGAACGGGCGTCTGCACCCGAGGAGTTTCGCGGATGACGAACGATTCGTTCCATTGGCTCGATGTTGATCGCATCGCGGAGGAGTTGGTCGATGCTCACGGCGAACTCGATCCGTATGAGGTTTCGTTTCCGCGACTGCGCCAACTCGTCGAACAGTTGGAGGGCTTTCGCGAAGAGACCGGGCATCCGGTCAACGAGCGCATCCTGGAGGCCATCCAGCAGGCGTGGCGCGATGAATACGAGGATTTGCGGGACGATGACCGGGATTGAGTTCGCCTGATTAACGATCGTTGTTCATCAGCTTCTCAAGCGAAGTGGGGAGCGAGGCCATTCGCTGTGCAGTTGCCAACCGCTCGGGGTCGTTCAGATTGGTCACATCAAACAGTCGAATGAGCGTGCGCGCTGCGAGTGTACGCACTGGGTGGGTTGCATCCCGGAATTTCATCTCTTCAACCTGCGACATCACACGATCACCAAGCATCAGCAGGTGATCTCGTTCTTGCGATGTGAAGGACGATGCACTCGGACGTTCCATGAGGTGCAGCTCGATCGCAATCGTGCCTTCTAGTGCTTCAAGGTCACGATGAATGTAGTCATCTTCCGCGAATACATTGGCGAGCCCGAGACGCGCCCGGCGGATCATTTCGCCTGCCTCTTTGAGAAGCGCGAGGTCACCGGGTTGCACTGACCCCTCATTCAGCAGCCAGACCGCCAGGACCGCGCGGTAGAGATGTGTGTTCCAGTGTTCGCCGAGGCCGATTTCTTCAAAATGACGGATGTGCTGATCGAGTATCGCGCGCTTGACCTGCCAGCGCGACATGACGGCGGTTGTATCGTCGAAGACTCGGGGACCAAGGACATAGTCGGTGACCAGCAGGTGACCGAGATAGCCGGCAAGAAACGGTTCGGTTCGCGTGGCCTGCGCCATCTCGCGTCCGCGCTGAATGGCATCGGAGCGAATGCGATCCAGTTCACCCGCGACCTCTCCGTAGTTCAAGTCGGCCTGAACGCGCCTCGTAATCAGGTGCTGGGCGATGAGTGACCCTGTGAATGCTGCGACCAGGAGCAGCATGAGCATGGCTGCCACGGCAGGTCTTCGCCGTGCCCAGAGCGCCATCACACGCGGCAGCGATGGTTTCATCCACTGAATGGGTTCGTGAGACAGCCATGCCTGCAAATCGTCTGCTAGCGCCCCAGCGGATGAGTGACGCTCCGCCGGTACGATCGCCATGGCCCGGCGAGTGATACGGTCAAGATCGTGATCAACCGTCGGATTGAGTTGCCGACTGCTGGGAGGTGATGTGCGCCCGGTTCGGCGGTCGTGAGTTCGCTCGATTTCTTCCGGCGTCTGCCCGTTCGGAAGTTGGCCCGTCAAGAGATAGAAAAGAATCCCTCCGAGGGCGTAGACATCGCTCGCGACCGTCAATGACCCCTCTTCCCGTCGGTACTGCTCCGGCGCGATGAACGCTTGATTCCCGATGGGCGCGGAATCAAACCATGAACCCGATCCGGTGCGGCGGTGCAGTTGCTCACCGGCGCGAATCGCGATGCCGAAGTCCGAGATCTTCGGGTCGCCATCGGGTGTGATCATGATGTTGCCGGGCTTGAGATCACAATGGATCAGCCCAGCGCCGTGAGCGGCCTGTACGCCACGGGCAATCTTCACCATGAGCTGTGCTGCTTCACGCGGATCAACCGGCGGGCGCTTCTTTCGCAGCCAGTGTTGCAGACTGCCGCGCTCCACCAGTTCGTACACGATGAAATCTTCATCCTGCTCGGTCGTTCCCCGATCAAACACGCGCACGACGTACGGATGATTGATCCGCCGAGCTTTCATGGCCTCCTCAGCCAGTTGTCGTCGGTCGTATGGATCATCATGGCGCGGAGAGAGAATCTTGATCGCGACCTGGGCATCATGATCCTCATCCGACAGATTGCGATCGGTGGCGAGATAGACTTCGCCGAACGCTCCGGCTCCGAGGAGTTCCTCCAATCGATATCGCAGTTCCCCGTTCTCGAGTGTCGGCCCGAAGTCACAGGGCAGTCGATAGGCCGCGGCCGTCGTCACCCGTTTCCGCAGTCCAGCAGTTGAAAGCAGCGCATTGTTGAGCATGGCTGCATCGTGGATTTCTGCAGCCAGATCCGGGTACTGCTTGACGAGAGATGCGACTGCCTCGCTGTCGGCGTTGGAGCGCGATGAGGCACCACGGAGCGCCAGGTCGATCGCGGCATCGAGCGCATCCGGCCGCTGCCGCAGATCAAGGATGGCGTCAAAGTAGCGATCAAGCGAGATCGGCAGTCCGTACTGGGCGCGCAATCGGCCATCGCTTTCAATGATCTCAGCCAGGAGCATGTCGCTCGCGACCTCGTGTTCATCGAGAAACTGGCGCAGGTCAACCGTGCCTCGGTTTTCAATGCCAAGACTGTTGTACAGCTCAACTAACGTTGAGGCAGAGGTTTTCAGTCCGCCCGGTCCCACGAGTAGACACTCCGAAGGATCTCCTTGATGCGCGTCCAACGTTTTCGGACGGCATCGTGGCTCATGTCGAGTTGAGTGGCGATCTCCTGGTGCCGCTTTCCATTCAGCCACAGAGAGAGAATCTGCTGGTCCTCTTCCATGGGGAGAAGTTGCATTGCCAACTCGATCGCGGTCTCGGCGCCGTCGATACGTTCCGCATCGGCCCGCCGCAATCTCGCCAGAAGATCATGGGCGAAGACACTGTCGCTGCCCTCGACGCTCTGCAGCCGCTGGTAGATTCGGGTCTTGTCCACCATGGCGTTCTCAGCCATGCGGAAGACGAGGGTCCAGAGTTGATTCTCTTCGGTGGCATCGAGTTTCTGATCGCGGACATAGATGTCCAGCCGCCTCCCCAGCGTGGAGAGGATCTCCTGACTATCGAAGAGGCGGCGCATCGATGGCCCCAGCTTGCCACGAATCCGTCGCCGGATTCGCGATCCGTACGTCATGATGAAGGTCGCGGCTGCTTCCCTGTCTCCGCTCCGCATCCGTGAGAGGAGCGACTCAAGCGGTGCTTCACCGCCCGGTCCATCTCGAAATCCGCTCACGCTCACCGAATTCATACGCGTCAATCCTCGATTCCAGCCCCTGAGGGCCCATAGAGCAAATTCTTGGCTCTTTTTGGAATTTTCCCGTCACATTTTGGGCGCGAGCTCCGCCTCTCTCATGGAGAGGTTCATTTCTGACCACCTCGAAACCTAACTAAGGGCGAACGAATCGCCAAGGAGTCCACGATGCGTTACTTCACCCGACAGGATATCACAGCCACACCCGGAAACGAAAGAAATCTTCGCGGCCCAGGCCGGCTCGTGGCCGCCGCCACCCTTGCCCTCATGCTGCTTGTTCCGGTCATGACCCAGGCCGCTCCGACCGCGCCGACAGAGTTTGATCCCCTGTGGCCGCTCGAAATCGACCTGCAGGCCGACCTGAACGGTGATGGGTACATCGGGCCACCTCCGAAGCGTGACAATCCCCCGATCCTGGGTCAGCCCATGTCCTGAAGGACAACTCAGTCTCTCTATGTGCCGGGAGTCGGTCGCAACGAATAGGCGAACGACTCCGCATCGATCGCCTTGTCTTGAACACCAGACCAATTGGCCTCTTCCATCGCGAAGGTCGTGTTCGAAGAGATCGTTGCCCGATTCCCGGCCTTTCCCTTTGCCGTTTCGCTGACGGAGTGCGCGATTGCTTGCAGTCGCGTGCTTCTTTTTTGGACGGGCTGCATCGTACCTACAATCGGTCGCGCATCATGACACACACTGCCTTGAACAACGCGACCGCTGGCTGAGGAACCAATCGTTCATGACTCAAACGCAAGAAGCCCGCAAGGGACCTTTGGATGGCACTTACGATCAACGAACCGTGCTCATCACGGGGGCGGGTGGCGAGATTGGCCACGGTCTCATCGCTGCGCTGTCTGAGCGCGCGGATACACGAGTGATTGCCCTTGACTTGCGGCCACTCGATCACGAGTTGGCGCACCGTTGTCATGCCGCAATCGTTGGCGACATCACTGATGAGGAATGCTTACACCGTATCTTTCGAGAGCAGGCGCCCTCGCACATCTTTCATCTGGCAGCGCTTCTCTCAACGAGCGGGGAGCGTTCGCCCGAACGAGCGCACGCGGTCAATGTGACGGGTACGCTCAATCTGCTGCGACTCTCCGCAGAGCAGTTTCTGCAACGAGGGCAGCGCATCCGATTCCTGTTTCCGTCGTCGATCGCGGTGTACGGGCTTCCTGACCTCGCCACCAAAGAACAGGCCGGCTCCGTCCGTGAGGATCAGTTTACGAATCCGATCACGATGTACGGCTGCAACAAGTTGTATTGTGAACATCTGGGCCGGTACTTTGCCGCCCACTACCGGCAATTGGAGTCAGGACAGGCGCACGATGTCGTTGACTTTCGCGCGCTTCGATTCCCCGGCATTATCAGCGCCCACACCGTACCCTCAGGCGGAACGAGTGACTTTGGCCCCGAAATGCTGCACGCAGCGGCACAGGGCCTTGCTTACAAGTGCTTCGTTCGTGAGGATGCTCGCATTCCGTTCATGACGATGCCCGATGCGATCGATGCGCTGCTCCTGCTTGCCGAGGCCGATCGATCGAATCTGACGCAGAGCGTGTACAACGTCAGCGCGTTCAACCCCAGCGCCGGTGAGTTTGCGGCGATGGTGAAACAGGCCTTCGCAGATGTCGAGGTGACGTACGAGCCGACGCACGCGCGACAGACGATCATTGATAGCTGGCCAGCCGATGTAGACGATGCCGCGGCCAGACGTGACTGGGGGTATGCACCCAGCCACAATCTGCAGCGGGCTTTCAAGCACTATCTGGAACCAGCCATTCGAGCCAGGTATGCCGAGCAAGCATTGAGGTAGTGCACTCTCGGATAAGTCCAAACCCTGCTGTTGGAGCTGACGTTGCACAGCGGCTTGAATGTTGACCCCGTTCGTATGATAGATCGAGACGACAACAGCGATTCGCCGTCTCCGCCGACAACCACTGCGAGTGCATGACATGACGATGACTGCTGATATCTCGGGATCGGAAATGTTTCACCAGCGAACCTGTGCCATTCTCGATCACCTCAGAGAAACGGGACAACTGAAGTCACTTCAAATGATTGAAGGACCGATGGACGCAACGACCAGACTCCGGGACTGGGGAGAAGTTGCCTGCTTCTGCTCGAACAATTACCTCGGGCTTGCAAACCATCCCGAGGTCAAGGACGCGGGTATTGACGCGATCCGCACGTTCGGGGCCGGCACTGCCAGCGTTCGGTTCATCTGCGGCACGTTTACACCCCATGAGCAACTCGAGCGCACGATCGCCACGTTTTACGGCATGGAAGCGGCGTATTCATTCACCTCATGCTGGAACGCGAACGAAGCGATCTTCCCCACCTTCTGCGAGCCGGGCGATCTGATCATCTCCGATGCGTTGAATCATGCATCGATTATTGATGCGATTCGCCTCGCCACGGTGATCAAGAAGGGTGTTCACAAGGCGGTGTACGAACACTCGAACCTGGATGATCTTCGCGCCAAGCTTGAATCCGCGCGGTTGAATGCTGAAGTCACCGGTGTGATCTGGGTTGTGACCGATGGCGTCTTCTCGATGGAAGGCGACATTGCAGACCTCCCCGGAATTCGCGCACTGTGTGATGAGTTTGGCGCGGTGCTGGTGGTTGATGACTCGCACGGCACGGGCGTAATGGGCGCAACCGGTCGTGGCACCCATGAACATCTTGGCATGCGGGGTGCAGACATCGAGTTCATCACCGGCACGCTTGGCAAGTCGCTGGGCGGCGGGGCAGGGGGGTACATCGTCGGATCTCGGGCAGGAATGGATCTCCTGATCCAGCGCGGGCGCCCCACGCTGTTCTCAAATGCGTTGCCTGTGACGATTGCTGCCAGTGCGAACAAAGCAATCGAGATTCTCATGCGTGAACCGGAACGGGTGCAGAAGCTCCGGGAAAATGTCGCGTACGCAAGAGCTGGAATCAAGGATGTCGGGTTTGATGTGCTGGAATCGCCGACGGCCATCTGCCCGATCATTGTGCACGACACCGCGCGGGCGATTCGCATGAGTCATGAGTTACTCAAGCACGGCGTATACGTCATCGGCTTCGGGTATCCCGTGGTTCCGGAAGGTGAAGCCCGGCTGCGAGTGCAGATTTCAGCCGCCCATGAGACCGCTCATCTGGACCGACTCCTCGATGGTTTGCGAAAGCTCAAGGCCGACGGTTTGTAGTCGATCGGTCGGCCAGGGCCCGGTCTGCGCTGGCTGTTTACGGGCAAAACCGGCCTGATCTGCTTTGGAAAAGCGGCTGAATGGACGTTGCGAGCAGAAAACACTGCAAAAACAGGCAAAAATGTGACTTTTCGCATTGAATGCCCCGTAGGCCAGCGTTTTTTGCGGTATATTGCTCACACGGCCGATAAGAACGCGTCGTCCGACACGGAATGCTGTGCGGCGTTCCCGGCGCGTCGGAGGTCGTACACCAGCCATAAGGGTGGAAAGTAGTCATGGCCAAGAAGAAGACCAGCAAGAAGTCAACGAACAAGAAGGTGGCCGCGAAGGCCGCCGCACCGGCACACTTCAAATTCGGGAAGGCCGACAAGCCGCGCTCGAAGACCGAGGTGTACACCCAGATCGCCGAAAACACGGGCCTTGCCAAGCGAGATGTGAAGCAAGTGTTCGATGCATTGACCGCGATGATCGGGAACGATCTGAAGAAGACGGGGCCGCAGGCGTTCAACGTGCCCGGTCTGATGAAGATCGTGGTGCAGCGCAAGCCGGCGACGAAGGGCGGCAAGCGGCCGAACCCATTCAAGCCCGGCGAGATGATGGAAGTGAAGCCGCGTCCGGCACGCAATGTCGTGAAGGTTCGCCCGTTGAAGAGTCTGAAGGAAATGGTCTGAACCACGTTCCTTCTGATCGAATCTGATGCACAAAGCCCGCGTTCATCGAACGCGGGCTTTGTTCATCTGGAACGGGCGGTGTGAGCGGCCTGAACGAGTTCCCGCACTCGAGCCGGGTCAGCCGGTTGATCCCATCGGCCGCCCCGTTTGTACCATGAACCAACAATCAGTCCATCGGCGTACGAGAACAGTGGTCCGACGCTGTCGGGCGTGACCCCCGAACCGACAAGTACGAGGCCACGGGCGGCCTGGCGCGCGGCGCGCAGGTCCTCAAATGCAATGGCTTGGCCGGTCGATGGTCCGGTGATAATCGTCCCATCAGCACCACAGAACTCCGCAGCGCGAACCGTCTCGGCCATGTCCACATCAGCGGTAATGGTGTGTGCAGAGTGCTTCTTCTTGACATCAGCCAGAATCGAAACTTCCGCAGCACCAATGGCGCGGCGATAACGCAGGAGCGGTCCCGCATCCGCTTCATCGAGCAAACCTTCATCCGCAATGCTTGCAAAGACAAAGCCCTCGGCTCGAATGAATCTCGCACCCACCGCATGGGCGACCGCAAGGGCCGCACGGTTGGCACCGGCGAGAATCTGTACGCCGATCGGCACACTGACCCGTTCACGGACTGCCTGGGCGACTCGGGTCATGGAGGCCACAATCTCCGGACCGACTTCACGCCTCATGTACGGGACATCGTGCATATTCTCCAGAATCAGGGCATCAAACCCCGCATCGGCTAGCGTGATTGCTTCTTCAACCGCTTGGCCGATGAGGCCCGAAAGCGGGCGCGCACTGCGCGGAGTTCCCGGCAGGGCCCCGATGTGCACCATGCCGATGAGCGCTTTCTCGCGGCCGAAGAGAGCGGGGGTGGTCATAGGACAAGTGTAGCGGCGAGCGGTGGGAGTTGAGAATTCTGCCCGACCGAGGCCGCGCGTTGATGCGACATCACTTGCTCCCACCTGAGGATGCTCGGCTTGCCAATGCTTTGCGTTGGCCGGATGATTCAACCATGACTGCAAAGAAGAGGTTGAAGAAATCAGGATCGGCGGGTCAAGCCATGCGGACCACATTGCCCGATGCTCGCACCACGCCGCGTTTCGCGGGAGTGGCCACGTTTGGTCGCTTTCCACTCCTGGCCCAGGTACCTCCTGTCCAGCAGCCCGTTGATTGGGCGATTTACGGTGTACCTTTTGACGGTGGCATCACGTTTCGTCCAGGTGCTCGATTCGGTCCACGCGCAATTCGCGAGGCGTCGCAGTATCTCAAACCCGCACACCTCGAGCACCGCGTCAACATCGTCGAGCATTTGTCACTGGCGGATGCAGGGGATGCACCGGTTCGCCCGTATTCAACGAAGCAGACGATCGATGAGACGATTCGATTTGCCGGATCAATCGGTGAGAAGCGTCACACTCGGCTCTTCGCGATCGGCGGTGATCATTCAGTGGCCTATGCCAACATTCGTGCTACGTGGGAGCGGTTGGGGAAACCACGGAGCGGTCTTGCGCTTCTTCACTTTGATGCGCACCTTGACACCGTGGATGAGGTCTGGGGTGAGAAGTGGACGCATGCATCGCCCTTCCTTCGCGCGATCAATGACGGTCTGGTTGATCCAAAGCGAATGGCATCGATTGGAATTCGCGGCCCGCTCAATACGCTGCGCGATTTGGATTTCGCACATGACCACGGGGTTCAGATCATTTCGTATGACACCTGGCGGAACCGAAACGGGAAGGAGTTGCTTGCTTCATTCATCAAACGTTTGGGTGATGACCCGACCTACCTGACGTTCGACATCGACGTTGTTGATCCCGCATTTGCACCCGGGACGGGTACACCGTCTGCAGGCGGGTTCACCAGTGCCGAAGTGTTTGACATCATTCGTTCGTGCGCGGGTGTCAAGCTCGTCGGTGCGGATCTGGTCGAAGTTTTGCCGGATCGTGATCCCGCGGGCATTACCTCCATCCTTGCATCGCACCTGATCGGTGAGATTCTGGCCCTGGCCGCCGTCGAGATCGATCGATCAGATTGACAAATCGGACAGAACTGGAAATCGTCCGGTGCACTTCCCAACAACGCTCAGACAGTGTAGCGGCATGACTCATTCGTTTGTACCGGTGACACTTCAAGGAACACCATGTTGACCATCCCGAATCGGTTCATTGGTTTCAGCGCACTGTGTGCAATTCTGCTGGTATTGACGTCTGGTGGATGTGCAACTGATTCCTTCTCCGCGAAGCGCTCGGTCGTGAGAGCAGTCGCCCATGTGGAAGACTCCTTTCTCGAAGTGAGCAGCCGCAACGGTGCGGTCGATGTTTCGGTTGACCCGACCTTGGCTGAGGTTGAGATTGTCGCTGAGTTTCGCGCCTCTGGAGCGACCCAGGAAGAAGCTGATGCGCGGCTGATGACAATGGTGATCCAGATTGAGCGCGTCAACGGTCGCTTGCTCATCCTGCCGAAGGTCGATGGCAACTGGCATCCGAACGATGGGTGTAACTTCACGATTCGTCTTCCGCAGACCGATGGTGTGTCGGTGAATACCAGAAACGGTCGAGTCACACTTCGCAACACCAGAGGTCAAGCAACGGTGGCCACTTCGAATGGATCAATTGACGTGGATGGGCATGTTGGCCCGATGACGTTGGAATCATCCAACGGCAGCATTCACGTGGTTGATGCCACCGACACTGTTCGTACGCAGACCTCCAACGGAAACGTGAAGATATCCCTGATCGATGAGGCGGTCGGGCCGGTGGATGTGGTGACATCAAACGGCAGTGTTTCGCTGACGGTTGGAAGTGCATTCACCGCTGATCTGGATGTCGCAACAAGCAACGGGCATGTCGAGTACTACGACGCCGATGGAGTTGAACGCCTCCGCTCGAAGTCAAATCGTGTGACCATCCGTGTCGGCGAAGGTGGTCAACCCGGATCGGTCCGAACGACAAACGGTGAAGTTACGATTCGGCATCGCTCGGTACGCTGAACAGTCCTACGACTGACCTCGGCTTCGGCGAAGCGCGAGGACCAGTTCAACTGTACCGATCTGTTCATCAAGCTTTCTGGCGATGTCAACGATCGGGAGTCCCTGATCGGCCAATGCATGAATCCGCGCAGCGCGTGGATCGGGCGGTTCATGTTTCGGTGCGTCGGACACCGAATCAGAGTCGGATCGCACCGCGGCTTGAATTGCCTGCAGTTGATGTATGCGCTGGTCGGCTTGTTCGATCAGGATGTCGAGGCGCTCGGCCTTGTTGTCAAGGATGGCAGCAAGACGGCGGGCGGCGTCTTCCATTTCGGACATCGCGGCATGTCGAGAGTCATCCGCTTCAGCACGAGACTTGATCGCTTCAAGGCGTTCGCGCGGCGTGCCGGCATCATCACGTCGCCGCTGAATCCTTGCTCGTGTTTGCCAGACAAGCAGGAACGCAGCTCCGACGACCAGCAACACGACGATCAGGACCGTAAAGATATCGGGCGGGTCAGATGCGGGTGGCGTAGTCAGGATGAGGGGCATCACCATCTCTTCAGTTCGGTTTACGCGGCAGGGCGGTCGGGTTTCTATCATCCTCTGATGGATGCCAGCGCACAAGGTACCATGGGTGGGAATGCATTGAGCACCTCGGTTGCGGTGAAGCGGCACAACGTCGTCACTGAGGTGAGTCAAGCGCTTCTCGGTCCGTGCAAGATTCCACGCGGTGGGACCGTGGTTGCTGCCGTCAGCGGCGGGGCGGACTCCATTGCCCTCCTTCTTGCACTTCGGGTACTGCAGAATCGATCGGAGAAGATTCGAACGATCGTCGTTCATGTCAATCATGCGCTTCGTGAATCAGCACGCGATGATGAGCTGCACGTTGCGACCTTGGCGCGCCAGCTCGACGTTCCGTTTGTCGCTCGCACGGTCTATCCCGCTCGGGAACCGGGGAACACTCTGGCTCAGGCACGTCGTTTGCGATACCTGGCACTACGCGATGTAGCACAGGATGTTGGGGCCGCAGCGATCGCGACGGCTCACCATGCTGATGATCAGTTTGAGACCATGCTGATGGCCTTCTGCCGCGGCGCAGGACTTGATGGCCTGCGCGGACTGCGGTACCGACGATTCGTTCACGGAACCGTTGTCGTCAGGCCCTTGCTGAAGGTTCCAAAGGAATCTTTACGCACATTCTGCCGCCTTGCAGGAGTTGCCTGGCGGGAAGACCCGTCAAACGGCGATCAGGCCAGGGTACGGGCGCGGCTGCGACAGACCGTGTTGCCCGCTCTGGAGTCAATGTGGCCGGGAGCCGCAACTCGCGCAGTCGTCACGGGTGAGATGCTGGATGAATCATCACGCATTCTGAAGCAGTATGTTCGCAAAAAGTTCGGGCCTGCCCAATGTACCTCATGGCCGCGGAGGCATCTTGCGACGCTTTCGCCGGTTGTACTTGGGGCGGGACTTCGACGTGCGGTTCGGGAACAATTCCGCTTGGCCGGGTGTTCTGCCTGCCTGAGTGCGAGCACCACAAGTCGTACGTGGCGCCAAGTGGCGGCCGCGATCAGGGATGCTCAAGAGCATGAGCGTTGTTTTCAGATTGGTTCACAATGGTTGATTCGAGTGGATGCCCGGACCGTTGAAGTCTTGGCAGTTCCCACTGGCAGCATTGCGAGCGATTCAGCAGATTGAACGGAGAGTCATCTGAACCGATGCCCGACAGCAAGAGGACCGATGAAGTGACAATTGTACTGGTTGGTCATTGCGGGCCGGATGCCTTCATGCTGCGCACCGCAGTCCAGCGAATCGTGCCGGAAGCAGCTGTGGTTGTCGTGAATGACATGCAGACGCTTGAAGCACAGCATCGAAGGCCCGACAACCTCTGGCTGGTGAATCGAGTGCTTGATGGCGACTTTCCGATGGAAGGTATGGACTTGATCGCTGGCCGACCGAAAGACGAACAACAACCGGTGATGATGCTGATTTCAAACTACACTGAAGCGCAAGATCGCGCCGTTCAGTCGGGAGCCCTCCCGGGATTCGGGAAGCAGTCGTTGTACGATGAGGAAACGGCGGTGCGCCTTCGTGCAGCGGTCGATTGTGCCCTTGACATGGCGCGCACCGTGGAAGAGAACTAGCGAGTCGGAACAGGGGCCCTTGTGGAGTGTCCCTTGAGGAAGAAACACAAGGTGAGAGGTCATGACGTGGATCGCTCGCCGTTGACAGGTCGCAACAAGGCACGTCACTTCTTAGAGAAGGAACGAATTGTGAAACGAACGACCACATGGTTCAGCGCGCTCGCGTGTGCCGCGATGGTATCGACCGGTACACTGGCAATGTCTGCCCCTCCCACTGACGCGGAGGTTCGGCAGGCAGTTCAGTCTTTTTCGGATTGGCAGCGCAGCAACCCCCAGAGTGCGCGTGACATTCAAGCCATTCGCGAGCAGATCAACTCGATTTTCGGTGAGTTGAACATCGACGAGATGTCTGCTGCTCAACTTTCTGAGATTGCGAACATCACGCGGTACTCGCCAACCTTGACGGAACGGGTTCAGGGTCGCTTGACTGAATTGGCTCCGCAGCCGAATGCCGATGGTGCGATTGCAGCGAGCATGATGCTGCAAAGCGCGTTCGGCATGGGTGAAGATGAGCAGCGTCAGATGTTCCAGAAGGCGTTGACTCATCCTGGTCTTGGTGATGCTCTGGCGATGGGGAAGTGCGGCGAAGTCTTTTCATTCGTTGGCTATCTGCCCGAGCCGGTGCTCAAGTCGCTCGCCAAAGAAGTGATGGGCGTGGGTCAGCACCTCAAGGCCGATCTTCCTGCAACGATCGCCCCGCAGGCCGTTGATTACCTGGTGGCCCTCAACAAACTTGGCGATGATGTCAAGCTAGAGTTCCGCGAAGATGTTCGTCAGAAACTGCTTGGCCTGATGGACCACTCGCTGGCGACGCTGACGGATGAACAGAAGCAGATGGGGTACGAGAATTTCCTCACGGGAATGAAGTCGTTCCTCGATGGTGCGTTCGCCAAGGGTCAGCTCATCAATCACAGCATGCCGGAGATGACCATTGCGTGGTCGAGCGATGAATCCATTGATTCATTCGACGATCTGAAGGGCAAGGTTGTGGTTCTCGATTTCTGGGCTACCTGGTGCGGTCCTTGCATCGCCAGTTTCCCAAATGTGCGTGAACTGCAGGCCCACTATGAGGGCTACGACGTTGCGATCATTGGCGTGACCAGTCTGCAGGGAACACACTTCGGGCACGATGGCCAGCGCACTGATACCAAGGACAACCCCGATCTTGAACACTCGCTCATGCCCGGGTTCATGAAAGCCAAGGACATGACCTGGCCCGTAGTGTTTACTGAACAGGAAGTCTTCAATCCGGACTTCGGTGTGCGCGGTATTCCGCACGTCGCGATTATCGATCCGGACGGAAAAGTGCGCTTCAACGGGCTGCATCCCGCCTCGCCACTGCACGAGAAGACCGAGAAGATTGACAAGCTTCTCAAGGAAGCCGGCAAACCTGCGCCAGTGACGGCAGAGAATACGAAGAACCAGCAGTCCGGCGGCTGAGTCTGTCGGTCCAGCACCCGAACCCTCGAAGGCCCTGCGCGCGTCGCAGGGCCTTCTTCATTTCAGCGATCAATAAACTCACAGGATCGTGAGCACTTCGGACATTGCGCGGATCGGGCGCAGTCGCGAGTTGGTTGCTGCGGTTGCACCTGTCGGATCGTAGTGAACGACGGTCATCCCGGCAGCGAGGCCCGCTTCAACGCCAGGCATACTGTCTTCGACGACCATGCAATGCTCCGGTTGGACTGCCATGATCTTTGCCGCGTGCAGAAAGAGGTCGGGCTTCGGTTTGCCGAATCGCACATCATCGCCGCTGAAAATGTTTCCGTTGAAGTAGTCGATCAGCCCGGTAATCGTCAGGTTCATGCGGATTTTCTCGTGTGGTCCGCTCGATGCAACGCAACACGGAAGTTCGGACGCAGTCAGATAGTTGAGCACTTCCTTTACATCGGGTATGGCTTGTAGTTCCATGCGAAATGCTTCGTAACTGCGCTCACGGAAACGGGGGAGAAGCGTCGGTGGTGCGGTGATTCCGAGTTCGCGCTCCAGGATACGGACACAATCATCCATGCGGCGACCAACAAACATCTGATGCGATGTGCAGTCGTCGTGAACCCATCCTAGTTCACGCAGGCACTCCACCCAGATTCGATTGGAGATGGGCTCACTGTCAACCAGAACACCATCGCAGTCAAAGATGACCAGGCCAACGGTGCTGCGCGTGTCACCTTGAGTCATACAGGGTTCCCAATGACATCCTTGCCCATATAGGGAACGAGCGCCTTCGGGACATTCACTGTTCCATCCTGATTCTGGTAGAGCTCGAGAATGGGAACAAGAATGCGTGGACTCGCGCAGACGGTATTGTTCAGCGAGTGACAGAAGACATTCTCGCCGTCGCTGTTCTTGTACCGCAGATTCAGGCGACGACATTGAAAGTCATACAGACGGCTGGCGGAGTGGGTCTCACCGTATGCGCCGGCTGGTGTTCCATCGCTGTTGACTTCACCGCGGCCTGGCATCCAGGTCTCAATATCAATCATGTCGGCGTTCTTGGGTCCGAGGTCGCCGGTGCAGCATTGCAGCAGTCGGTATGGCAACTCAAGCGATTGAAGCAGTTCTTCAACAATCTTGATCATCACGGAATGCCACCGCCTGGATTCCGCTTCATCCGCGCGACAGATGATGACCTGTTCAACCTTGTCAAACTGGTGGACACGGTACAGGCCAGCCGTATCCTTGCCCGCCGCCCCCGCTTCGCGTCGGAAGCACGTTGAAACAGTCGCGTACCGTCGAGGCAGAGTGTCTTCTTCGAGGATTTCATCGCCATGCAGCCCCATCAGCCCGACTTCGCCCGTGCCGGTGAGAAAGAGGTCATGGCCTGACCCACGCTTCGACTCTTCGATGTGGTATGCCTGTTCGCGCCCGTCGGGAAAGAACCCGGTACCGGTCATGCACTCGGCGCGCACAATCACCGGGACGCTCATCGGTTGAAAGCCGTGCTGATTCGTAATGAAGTCGAAGGCATAGCGCAGGATGGCCTGATGAAGGCGCATACCGTCATTGGTAAGAACATAGTGGCGGGTTCCCGCCATCTTCACTCCGCGTTCAAAGTCGACGAGATTGAGTTGGCGCACCAGTTCAAGATGCGACTTGGGGGTAAAGCCCTTGTTCTCAACGAAGGGTCGGGTGGGATCAAACCACTCCGGATTCCATGTGCGGAGCTGAATGTTGTCGTCGGAACCATCGCCTCTCGGAACATCATCATCAGGTGGTTGCGGAATGCGCAGCCAAATTGATTGCCATTCGGGTTCAATCTGCTGAATCTGGCTCTCCGCGGACTGGACTGCGGCCTTCAGGCCAAGCGGCCTGGACTCAAGGTCGCGTATCTGCGCCTGCAGTGCATTCAACTGCTCACCGTCGGCCTTCTTGAGCTGACCCTTCAATCGACCGATCTCTGGACCGATCTCCTTGCTCAATCGTTTCTGTTCAGCCCGCGCGGTCTCCATCTCGGAGAGCAGGCGGCGACGTTCCTGGTCCAGGTGCAGGAGCCGATCGATATCGACGTCAACGCCTTTGTCGCGGGCGCCGGACTTGAATCGGTTCGGATCTTCACGCAGTTGCTTGAGGTCGATCATGGGAATGATGGTATGCAGAAACGTTTTCAGGGCAGATGAAGCTGCACCTCGACATCCATTCAAACGCATCAAATGCCGCGATCGCGGTAGCTCGGAGGTGCTGCCCAGCGCATCTTGTCCAGCAGCACTCGCCAATAGCTCATTGACGGGTTGCTCACAAAGTGGGCGAAACGATGATGCCGCCGGATTCGTACCCGATCTCCTTCTCGCAGCGCAGCGGACTCCTGACCGTCCAGCACCAGAGTCGTACCGGCATTTGCACGCCGAACATCGATTGAGACTTCCAGATCGCCGTTTACGACGAGCGGCCGAAAGGCGAGAGAGTGCGGTGAGAGCGGCGTAATGATGATCGCTTCCATACCCGGTGCGACGATCGGGCCACCGGCGGAGACGTTGTATGCCGTTGAACCCGTGGGTGTTGAAAGGATGACGCCATCGCCCGACAGATAAGGCCCATCGCTGGAATTCAATTGAATGCACAACTCGATCATTCGGAAGGGGGGGCCGGCGGTCACGACCGCATCATTGATTGCCAGGTGATTTGAACGGATCTTGCCTTCACGATCGAAAAGTGTTGCTTCCAGCATCATCACTCGTCGTGATTTGATCTCCCCTTGAAAGAGGGCGTGCGCATGCCGAGCAAAGGAATCCAGATCAAACTCCGCAAGGAAACCAAGTCGACCGAAGTTCACACCAATCAGTGGAGTTTCCTGCTCGACAAACCTGCGTGCGTGGTAAAGCAATGTTCCGTCACCACCAAGGACGACGGCGACATCTGCGTTCGGAAACTCCGCATCGGTACGATCACTTGAATTCAGCGTTCCCACCAGATCCGCGTGCTGGCGGATGACGTTGCGAACGGTGTTGACATGCTCTGCAACCTCTCGGCGGGAGGGGTCGAAGCAGAGAAGCACTCGCAGCGGAGGGTTCGTCTTCGTCATGCCGCTAGGGTAGCACGGGACAGGCCGCGTTGGTCAGGCCACCCGGTTCAGCTGACCAGACCCTTCGTCAGCCGCATGAATGCTGTTTCAAGGTTGACCTGTTCTTCAGTCAGCATCGAAATGCGGAAGCCCTGGGCGATCAGGCGCGAAGGAATGTCTGACACCGGCAGCCCGCTCTTGGCGTCTATCGCGACATCAATTCTGGGTTTGCCGTTTGACGTGTTGATGTCCACCTGTTGAATGCCCTTTACCTGGCGAAGCAAGGCCGCGGCCTGTTCAACCTTGTCATCAACAACCAGATGCACGACCTGCCCGACACGAGCGCGAGCCATGATTTCACTCACCTCGCCGGAGAAGATCAGTTCACCCTGTTCGATGATTCCCACGGTGTTACACAGCTCAGCCAACTCGTGCAGAATGTGGGATGAGATGATGATCGTCTTACCCATGCGCCGCAATTCCTTGAGCAGTTCGCGAATTTCAATTCGCGCCCGCGGATCAAGGCCCGAGGCGGGTTCGTCAAGCAGAAGAACCTTGGGGTCATGCAACAGCACACGGGCAATGGACAACCGCTGCTGCATGCCGCGTGAAAGTCCGTTGACTTCCGAGTTGGCTTTGTAGTTCAGGTCGGTCAGGTCAAGAACATCGCGCACCACCTGATCACGCGGGGCCCCGTGAATCCCATACGCCGCCGCGAAGAATTCAAGGTACTCCGTCACAACCATGTCGTCGTAGGAGCCCATGAAGTCCGGCACATAACCGATGATCGGCCGAATGAGATGATTCTGATAGCCGATGACCTTCCCGTCGATGCGAGCTTCGCCCCACGTCGGCTTCAGCAGCGTCGCCAGAATCTTGATCGTCGTGGTCTTGCCCGCGCCGTTCGGCCCGATGAAACCGCAACAATCGCCCTGATTGATCATCAGATTCAGATTGTTCAGCGCGGTCAGTTCACCGTACTTCTTCGTGAGATTGATCGTTTCGATCATCGCCATAGTCTTTGCGTTCCTCGTGCGGTTCTCTCAGGCGCTATTCAGTTTCTGTTGAGCCGGTGATGACATCAGCGGGATCAACCGGCAGCGGGTAGATCCAACGAACCATGGTCAAGCCGCTGCTGACGGGTTTGCTGCCATTGATCGTCAGTGGATACGGAATCTCCGAGTTCTCGAGGTATCCGATCAGGATGATGCAGGGTCGATTGAACCAGGTCGACAGGTCAATTTCACGACCGATCGATCGTGCCACCGCCACGCGCGTATCGTTGTCGTTCCGATTGGCCGCGACGTATTCCGGTGGTGGTACCTGTTGGAAGAACGAAAGGGTCTCCAGGATGCGGCGTCGGTCCTGCATGCCGGTCGCCGACTCGAAATTGGCGCCAACCGCATTGTGCAATGACTTGATGGGATCAATGTACCGAGCCCGCATGAAACCCAGGAGGTTCTGGCGATTCGTCGGTTGGCCGGCCGTTGCCTGCATCGACGAGAGATTCAACGTGTCGCCGGACTTCCATTGTGCGTGGCTGAACGCTTCACCCGGATGCAGCATGCCGGCACTGACCATCAACGTACGTGGTTGATTCGGTTCCGTACTTCGATAGCGCGGCGGCAGATTCCGCCCCGGCTTGACGAAGACGATGAGCCAGTTCTGCAGATCACCCGGGAGATTGTGGCGAATGCGGCCCTGCAATTGGGCGGCACTACCCTGCCCGATGATGGAGATTGGTTCCACAACTTCAAAGAGACTGCTGAATTCTTCATCGGCGGCGCCAGTCCAGCGAACGTACATCTCCTTCGTGGTGGCACGGGCGGGAACGGTGTAAGCATCCATACTGTCGATGGGTACGGTGTATCGGGTGACATTCCGGAATCGCGTGTAATCGACATCCGGGGCGGTGAAAGGAGCGATCACATTCCTCCAGTTCGCATCGCCATCCAGGGCAACTGTCGTTTCTCCGTATCCGGGCAGGTACACGGACAGCCACGATGTTGCTCGATGCAACTGTGGTTCGGCGGGGCGCGTGGCATCGGGCGGCCGAGCAATGAAGTCGAGCACCGTGACGTGCTGAAGGCGTGTGTCGTTATCACGAACGATGTAAACGCCGATCCAGGCAATGGCCGTAAAGGCGACTGATGTTCCGAAGAAGAGCAGCCATGCGTGGCGCGTCTTCTTGACTGATTTGAGTAGGAAGAATCCGCCGGGGCCGGCGATGGTCCAGTAGACGGCGAAGAGCAGAAATGCGAGTCCGAGTCCAGCCGCCGCACTGCCGGAGAGACTGATGAGATCAGCCACCAGGCGGCCGCTGAGCAGATTGTTGGTTGCGCGACCAAAGTTGGCACGCAAGAGCTGTTCATTCTGCAGACCGTTCAGGTCCGTCGCGCGTGGCGCATCCTGCCGCTTGCCAAGGATTGGATTCCAGAAGATGTCTGCATCAGGCAGGTTTCCGCCCGACCACTCTCGACCGCTGAATGCCCCGAGACTCACATCCAGACCGACGACTGAGATGAAGCCGTGCCCATAGGTTCGCTGTATCGCCAGCGCATCGCCATTCTGCAAGCTCACGACCGGCGCATAGTAATTGTCAAACGTTCTGAAGACGCGGATATCAATCGGCTGATCACTCGGGGAAGTGCGAATGCGGCCATCTTTCGTGATCACCGGTGCCAGTGTTGGAACGGAGATGCCAGATTCCACCTGTGGCGCTGTTTCCGGAAGCAGATCCTGCAAGGGGGTGCGAATGGTGCCTTCGCCGATTCCCCACGGGTCTCCAGCCATCTGCATGACAATGACCAGATGGCCGCCTCGAAAAATCCATTCACGGATCGCGCGTGCCTGATCAGTCGTGAGATTCTGCGGCGTTTCGCGCCCGGCCCAGACGATGGTCGAGAGCGAATCGAGGCCATACCAGCGATCCGGCAGTCCCTGGGCAGTCAGGCCAAACACAACCTGCACCGGATCGTTGGTTGCAACCGGCGGTGATTGTGGCATGGCAATTGAATATTGATCGAGTCCGAGTGTGCTCGAACCTCCGACGATGGCGATCATGCTTTCGGTGATTGGAACCACCGACGCCGCCGAACCGCCCTGCAATCTCGCGGGGCTCAGAATGTTGGCGGCAAGTTCCCGGCCGCGAACATTGTCCTCTGTGCGCTCATACACGCGCACGCGAAAGTTGGCTGACACTTCCAGATTGGGCAGCGACTTCGCATACATCCACACCGGGTTCGGCAGACCCGGGTTAAGGGTGATTGGGCGCGTGTATTCGACGAGATCGCCCGTGCTCTCTTCCACTTCCCAGACCAGGAAGGCGCCCACTGCCTCTTGCAGGCGGCTGGTAACGACAAATCGGGCCGGCACCAGATCGCCGGGCCGGTAACGGTTTCCGATGCCGAACTGCTCGATCGTGATGGTGATCGGTGCGGCGTCCTGCGCCTGAGCCGGGACGACGAGCAGGTTCAAGAGGATGAACAACAGGGAACGGAAGAGTTTCACGTTCATAGTGTACCAGTTGCGGGCAGGAGACTTGAGCTCAAGTTGGTCCCTGATCGGGTCGATTGACCCGGTATGGGTTTCTCGTACTCCATTGAGGCATGGCTGATCATCGGCGGGGTGATGTCGATCGGACTGCTCTCGATGTTTCATCTCATCGCCTCGGCTCTGAAGTATGAGACGGACCTGGTTCGCCTGCGGGTTGAGTCGCATCGGCTGCGGGAGGAGTTTCTTCGACGCAAGAGCGAACAGGAAGTCGTCGCGGTCGTCGATCCCGTGAGCGATTCATTGCCAATCTCGTCGCAGATGGCACCTGATTCACCTCCGTTGCAGCGGGCTGCCTGACACCTCATACTGCATCATTCGTCGAACGGTTCAGCCGGTTTTGGTCGCGGCCAACTCGGCCAGCATCGCCGCATGAGAGAGAATCCCTTTGCGGTAGCAGGTGAGTTCAAACTTCTCATTGGGGCTGTGAACCCGATCGTCATCAAGACCGAAGCCGACGAGGAGCGAATCAAACCCGAGAATACGCTGGATCGATCCCACCACGGGGATTGACCCGCCGGATCCGATCAACACCGCGGTGTTTGCGTATACACGGCCAAGCCCTGCTTTGGCGGCCTGAAGGTATGGCGAATCACTCGCTACGCGAATGGCTGGGCTGGCGCCGAACTGCTTGATCGAAATTCGAGCATCCGCCGGCTTGCGATCATTCAGAAATCGCTCAAGACCCGTCAGAATCTTCTTCGGGTCCTGGCTGGGAACCAGCCGGAAGCTGATCTTTGCCCTCGCCTGAGAAGCGATGACTGTCTTTGCTCCGTGGCCTGTATAGCCACCGACAATGCCGTTCACATCGCACGTTGGACGCGACCAGATGCGCTCGAGCAGTGTTCTGCCTCGCTCCCCGGATGGTGTTTTGAGCCCCGCCGCATTGAGAAACTCGGCTTCATCGACGCCCAGTGCATTCCACTGAGCGAGGGTCGAAGCGTCTGGTTCTTCAACGTCATCGTAGAAACCGGGCACCTGTATGCGGCCGCTTTCATCGTGAAGCTCGCTGATCAGTCGCGCGAGCGCATTGATCGGGTTGAGCGCTGCACCGCCGTACATCCCCGAATGAAGGTCATGACTCGGCCCCGTCAGCGTGACTTCGACATACACCAGTCCGCGAAGCATGGTGGTGATGGCGGGGGTGTCGATGTTCAGCATTCCCGTATCGCTGACCATGCAGACATCCGCGGCCAGTTCAGCTTTGTTCTCGCTGAGAAACGGATCAAGACTCGGGCTGCCGGATTCCTCTTCACCCTCAAGCAGTACCGTCACTCTTGCTGGCAGTGTGCCGTGCGCGGACTTCCACGCGCGGAATGCTTCGACGAAGAGCATCAGTTGCCCTTTGTCATCGACCGCGCCCCGCGCCACGATTTGCTGACCGTGCGGGCCATCAACGATCGTCGGTTCAAACGGAGGGTTGGTCCAAAGTTCGAGCGGATCCGGTGGCTGGACATCGTAATGTCCGTAATACAGAAGATGCGGCGCATCGGCGGGGCCATCGTGGTGGGCCACCACGATCGGATGCCCGTTGGTCGATCGCACGGAGGCATCGAAACCAATGCCGGCCAGTTCAGCCGCGACCCAGTCGGCCGCTCGTCGTGTTTCCGCATCGTAACTCGGATCGGTGGAGATACTCGGGATGCGCAAAAACTCGCTCAAGCGGGCGACTGAGTTCTCAAACTCGCTTTCTGCGTGCTGAAGTACCGTTTCAAGGTTGAATTCGGTCGATGCCGGCATAGTGCGGTGCTCCCTTTCCTGGCTGGAGCACCATCGTACCCCGCGACTCTGCCGCATGGGGTGATGCGGCACCGATTGCCACGCCTCGCGAAGTTCGAGCGGAGAGGCCTCTACTGAAGGTCGCGAGTAAGTTCGATAGTGAGCCCGGCGATCGAAATCATGAAGATGATCGATAGAAAGGCGAACAGTAGCCACCGTTCAATCTGACGAGAATCCCGACGGACCACCGGCGGTTGGCCAGGTTGCACGCGGATTGGCTGGCCGATGAGACCCTCCATTTCGGCGTAGCTGCGCGGTGGGCGGGCCAGCAGATCACATGCGCATCGAGGGCAGCATTCAGCTACCCCGTTTCGCAACAACGTGCCGTCATAGCCGCACGAGACGCATCGCCGTCGCAGCAGTCGAGTCTGAATCTCACGAACTTTCTCCGCCATGTGTAGAGGTAGATTATCACGCCTCGGGGCTGCGCCAAACGAGATTCTTCTCTCACCGAGGAACATTCTTTGCTTCAGTCGAAACAGGCGGCATTTCACCATGCGTGGTGAGCATTGCCGATTGCTGGTAGCATCGAGGGGTGTTTCGCAGGAGGATTAGCGTGAACAGATCTCGAATGGTCGTCGATCGCATCGAGTTCGGGCAGCTCTTTCGCTTCCCCATGATTTTGCGGGCCGTGACCCAGGCGATGCAGCCGCCGCGACTGATCATCGGGCTTTTCATGGTCGTAGCCATCATGGCGGTTGGGAAGGCGTGGGATGATTGGGCAGATACACCCACGATCAGTCCGGAAGGGCTGTTGGCACCGGAACGGACGCCTGACCAGATTGCCACGGCCCAGGCTGGCCTGCGACGAATCGTCGCTCAGCTGTCGGATTCGGCGCGTGAGCGATTTGGTGATCGGCAACTCGATGCGCGCGAAGTCGCCGAAGCGTACGAGACGAACTATCGCTATCAACGCATGAGTCGTGTGCGCAGTGAAGTGCCGGCGATCACGTTGCAGGCCGATGATCGTGAATTCTTCCAGACGATGGAAACAATCGACCGCGATCGTCCTCGCGGCGTGTTTGAAGCGATGATCGATCAGGTCAGCGCGAGCTTTATCCAGATTGTCGGCGGAGTCGTAACCCTGGAGCCGATGCAGATCGGGAATGCATTTGCAGATGTCTTCGTCCGCATGCCGGTGGCGCTTTGGTCGGCGAAGCCATGGTTCTGTACACTCTTCGGCCTCTATGCGCTGATCGTTATCGCCCTCGGCGGGGGAGCACTGTCGCGCATGGCCGCGTGTGAGTTCGCCGGGCGCGAGCGTCTCCGGATCAACGAGGCAATCGATTTCGCACTCGCCGGCATGGTGCGGCTGGTTTTCACACCGCTTCTGCCGCTCCTCATAGCCGGCTTCCTCGGCCTGGTTCTCATGGCGTTCGGCGTGGTCGGATTTCTGCCGTGGATCGATGTACTGGGGGGCGCTCTCTACGGGTTGATGATGATCATCGGATTTCTCATCGCCTTCGTGCTGCTGTGCTTTGCGGGCGGTTTCCTGCTGGTCATTCCCGCCGTTGCTACGGAAAACTGTGGACCCGCACACGCGCACGAACGGGCATATGCGTACCTTCTTGCGAGACCGCTCCACCTTCTGGGCTACATATCGGTTGCTCTCGTGGGGCTGGCCATTGGGTACTTCGTGGTCAGTCTGTTCTCCATTACCACGCTGAATGTGACTTCAACATTTGTCGGGACATTCCCATCGAGTTCAGCGTTGTCTGTCGGCGGCGGCTTTGAGATTTTCAATCTGGAGCCGCGCGGTCCGGGTGAATTTCATGCAGAGTGGCATACGCGAACCTCTGCATGGTTCATTTCGCTGTGGCAAACGCTACTGGTCAGTCTGGTCGCGGCGTATGTGCTCAGCTACGCAATGACCTGCTCGACAGCAATCTATCTGCTCATGCGGCGTCTGGTGGATCATCAGGATATCTCGGAGATCTGGCGAGCTGGCCTGGTCCCGGGAACGCTCGCGCCAGTTCCGACGGCGCTTGCCAAGAGTGTCGATGCCGAAGGTGACACTCAACTGACCAGATCAGATTCGGTCATGCGCGGTCTGGTCCGCAAGGTCGCTCGCGTTGGATTCGGAGGCCAGGGCCACGGCGGGACGTCGACATCACCGGTCGTATCGTCGGATTCGACCGAGACGCCGACATCAGCGGCGCAGGACGACTCCACAGAACTCGGCCCTGAGTTGTTGAAGAATACGGATCAGCCAGCACAGGATGAAGCGCCTTCGACAGGCAGCGAAGCCGCGGGGCCGCGGGCGTCGAAGCCGGAATCGTCTGCCGACGGGGCGCCGGATGAGCAACAGGAGCCCGAACCCGATGATGCGCCGAAGCCCGCGACCAAGAAAGGTGGCCGGAAGAAGCGGAAACCGAAGAAAGATGGCTGAGCCGTTGGAATGACCTGCCTTAACGCGGTCCGTCGGCCTTGAGGATGGTCTGGGTCCGCAGGACTAACCCGCAGTCGCTGCGCAGGTGATATGACTGCACATGCACCTCGTTTGCATGGCGCTGGATATCGAGCAGCGAGAGATTAAGTCGGTTCCCTTCATCCCGCCATTCGACCATCAGGCCGTCGCACGTGCGTCCATGGTCGAGCAATTCACTGAACGTCCCGCTGTAGAGGTGGTCCGTCAGGGTTTCCGTCTGAACGCTCGTGATGTACTCGATGCGATCGGAGAACGACTCTTCATGGTCCTTCTCACCGGCACACGGCAAGCTTGTGACGACCGATCGCTCGGGGAGAGACTCGGGGCGGTCCGTGACAATCTCGGTAATGCAGACCCCCTGGTGCTGGAAGAGTAGTGCGTGCCCGCCGCGAAAGATCCACGCTTCAAACTCATAGTCTCCGTGAACAATGCGCTGCCGCCCCTCGATGCCGAAGAACTCCGGGTGAATCGCCTTGCGCGTCAGCATGAGGTGATACGCCTGAAGACTCGAAAGCTTGGATGATGCGAAATTCATGGGCCACCCCTGTCGTTGCCACCGCTTCGAACGCCAAAGGGTGAGCAACGGGGTCCATTCTCGCCATCGTTGAAGAAGAGACAACCGGAAAACTGAGGAATTTCGCAGGTCAAGGCAGCTTTCATTTCAGGCCGATAAACAGTTTGCGTTGGAAGCCCTGATTGAGACGACAGTTATGGTCGTCGAGAAGTGTTTGGGGTATGTCCGTATGGCGGAAGCGATGGAAGTTCTGCGACATCATTTGAACAAGTTGTCAACCGCATCTCCCGAAGCGGCGTTCGGCTTTCTTCGCCCGGCCTTCGTCCTGGCTGTACAGGATGAACGAACCGAGCTCGCCCGCCATCTCCTGCAAACGAGACTGCCCGAGGCCATCCGACTGGTTCTCTCGCAACTCGATCAACTGGAACTCACCGATGATGATCTGCGGGCACTTCCCGCCCTTGCGCTTCATGAAGCGCTGGCCGAAGCGCTGGAAGAGGCGGATCACGATGAATGCACGAACGCGCTGTATTGCATTCGACGACGATGCATCGCTCAGGACGCTCACCTCTTCGTCCGGGTTCCTCCAAGGCGCGACCGAGATCTGGCTGCGTATGGCATGGCGCTACAGTCACTCATCATCGATGCGATGAATCGAGACCCGTCGGGAGCCCTCAACGGCCCGGATCGAACAGCGCTCGAACGGGCAACGGTGGCTCTGATGAAGACTCATCATGGTCATCGTATGGGCAGTGTCCGACTCGCCGGAGCACTTCTTGCCCATCGAGCCGGCCCCGTTCTGAAAGAAGAGATCAACAAGAGAGATTCCATTGTCGGTCCGGCGGTTCGACACCTCGATGATCTGATCGACGAGCCGATCGTTCAGCGGATGCTCGTGCGATGGCTGAACAGTCCGCTGCTCGGGCCGACGATCGCGCGGAGACTCGGTGACTACCTCAGTTCGGGCGCATCTTTTGATTGCGTATTCTCACAGCCCGAACTCATGCGGTCCCCGCAGCGCCGGGCGGCCCTGCGACAGGTCATCAGACCGTTACGCATCATCAGGCATTCATCGCGACCGCAAGGGGGCCAGTGCGCGGCAGCGGTAGTGGAACTTCTCCTCACTCTTCCGTTCTCTACCTCCACGAGAATTGCACAACTGCAATCGTTCATTCAGTCCAGTCACGGCGCTGCACAGATGAAGGCGATGCTCGCGCTGGATGCACACGGCCAATGGGCGTCGGTACCAGATGGGATATCACTCTCGACCGACGCAGGCCGGCGCGTTCATCGGGTCATTTCATGGCGTAGATCTTCGGCGCCGCTGCGTCACATCAATTCATCTCAGAGGTCGCCGCTTGATCGCGTGGCCCTGATTCGGCGGGCCATGACCGGTGCTAATGAGTTCTGGAATGTTCGACCGAATCTGCCTGAAGCGGTTCAGCGAGTCACTGCGCTCACCCTGCTGGAGCGCGATCGCGCCGAATTCATCGCCGGAGCGCGCGAGGCCCTAGCCGCATCGCTCGCTCAGGCAGCGCTCAGCGTGATTCAACTGGTGCAGCGATTGAACATTCAGCGTGATGTTGAGCTTGAGCTGATGGCGCTTGCGGGGTCTTCAAATGAACATGTCGTAGCCGCTGCGGTTCGGGCATTGGCAATATCGGATGCGCCTTCGCGCGAAAGTGTGGTTCGCGCCGCAATGACCCGTGCAACGGGTCGCGTACGCGCGAATGCCATCGCGGTGGGCAAGGACTCGCTGACCAGCCGGGAACAATCTGAAGCAGAAACTGATTCGCGTTCGCGCATCAACATGATTCTCGTGAATCAAGCATCCTGCGATGAACTTCTTGCGGGTGCACTGCGCGATCCTCGAGCGAGTCATCGCCGCAGCGCCATCTGGGGCGCCGCCCGCCGAGGCGCTCGACAATGTCTCGATGAATTGAAGCGCCTGGCGAAGAACGATCCGGAACCACTCTTGCGGCAGAGAGCGCGCAGCGCTGCACGCCTGGTCGAGCTTCGTACCCATGCTGCACACTCTGGTCGCGCTGTTCATCAGGTGGAGGTCAATGGATGACCGACTCATCACCCATCGCAGCCGATCGGCTGGCCGAAGTGATTGCTCGCGAGCCGACGCTGATTGAACTTTGGTCATCGCCTTTTCTGATCGGCATGACGCTGGCGCTGTTGGGGGCCGGATTACTCACCCTCGTACTGGCGGTTCGCTGGTCACATGATGCACGAAGTTTCGGTCCGGAGAGCCGTCGTTTCTGCCGAGCGATCGGATTGACACGGCGGGAGCGAAGTCGCTTTGCCCAACTGGCTCGTGTCGCGGGGCTCCCTGATGCGGTCACCCTGATCGCAAGCCGCGGCGCATTTGAGCATGCTCTTCGCGTGGCTGTTTCGGGGAACATGAACTGGAACTTCGATGACCTGCGTGCTGTTCATGATCGATTGCATGAGAATCTAACATCCAGGTGATCACGCCTCCAAAATGCAACAAGCCCGCGGCCGAATACCGCGGGCTTGTTGAATGTTGGAATCAATCCTGGTGTGAAGTCAGTTCTGAACCTGAACTTCGACCTGATCGAACTGGGACACGAAGCCCAGAGCGGTAAACACCGCCGGGACGATGTGACGAACCGAGACTTCGACTTCACCGTTCGCACCCACGCGATTCGCCGCGGGGATGTCACTGATCAGGACGGTCGCATCCGTGTTGGTCACGGTGTATTGCGACACCTGCTCGAGTTGGTTGGTGTTGAAGTTTCGCAGAGAAACGCGCGCCGTTCCGCTCGGATGATCGAGTCGTGATTCGATCGCGAGGTCAATGGTTGCCGGTGAGGCAACGGACGTCTGCGCTTCAATGTTGGTGATCGTGATGTTCGGCTCGATCGCGGTGAAACCGAAGCGCGAGCGAACTCGTACGCGGCTGTCATCAGACTCGATCAGATCATCGAGCGTACCTTCCAGCAGCGTGCCGAACTGCACTTCGAAGCCGGTGAGCACGGTTCCTGCGTTGCAGTCAACGGTCTCGACACGGAATGCGTCGACGGCGGCCTCCACGACCGAACCGGGGTTGTTGTCAACGGCGATGAATCGAACGCGCGTCTGGGTCGAAGGCGTGATGAAGTCGGCAACGCGGAATGACTTCTCGTACCAGCCGCCGAAGACCTCATCGCCCGCCGGGCCGACGATCTCCAGATTGACCCAGGTGCTGCCGTTGTTGCCTGAAATCTGAACCGTGAATGGATCCTGCTGGGGTGAGGCACCCGCGACGTTGCTGAACCAACGTGCGTACGAGACATACGCATCGCCGCCCGTGGTGTCGAATGCGGGCGAAGTCAGAATCGTCGAGCCACCATCCACATCCGAATTGCACTGGCTCGCTGCGCTATTGTCCGTGACAAACGCGAAGCCGGAACCATCGAAGTCACTGCCGGGATTGCCCCGATCGCACTGGCTGTTCGGAATCGGGATCGCCCGTTCCCAGTGGCCGTCGGTCGCGTTGCCGGAAACCGTCCAGCCCTGATTGGTATTGAAATCATCGGCAAACGTCACGATGAGATCGTTGCCGGAGATCGCTGGATACGCGCTCTCCGGTGCATTGTTCGGGTCGCTGACCATCTGCCCGCCGACGGTTTCGGCACTGACGTAGAACCGCACCTGGGTTCCGCACTCGACCGCGGGGAATGTTGCTTCGTACACGTTGTCGAAGATTTCGACCATCGGCACGGCAACGAAGCCGCTGCCGGTGTCAACATGCAACATGCCGGTTCCGGGCTGCGGATTCGTGGCCACCGCATTGACCTCGACCACAAATGTCGTGCCGCCCGACGGACTGATCAGGGTGGGCAGTCCATCCGGATAGGAGAAGCTCAACAGGTTCAGCGGCGGGGCATCCATGTTGTGATCGCCGAAGCCCGCGGC
>CBFGRU010000008.1:0-28149 GCA_965651255.1 uncultured Phycisphaerales bacterium
CCGACGCGCCGGCGGCTGCGGGTCGCCCAGGTAATCAGTCCGCTGCGGCCCAGCCCTTGAAGATCGAGTACGAGGTTGTACTCGCGCTGCGCCAGCTCGTTCATCCAGCGGCGAAGGTCGCTTAGAACCGCAGGTTTCCACCATCGGGCAAACCGCGTGCGAGGAAAGGGGATCGCTTCATCCAGATCGGGATGGGCCTGAATCGCCTCGATGAACTGATCGCGCACGATCCAGTCGATCCGCGCGGTGGGATACGCCTGTCGAAGGGAAACCAGCGCGGGAACAGTGCGGCAGACATCACCCAGAGCGCTGGGGCGGACGATGAGAATCCGTTCAGGTGGGGGGCAATCGCTCATCAGGCGTGAAAGGGCAGGCATCCACCCGCGAAGAAGAGAAATGATGCGGGATCGGGCATGAACAGACTCATAGTATGACTGCGATCGAAGGATCGCGACCCGGCCCACCGGTCCCACCCGGGTACCCCGGACGAATGACAACTGGACAGGAGAGATCGAATGAAACGACGGAGACTTCACACAGCGCTGTTCGGCTCGGCGGTAGCGCTCGGTGCCCTGACGGCGTCCGCCGCGCCAATGCAGTCGCAGGATGCGTTGGTCGTACGCACAGCTGGCATCGATCGGATGCTGCCCAGCGAGAAGGATCGCGCGTTGAAGCAGGCGCTTCATCTGCTGGGAAATCGGATAGAAGAATTGCCGGCTGAGTTCGGCCAGATGGACTTTCCCGCGGGACCAATGCGGGCGATCTATGAGATGCTGATGAGCCCGATGTCATTGGTCGTCTCACTCGACCCGAACGCGGATCCGAACCAGGGTCCGCCGTTCTCGGTGCAGATGATGGTCGAATCCGCCGATGAGGCCGCGGCCAGCCAACGCGCCGAGACGATGTTTCAATTGATTGAGATGGCGATGGGGGGCGGTCTGGTCGATGCACCGGGCATGCCGGGCATGAAGTTGCTCGACATGAACGGCGTGAAGGGACTGCTCGGCTCGACGAACATTGCGGGGCGACCTTCGTTTGTTGCCATGGTCAATCGTGATGTTCCCTCGCCGGTTGACCTCGGACCGATGGGGCTGCCCACGGGTGTTGAAGCGGTCGGTGGGCTGATCATCGACACCGAACCCCTGCAGCCGATGATCGAGATGGCGCTTGAACAGGCCGGGCCGAACGCCGAAGAAATCCGCGCCCAGCTTCGTGCGCAGGGTGTATTGAGCGATCGTCCTCTGCGGCTGACCGCTGCGCACGGCTTTGGCGGCGGGTATGCCCACGGCGTGCTCAATTACGGCAACTACCTGGCGAACCCTCTGAATCGCATCCTCATCGCCGACAAGCGTTTGACAGAAATTGATCTTGCGATGATTCCCGGCGATGCGACCTACGCCCAGGTGAGCCATGCGAACCTGTCGGCGATCCCGCACCTCATCATGGAAGTGTTGCGCCCGATCGCCGAGGGCCAGGGCAACAACATTCCGCCGTATGAAGAGATCATGGCGGAAGCACAGGCCCAGTTGGGTTTCAATCCCGAGACGGATTTCTTCGCCCACTTCGGCACGCGTGCCGGCTTCTACATGGCGGATTCAACCGGGGGAGGCGGCCTGACCTCGGCCATCTTCTTCTTCGAAGTGAAGAACACCGACGGCATGCAGCAGACCCTCGAACACCTCGTCGGGATGATCTCGGAGATGGGTGAGGGAATGGCGCGAGGATACGTGCGAATGGAACGCGCCGAAGTGCCTGGGCTTTCAACCGCGTGGGTGCTGCGCTTCCCGGGGTTGCCGATCCCCTTCGAGATGACCATGGCATTGGAACGCAATCACCTGTGGCTCGGTGCAACGCCCCAGGCGGTCAGCACTGCCCTCGGGCACGCGCGGAACCCGGGGAACGGTCTGCTCGGAAACGCGCGGTTTCGCGAGCTTTCCAGCGGTGTCCCCCGTGATGCGGTGGGTCTGACGTTTACCGATTCGCCGAAACTCGCATCGCGCGGGTACGGCATGGCGTCGATGGGCCTCAGCGCTCTCTCGAACATGGTTCGCTCGCCCAGCGACCGAGGCCGGGCAGCCACGCTGATGATGCCGAGTCTGCGCGAGTTGCTCGATGGCGCAAAGGGTTCACTCATCGTCACGCGCGTCCAGGCAAACGATCTGACCCTGACGAGCAAGTCTGACCCCTCGCTGACCCTGAACCTCTGCGCCGCTGCGGGTGCGGTCGGTTCATCGCCGGTCGCCATCGGCGCCATCGCGCTCGGTGCGGGCGTGACGATGCCGGCGATCGCGCGGGCGCGCGAGCAGGCCAAACAGGTCAAGGCCGGCACCCAACTGCGTCAGCTCCACGTCGCGGTGCTTTCCTACGAGCAGGCGAACGGCAAACTGCCGCCCGACATCCAGACCTTGATTCGCGAAGGGTACATCGCGGAAGAGATGCTCACTTCGCCGATTGGATCGGCCGGAGATGCGACCCCCGACATTTGGATCAACCTCGCTGATCCGCGGCTGACCAACATGGATGCCGATCGCATCATCGGATATGACCGCGGCGCCTACCTGCAGACCTATGAAGTCAATGTCCTGTTCGCTGACGGCCATGTCGAGCGGCACAGCACATGGGACTTTGACGACATGATCAGCGATGAGAAGTACGAAGGGGTTGACTTCAAGCTGCCTGGCATGTGGTAAGTCCCGAAATCCGTTGGGGTTGCGTAGTCCGATAGTCACAGCCGGCCGGAACCTTCCGGCCGGCTTGTGCGTATCGTCACCCGGTTCGTTCTCATTTCTCTCATCCGCCACCGGCCTTTCTTGTGCGGATGTTCGATTTGGGGTTACTTTATTGAAGTGACAGTCCGGATTCCGGACGGCGAACCCACCCGTGACTGGCTGTCGGCAGCCGGTTGCGCGGTGGAGCGGGAGTCGGTACCATTCCCGCCTTTCGATTGACGTTGCCCCCGTTCAGGAATGCAGAGCCCGGTGACAGAGCGCGATTCGCACAATTCGCCCGCGCGTGACCCGTTGGATGAAGATCGTCCACTCGGACTCGCGGATACCGATCAGCCCGATGCTGAAGCATCGCGCACGGGCGGTGCGGCTGGTGACACGCGCGCCGCCGCCGCCGATGCCGTGAAACGTCGCGCTTCCAGTTCCCGCAGTCGAAGTGACAGTCGATCGGGCTCGGGAACGGGCGCTTCGGCCGACAGCCGCGGCAAGAGTACATCCTTCGAGACGATGCTCGGCAAGGCAATCATCGATCGTGGGCTGGCGAGCGATGATGAGATCGAACTCTGCCGCGCGATTCAGGCGCAGAGCACGGCCGAGGGTGACCCGCGACAACTCGCGGACATTCTCATCGAGAATGAGTTTCTCACCGGCAAACAGGTCGAGCGAATTCGCCGCGATTTCGAGGATGAGAAGACCACCCAGCAGATTCCCGGATACAAGATTCTCAAGAAACTCGGCTCCGGCGCCATGGCCACGGTGTTCCTGGGCAGGCAGCTCTCACTTGATCGTCTCGTCGCGATCAAGGTGTTGCCGATCAAGTTTTCCTCGAATGAGAAGTTCATTGAGCGGTTCTACAAGGAAGGTCGCGCCGCCGCCCAACTCAATCACCGCAATATCGTCGGCGCCTATGACGTGGGTCAGGCGGGCGATCACCACTACTTCGTCATGGAGTACGTGGATGGCGACACGGTGTACGACCGCGTAAAGGCGCAGAAGCGCTTCGATGAGAAGGAAGCGATCGACGTCATTCTGCAGGTCGCCCGTGCCCTGGAACATGCGCACGCAAAGGGATTCATTCACCGCGACATCAAGCCCAAGAACATCATGCTCTCGAAGGAAGGGCAGGTGAAGCTGGCCGACCTCGGTCTCGCCCGTGCGGTGAGCGACAAGGAAGCGGCCGAGGCGGAAGCCGGCCGCGCCTACGGGACGCCGTACTACATCTCGCCGGAACAGATTCGCGGCGAAGTCAACATCGGGCCTCAGGCGGATATCTACGGCCTCGGTGCGACGTTCTACCACATGGTCGCCGGCAAGGTTCCCTTCGAGGGGAAGAATCCCTCGGCGGTGATGCACAAGCATTTGAAGACTCCGCTTACGCCGCCCGATCATCTGAATCCGAAGCTCAGCCCGGGGACGGCGCAGGTCATCGAGATGATGATGGCCAAGAGTCGCAAGGACCGCTATCGCACGGTGGCCGATCTCCTGATCGATCTTGAACACATCCGCAAGGGTGAGCAGCCGCACTTCGCGCAGAGCAAAGTCGTCAATACCGACATCGCCAGTCGCATCGAGGAACAGGCGCGTGCCATTCCCGTGGCGGTGCAGCCGCGACCGGCCGGGCCGAAGATGCCGAGCGTGACGGCGCATCCTCTCTTCATCGGAACGCTCATCGTCGCGGTGCTCAGCATTCTCATCAATCTCGTGCTGGCGGGCATGCTCTCGAATCGCGGTTCCGCGGGCGGGGCCGGTGGCATGGCACAGAATCCCGGCGCAACCGTCACGCCCGCACCGTCATTGACCGGCATGTGGGAATCGATCAGCATCTCCGGCGATCGCCTGGTCGGCATCGAACGGGTTGAGATCGCCTTCGGCACTGACTCCACCGGCACGCTGGTGACGACGACCGGCGGCGTTCCTACGCGGTACGACTTCACCTACACGCGCTCCGGCAATTCTCTGACGATGCGCATCGGAAGCGCCAACGTCCGCTACACGTACACGCTTGCCGACGGTCAGCTGGCGATGAATCGCAGCGACGGGACCGGTCGCATTGTGCTCGTGCGTCAGTAGATTCACACCCTGCGAAACTGCCGGCACTCTCCGCCGCCGCATGGACTCCATCGCCCGGCGCGGTACCATCCGCGCATGGACCTCTACATCGATACTGCGAACCTTGATGAAATCCGTCAGGCCGCCGCCATGGGCGTGCTCGACGGTGTGACCACCAATCCCTCCCTCATCGCCAAGGAAGGCGCTGACTTCCACACGCGGATGAAGGAAATCTGCGAGATCGTGCCCGGCCCGGTCTCGGCCGAAGTCGTCTCCACCGATCACGATGGCATGATCAAGGAGGCGAACGAACTCATCAAGATCGCGGACAACATCGTCATCAAGCTGCCTTCGATCGTCGAGGGGCTCAAGGCCTGCCGCACGCTCAGCGACCGCGGCATTCGCGTGAACATGACGCTCTGCTTCCAGCCGCTGCAGGCGCTGCTGGTCGCGAAGGCCGGCGCGTTCCTCGTCTCGCCCTTCATCGGACGCATCGATGACATCGGCGAAGATGGCATGCAACTCATCCAGCAGATCCGCCAGATCTACGACAACTACGGCTTCGAGACGAAGGTCCTCGCGGCGAGCATCCGGCATCCGCTGCATCTCGTGCAGTGTGCGATGATCGGCGCCGATGTGGCGACGGTTCCCTTTAAGGTCATCGAGCAGATGATGAAGCATCCGCTCACTGACCAGGGCCTCGAAAAGTTCCTCGCCGACTGGAAGAAGACGAAGAAGTAACTACCGCTTCTCCTGCGTGCGTTCCGGGCTCGGCCAGTCGAGGTGGAACATCTCGCCGCGCGGCTGATCGACCCGCTCGTAGGTGTGCGCACCGAAGTAATCGCGCTGCGCCTGCAAGAGGTTCGCTGGCAGCACCGCGCTCCGGTAGCTGTCGTAGTACGCGAGCGCGGAGGAGAACGCCGGCGTCGGAATGCCCGCATTCGCGGCGGCGGCGATGACCATCCGCCACGCCTTCTGTTTCTCGGCGACGGCGTTCATGAAGAATGAGTCCATCAGCAGATTGGGAAGCGCGGGCGATCGCCGGAACGCTTCGGTGATCGGCTGCAGGAACGCAGCGCGGATGATGCACCCGCCGCGCCAGATCTTCGCAAGCGTGCCGAAGTCGATGTCCCAGTTCCGCTCCACCGACATCGCGCGCATCAACTGAAACCCCTGCGCGTACACGCAGATCTTCGAGCAATAAAGCGCATCGCGCACGTGATTCACGAACGCTTCGGGATCATCCACTGACGTGCGCAATGTGGATGGCTTCGGCCCGCCGAGCGATTCGCTCGCCTTGATGCGTTCATTCTTGAGCGCGCTCATGCCGCGCGCGAACACCGCTTCGGCGATCGTCGCTGCGGGGATGCCGAGGTCGAGCGCGTTTACCGCCGTCCACTTACCCGTTCCCTTCTGGCCCGCCTTGTCGAGAATCATCTCGACGATGGGCCGGTCGGTCACCGGATCGGCCTGGCGCAGAATGTCGGCGGTGATTTCGATGAGGTAACTCTCGAGCTCGCCGTTGTTCCACTCTTCAAACGTCTCGCCGATGAGCGCGGGCGGCAAACCCAGCCCCGCGCGCATGACGTGGTACGCCTCGCAGATGAGCTGCATGTCGGCGTACTCGATGCCGTTGTGCACCATCTTCACGTAGTGGCCCGCGCCATCGGGGCCGATGTACGCCGCGCACGCCTCGCCGCCGGTGACCGGCTTGCCCGCTCGCGCGCCTTCGACCGGGCGACCCGTCTTCGCATCCACCTTCGCCGCGATCGCCGTCCACATCGGCTCCAGCCGCTTCCACGCCTCGCGATCACCGCCGGGCATCAGCGACGGCCCGAACCGCGCGCCGACCTCGCCGCCCGAGACGCCCGAGCCGAAGAACATCAGTTTGCCGCGGTACTTTGCTTCGCGCTCGACCGTGTCCGACCAGAGCGAGTTGCCCGCATCAACGACGATGTCATCCTTGTGCAACCCCGCAGCAAGCAGGTCATCGCAGACCATGTCCACGATTCGTCCCGCCGGCACGAGCACGATGATCACGCGCGGCGACTGCAGCGCCTTGATGAACGACTTCACATCGTGGCAGCCGACCACCCGCGGCGAATCCTTCCGGATCGCGCGCTCCGCCTCGGCGAAGCGGTGCACCGCCTCATCATCCCGGTCATACCCCGCCACGCGAAAACCGTGGTCGGCCAGATTGAGCGCGAGGTTGCGCCCCATCACGCCCAGGCCGATCATGCCGACATCGCACGGCCCGAGGGTGGAAGAGGACGCGGTCGATTCCGCACGCGAAGAGGAGGGGCTCGCCATGCGCCCAGTGTATCCGCGCGCGGGTTCGCGCGCGGTCCGTTACAGCAGGATGAACCCCGCGATCACGCCGATCACACCGATGAGCATCGTCACCAGGCCCGCCACGAATCCGAGTTCCCAGATGGATCGCAGCACCGGCACGCGATGCCAGCCGAATCGGGCGGAAATGAGCACGCCGATCCCGATCAACGCGATGCCGGCGAAGACGGCATCGCGCCCCATCAACGTCGTCGGTACGACGCGATACGCGCCGAACCAGACCGCTTCGCGCGACTGGATGCACATCACGCCGTAGATGATGAATGCCGCGGGTACGAACAAGCCGAAAACCAGCGGCGAGATCACGCCGGTCCGCTCCAGCGTGTCGATGTCATCGGCCGGGTTGCCTCGGTAGAAGTACGCGGGCATGACGCCAGCATACCTGCGCTGGACGAGCCGGCATGTCCCGAATCTGTTCGGGCCGGACACCGCCGTTCGCGCGCGAATGGAAGTCTGTTTCGTCAGAATCACCGCGCCCTTCGCGCGTGAACGGTCTTCCCACTGACGCGAACGGGCATGATCCTGATGAATGCCGCGTCCTGTCGAACGAATGCGGCCGTGATTCGAACGAATCGCGCCGGCACTCTGCCGAATGCACGCGCCAAACTACAGGGGGAACCGGTGATTCTGTCACGAAACGAGCTTTGGTGAACGAATGCCGTGCTCATTCGTTCGTTTCCCGGCTTGATTCGTTCGAATGACAGCGCGATTCGTTCGTTTCCCCGCTCCATTCGTTCGAATGCTTCGCTGATTCGTACGAATCCCCGCGCCATTCGAACGGGGTTATTCGGACGTTCCCGCGTCCGCCCGCGTCGTCGAACGTTTTATCAGACCGGTGTCCGCGGGTGGATTCATGGGTTGCGACTCTGCGGACCGGAACTCGAAGTTCGCGGATCTGAAAGACGGAAACGGCATTGAATGGCGGCTCGCCTCCCGAGTCGGCCACCGCGCGATCCGCGGGCAAGTCGTCGAACTGTGATCGAAGTGACGCGACAAGCTCCGTCGCCTCGATGTCGTCGAGATTGGGTCCGACGAAGTCGAAGCGGCCCATGACGCCACCGGTTGTGATAAGGAACAGCCGAGTCTTGAGTTGCCCGATCACAGCACCGTCAGCAAGCAACTCACCGACAGTTGCGGTCAAGTCAACGCCGAAGGGAAGTTCGATCAAGTGATCGTCGGGAAACCTGCCATATGCGAGGAGGCGGTTGTCGCCCGTTGTTCGCAACTCGAGGTTCGATTCGATCACTTCTGACAGGCGACTGTCGATTGCATCAAAGTCTGTATCGCGATGAACGTACACACCGATGAACTCGACCGGTACATCAAATGAACCGGTCAATGCATGCGAACAGTCCATATCGCGCAAGGCGATGACCGGGTCCATGCTGACGCGTACGCGCACTTCTTTGCCAGCCAATCGCAGGGCACGCACGCGTTCACGATCCACGATCCGCATTGAAAGAGGGATCCCGTACTCGTCGAAGTGCGAAGTTCCGATCGACTCCCAAATCTCGCAGGTCGCGATGACCTCGTTCTCGGTATAGATCTCAGCCCGGAAGCCGATCGTTGGCAGACCTCCAGCATCGCCCTTCGCGCGCGCCATTACATCGCCCAGCGTTTGGTTGATGAAGGCGGGGCCGACTATTCGCGCGTCGCTCTCATCGAGAATGGCGATGCCGGTTCGATTCATCTCGCGGCAGAACTGCTCGACTGGTTCGATTCGGATGTAGTCATCGATCTGGCCATGGATCGAGATCGGAATCGTGAGATCGAAACGAGCAATCGTTGCGCCGAGTTGGTGCTCGCGGCGTGGGTGACCGGTGAATTCGCGAACCACGACGCGATAGCGCAGTTCGGTGACATCGGGAGACGGCATCCCGAGCGGGCGAAGGTCCGGGCCGTTGCTCCATCCTCCGCTCATTCCGCCCCCGCCGAGGTCCGGTCGGTTGAGCCACACTTCCTGCGATTCCAAACCTGGTGTGATCGGTTCGAGTGAAGCGTGCGCGAATCGAACGAACGACGAGTTGAGCGTCAATGCAGCGCCAACGGGAACTCCCACAGGCCAGTCGCGGTGCGTTTCATACGAGAGGTACACGCCGGATGAGCGAAGACGTGCTCTCAAGGTTGGCGACTCGAGCCGTCCGCCCTCCTCGGCCAAGAGAAGCAATTTGTTGAACGGAAGCCACTCTTCCGTATGCAGCGGTCGTCGTGAATCGCCCGCGAGACAACGTTCAATCAACAGTTGCCAGCCAACGAACCCGAGATCGCCAACGGTGATCCGGCGGTTCAATTCCTCGAATGGCCATGAGTACGAAGCGGTGTAGATGGACTGGTTGACGGTCGGCGGCAGTCGCTCCTCATACCACGGCAGCACCGCGACGAGCAGCCAGTCCGGGGCGAAGGCTGCCGCGCCGTGAGCACGGACAACCGGGATTCTCGCGACCGGATGGCTGACAAGAACGACAAGAACACCGAACGCCGCCCAACGCCACCGACGGCGCGTCCGAAAGAGCGCGCGATCGCGCTTCGCTTCGTGGCCGCATTCCGGGCAACGTAATCCGTTCGTGCGCGAAAGGTCATACCAACACTTCGGGCACCGCCGGCGTCCTCGGGCGCGATCGGCCAGCAGCGCATGAAAGAAGATGACGAGTCCCGCAATCAGCGCGCACCAACTCAAGCCCGCAAAGAGATTCGCTTCCATCACGGCGCAGCCTCTCCGAATCCGTCGACCTCGATGACTGGACGCGCGTGCCGTCGCGATCTGTCATACCTTCGGCCGGTTCCCATCAGTTCTCTTTGGTGACCAATCCGGTGTCCGCCGGCGCGATGGTTTCGACGAACCAGTCGAAGCCGGGGCTTTCACCCGGCGCTTCAAAGACCGCCAACGGTACCTCGACCGTGCCCGCCCAGTAGGACCGGGCCCCGGTGACGCGCAGGGCGATCTGCGGATCGCCCGTGATGCGGAGAGACCAGCGGCCGCGCTCGATCGAGGCGGTGTCCAGCCGTGGGTCGTGGAACTCCGGCAGCTCGACATCGAGCTGTTCACGGCCGCTCGCCGCCATCCACCACACGCGCGAGGTACGCAGCGGTTCGCCATCGTAGAGCACCTCGACCCGGACGCCGATGGCGGTTCCTTCCGGCGCGCTCGGCACCATGGTTTGTCGCGGGTCGAACCGTACGACGAAACGCAGCGTGCCCGCCTTCCACCGGGTTGCATCGCCACGAAAACTCCGGCTCACTGCGTGGTCCAGCAGGACATCGGAGACCGGTTCGAGCACATCGCTCATCGTCTCGGGCGCCTGCGTGAAGGGCACTCGCTCTTCACCGCGGGCAACCTCCCGCCACTCGTGATCGTACTCGGAGTGCCGTCGTTCGATGCGGTAGGTGAACACCACGCCGTTTGCATCGTTCGGAAGGTCCGGCAGGGTAAGGGGGAGCGAATCCTGAATGAGCGGCCGCGGCCCGCGCAGTACGCGCCAGGCCATCAGCGGCTCCTGCACCGGCTGGTCTCGGGCATCGAGCGCGTGGGCGATGAGGTGCACGCGCGACTCGGTCCCTTCCGGCCACCAGTCGCGCAGCGACAGCTCGATGCAGACGGGAAGATCGCTCGGCCAGACGGGGCGCGTTTCCATTTCCAGCGATGCCGGGAGCGCGAGGGTATCGGCCTCGATGCCGAGCGTGCGCCAGAGCCCGTTGAAGCCGTGGCCGCGTGCGATGATGTTGCCGTACTTCGACTCCCATGCGGGAGAAGCGGGCGGATGATCGCGATCGCCCCGGGCGGCGCGGCCGATGAACATCTGCCACTCGCCGGTCGAGAGAAGATCGCTGCGCATGCGCGCGATCAGTTCATCGTAGAGATTGCTGTTACTGGTCTGGGCGGAGGGCAGGAACCAGATGAGCACCTTCGTCGGCATGAGGCCGGCGATGCCACGATCGCTGGCGCGGCCGAGAATGATCAACGCGCCGAGCGTGAGCGCGAGCATGGTGAGTCCCGCGGTGCGCCAATGTCGGATTCGGAAGTGCAGCGATTCCTCGGACGCAGCGATGATGCCGCACTCACCACAACGAAGGCCCGGCGTTCCGGTGAGATTGTGGAGGCAGTGCGGGCAGCGACGGATGAACGCCTCGCGATCGCCGAAGAGCGCCTTGCGGATGATCCACACCCCGCCGATCAGCGCGATGACGCCGAAGAGCCAGAAAAACCAGTAGCGAAGATCGCCGGTGGACATCACCAACAGGGTAGGGTGACTCTGCCCGCAGGATCAGACGCCCAGCACCCAGCGAAGGATGGTCATCGTCAGGACGGTGATGATGAGGATCCCGCTGAGATTCAGCCACAGGCCGGCGGTGATCATCTGCCGAATGGTGATGTAGCCGGTGCCGAAGACAATCGCGTTGGGCGGCGTGGCGACGGGCATCATGAACGCGCAGCTCGCGGCGATCGTGGCGGGGAAGATGAGCAGCTCCGGCGCGATGCCGAGACCTGCTGCGAGCGCGGCGAGCACGGGCACCATCGTGGCGGTGGTGGCGGTGTTCGAGGTGAGTTCAGTGAGGAAGATGATGAGCGTCGTGACCGCCAGGATGAGGACCCACGTTGGTGCGCCAGCGAGAATGCCGGCCTGTGCGCCGATGAACTCCGCCACGCCGTTGGCGCCGACGGCGGCCGCAAGACTCAGCCCACCGCCGAAGAGAATGAGAATGCCCCACGGCAGTTTCTCCGCGGTGGACCAGTTCATCGTGAACGTGCGTGTGCGAAGGTTGACCGGCAGGATGAACAGCGCGATCGCCGCCATCATGGCAATACCGCCATCGGTGAGGCGGGGGACGAGCGGCGGAATGATGGAAGTGACGATCTCGCCCGCTTCATCGCGCTCGACGCCGAGCCCGCCGGTCAGAATCGGGCGGATGATCCACAGCGTCGCGGTGCAGATGAAGACGATGAAGGTGATGATTTCGCCGGTCTTCGGTGGGCCGAGTCTGGCGAGTTCGTTGCGCACGAGGTCATCGCCGCCTTCGATGCGTTTGATGCGGATGGGGTAGAGCACGAAGGTGATGAGCAGCCACGCGATCGGCAGGAAGACGAGCGTAAAGATGCCGCCGACTTCCATCCAGGCGATGAAGGAGATTTCGCGCGGGAAGTCGGGGCTGTCCTTCATGAACTGAACGAGGATGCCGTTGGGGGGCGAGCCGATGATGGTCGCGATGCCGCCGATGGAGGCGGCGTAGGCGATGCCGAGCATGAGTGAGAGCGCGAAGTTTCGTCCGGGGGCGCCTTCGCGCGGCAGGCCGCCGTGATCATCGAGCGAAGTACCGGTGTTCTGGCGGAGGACGAGGTCGATCACGCCGAGCGCGATCGGCATCATCATCGCGGCGGTGGCGGTGTTCGACACCCACATGCTGAGCACCGCGGTGATGAGCATGAAGCCCGCGATCATGGCCGGAGGTTTCGTGCCGACGAGCCGCAATGTGAGGAGCGCGATGCGGCGGTCGAGCCCCCATCGCTGCATCGACAGCGCCAGCATGAACCCGCCCATGAAGAGGAAGATGATCTCGTTCGCATAAGGAGTTGCGGTCGCGCTCATCGACGCGATGCCGAGCAGCGGGAAGACCGCGAGCGGCAGGAGCGCGGTCGCGGAGATGTCGATCGCCTCGGTCAGCCACCACGTCCCCATCCACACCATGACCGCCAGCGTCGCGCGGCCGGCCGCGCTGAACGGCACGACCGTGTTCGCTTCGTTCGTGAAGGACTCCGGCAGCAGGGCGTAGCAGAGCAGCGCGAGCAGGGGACCGGCGAAAAGGCCGACCCACCGCGCGAAAGCGGCAGTGTCGGTTGCCGTGTGTGTCTGGACGGGGGTGTTCATGCAGTATTCAAAATACCCGAATCGGCGTGTTTGGGCTGGCCGGCTGGGATTCGCGTCATTCTCGGACGCCCAGGGGTGCTCGGAAAAAGGCGCGTGTGACCACTTGACCGGTGGGCCGTAGTATGCCATTATATTAGTGTTCGCTAACTAAAGGAGATCGACATGATCACCACGCTCACCCAGCCCGTTGAATGCACGAATGCGATAAAGACTGATGCGGTTTCCACCCCGGAGTTGCGGAGCGATGTCGAGCGGGCGCCGAAGAATCGCGAGCGCGGCGTGGATCGTCGGCACGCGGGGCACGGGATGCTCAACGCTGACCGTGTGGCAAACCGCTGGGCGGTGGCGTTTCGTCATGTGCTGGTAAAGACGGTCGGTCGGCTGCCGGGCACGCGCCTGAAGAGTCGGCTCATTCGGGCCCTGCTGGGCGTGAAGATGGGGCACAACGTAGGGCTTGCGTGTGGGTCGTATCTCGATCCGTATGACCCGTCGATGATCACGTTTGGCGATGAGGTCATCCTCGGCTACGAAGCGAAGATCTTCGTGCACATGTTCACGCTGGACCGGCAGCGTGTGCGGCCGGTGACCATCGGCAACCGCGTGCTGATTGGCGCGGGCGCGATCATCGCACCGGGAGTGACGATCGGTGATGGCGCGACGATCGCGCCGTACACCGTGGTGAATCGCGATGTACCCGCGGGGGCGCTCGCCATGGGCAACCCCATGCAGATCAAAAAGCGCAGCGCCATGAGTTCGCAGGACAACCCGGTGGAACCGAACCGAACCGGAGAACTCGAATGAAAGGACATCACCGGCTCGAGCAGAACACCCGGGTCGTTGCGATCATCATGACCCTTGCCTTTGTCGGCGGCGTGCTTGGGCTGTGCGCGTGGAGCAGTTCGGCGGTCAAGGATGTGGATCGGATCGGCAGCCGCACACGCATCGTCAGCAATGAATTGACGATGTCGAGCATCTTCGATCATCCACGGCGGGTCGCCGATTGATTCTCTGAGGTCGATAACGAATCGTGCGTGCGTGGTACACTGCGCTAATGATGCGCGACAGGTGGCGTCAGGCAGCGGTGATGTTTCTCTGGGGTGAAGGAGTTGCCGTTGTTGCATGGTGGATCTGGCTTGTGCTTGACCCTCGTGCGATGAGGTACTTCCTGCCGCGTTCGTTTCCAGATCATGTTCTGCACGCGATCGCAATTGGCGACCTGTTGCTTTACGGCGTTCTCGCAATTGTGGCTGCGATCGGTTGGCAACGAAGACAACCGTGGGCGTTTACCGCCCTCTGTCTGCACACTGGGGCGGTGATGTATGCGGGGCTTTTCGGCTGGGGAATGGTGGTCGCGACCGGTGAAGCTTGGTTGGGCGCATGCCTGATGACGGTTCCGATGGTGATCCTTCCGTGTTACATTCGCATCCTCGGATCGGAGCGTGCACCGTGAATCGTGAACGTGCGCCGATCCGGTTGCACGGACGCCCATCGCGCAGTCGGACTGCGTGCACGAACGTGGCCAAGACGATTGTCCAAGTCATCCTGTTCTGGGGATTCTTCCTCTTCATCGTGCCGGCGGGCATCAGTTGGCTGGAGTCGCTGGTCGGCCTGATCGATCAGCGCTTCTCGTTCCGTGGTCAACGGGTGTTAGCCACCATGGTATTTGGCGCAGCGGGATTGCTGGGCCTCATCAGCGGTATGACGATGGCGATGATCGGCCGAGGGACTCCGGTGCCCTTTGATTGCCCGAACGAACTGGTGGTGCGCGGCGTGTATTGCTACAACCGAAATCCGATGGTGGTGGCAGGTCTTGCCCAAGGAGTGGCCGTCGGGCTCTTTCTCGGCTCCTGGCCGGTGATCGTGTACGCGCTTCTCGGTGCTCCGGTCTGGAACTGGCTCGTTCGGCCATGGGAAGAGCGCGACCTGCTGGAGCGCTTCGGCGATTCCTATGAGCGGTACCGCAAAGCGGTGCCGTGCTGGCGCATGCGATTCGCGCCCTATCGACCCGACGAAGAGGGTTGAGCGGACTACACTTTCGATCTTCGGTTCAGCTCAAGATTCGTGTCCTGCTGATCGTTTTCGCGCGATCACCGCCATCGTGTCATGCCACTTCTCTCGGTTGTCAACCTGCACCATGCGTACGGCGCGGACATCATCCTCGACGGGATGACGTTCTCGATTGAACCGGGAGAGAAGGTCGGCCTGGTCGGCCGCAACGGGTGTGGGAAGACCACCCTGATGAAGATCCTGCTGGGCCAGCTCAAGCAGGACAGCGGCGAGGTGCAGTTTCAGCGTGGGGCGCGCATCGGATACCTGAGCCAGGATCCGATGCTGAACCCCAATGACACCGTGCGCGATGCGGCTGAGGGTGCGTTCGCCGAACTCCATCGTCTGCACATCGAGCAGCACGAGTTGTTTGAGCAGATGGCCACAGCTGAGGGCGAGGCGCTCGAGAAGCTGCTGAAGAAGCAGGAGAAGATTGAGACCGCGATAGAAGCCGCGGGTGGATACGCGATCGATCACAAAGTTGAAGCGACTCTGCACGGACTTGGCTTCACGGATGAGCAGTTTGACCTGAAGGTCAGCGCACTTTCCGGTGGGCAGAAAGGACGATTGGGCCTGGCGCGACTGCTGCTGGAATCGCCCGATCTACTGCTGCTGGACGAGCCGACGAATCACCTCGACATCGCCGGCCGTGAGTGGCTGGAAGACTTTCTCGCGAACGAGTATCCCGGTGCGGTGCTGGTGGTCAGCCACGACCGGTGGCTGCTTGATCGCGTCGTGAGCCGCATCGTCGAGATTCACATGGGCGCGATTCGCGAATACCCGGGGAACTATCACAAGTTTCTCGAACTTCGTCGCGAACGACAACTGACGCATCAGCGGGTGTACGAAAAGCAGCTCGACAAGATTCGCGCGGAAGAGCAGTTCATTGCGCGGTACAAGGCGGGGCAACGCGCCAAGCAGGCGCAGGGGCGTCTCTCCCGGCTGGAGCGGTTCAAGCGCGATGAACTCGTTGAACGCCCATTGGAACTGGAGGTGATGAAGCTCAACCTCCCCAAGGCACCGCGTTCTGGTGATCTGGTCGTTATTGCCGATGACATCGGAAAGCGGTACGACGATAAAGTGCTGTTTCAGCACTTCACGATCTCGATTCCGAGGGGCGAACGCATCGGCATCATCGGGCCGAATGGCGCAGGGAAAACGACGCTGGTCAAGTGCATGTTGAATGAGCTGGAACCGGATGAAGGCCGTGTTCGCCTGGGGAGCCGGGTCAGTGTTGGGTATTACAAGCAGTTACACGACCATCTGGATATGTCATTGACGGTCTGGCAGTACCTGCAATCGGTGATCGTCGGTCTGGACGGTCAGACCAAAGCCAGTGAGCAGCAGGCACGTGATCTTGCGGGAGCATTTCTGTTTTCCGGCAGTGAACAGGAAAAAGCGCTGGGCGATCTGTCCGGCGGCGAGCGCAGCCGCGCAGTGCTGGCGGGACTTGTGGCAGGGGCCCACAACCTGCTGGTGCTGGACGAGCCGACGAACCACCTCGATATTCCGAGCGCGGAACGGCTGGAGCAGTCGCTTTCATCAGAGGGCGGCTATGACGGCACCTTGCTCCTGATCAGCCACGACCGAGCGCTGCTGGAATCGACCTGCTCGCAGCTCATCGTGCTGGATGGTGATGGTGGGGCGGAAGTCTTCCTTGGCAAGTACTCAGAGTGGGCGAAGCGCGAGCGTGAGCGGCGCGCTGCGCGGCAGGCAGCGGTCGCAGCCCGCACAGAGCATCGACCGGCATCCGCGAGTTCACCCTCCGGAAAGATTCCTGCTGGGAATGCTTCATCCACCAAGGGCGATTCGCCCTTCGGAAAGTGGTCGGTCGAGAAGATTGAACACCGGATCGAAGAAATCGAATCGCGGATGCGGGCGATCGACCAGTTGATGGTGGACCCGGCCGTGTACAGCGATGGATCGAAAGTGAAGCGGTTCCAGGATGAGCGGGCAGCTCTTCAGAAAGAGCTTGAGCCACTGGAGTTTGAATGGTCAACCCGTGCGGAAGAGCATGCCGGCGGCTAAGGGGTTGAACAGACAGTGTTGCTGAATGCGTTGGCGAGGTCGTACAACGAAACGCCCCGCATCTTGAAAGAGATACGGGGCGGTTCGATTTCTGAGCGTCTGATGCGGAAGCGTGTGTTGTCGGAACACTTCTCAGGTGGCGAGTACCACGAGTCCGGAACCGCGTTCAACGATCTCCCATGATGCGGCAGCGAGTACCGTCTTTGCCAGCGAATCGAGGCGAATGCTCGCCAGACGACTCGGCGTCACGTTGAAGTCGCGAAGTTCCTGAACGGACCCATCCTCGTAACGGACCCGGACCGTGTACGACCCATTGCGAAGGCCCATCGTGTTCACGAACACGGAGTTGGTTGCCTCGTTGATGTACATCGTTGCCTGGCCGGGAACGGTTGTTTCCGCGGGCTTGAACACAACATGATGAACATTCGGGTTGGCAAGGAAGTCTTCAAAGTCCGGGCCAATCAGGCGGCGAAGCTGCTCCTCCGACTGCTTCTGAAGCGCAAGTGCGCCGATATCCCGGCCCGCGCGGACCGCGTCGGAGTACATGTAGAGCACGACCACCAGCGATGCGAGCAGCATGAACGATGCTGCACGCCAGAACAGCAATGAACCGGAACTGGACGCTCGCTTGACCGTTCCGTCAGCGGAGACGTTGGCGGCCTTGCCGGAGCGGTTGCGGCCGATGGTCGCCAAGGGCGCCAGTTCCACCTGCTCCTGCTGGATCGCTTCCATCACGCGATCGATGACCTTTTCGCGCAGGGCTGAACTGGGCTCTTCCAGCGAGAAGAACATCGGATCAACCGCCCACCGTGCCTGCAGCGCGATGATCTCGTCCTGAATCGCCGCTGACGCTTCGCGGAGCGAGCGTGCATACATCTCCGACTCGATCTCATCCAGCAGCCCGTACACATCGAGGGCGGCCAGCTTGATCAGTTCTTCGCGGGTCATGTGTCGTGACGAGGTCATACGGAAATCCATTCGCAGGGAGGTGCCCAGAGGTTCCCGGCACCCGGTTTCATGGTCTGATTTTCCAGCATTTGAGCCAAGATTCCTCTATACGCAAGAAGTTCCGGGACTACATCGCCTGATCGGCATCGGACCGATCCCGCAGTCGGGCCAGACCGCGACTCAAAGCCGACTTGATCGTGCCGAGCGGGGCGTCGAGCTGTTCGCTGATTTCGCGCAGGGTGAAACCGTGAAAATACGACTTCTCGATCACCAATCGCTGCAGCTCCGGTAGTTCGGTGATCCGGTCCATCAGGGCGGAGCTTCGATCGCGATCAATCATCGACTGTTCCGGCTGCTCGTCTGCGGCAGGAGGGGCCCACTCCTGTTCGAGCTGACTCTGATTCGGTCTGGCTCCGCGACGCCTCAATTGATCGATCAGGTGACGCCGGGCAATCAGCATGACCCAGGTCACCAGCTTGGCCCGATGGGGGTCAAAGCGGTCAGCCGATTGCCAGAGGCGAACAAACACCTCCTGTACGGCATCCTCTGCCTCGGCTCGACTGCTCAGAACCTGCCGGGCAACTTTGTACACCAGGGCACCGAAACGGTCGTACAGCTCAGCGATTGCGGCTTCCTCGCCAGCAGAAATGCGCTGCATCAGCAGCCACTCTTCCTTGGCGGAATCTTCGGCTGGCGACCCAGATGGCTTGGAACGGTCAGGCATCGTTGTTCAGAAAGCCCATGGACCGGCTCCATCAGCGGTCGGGCTCACCTTGATGATCTCCTCAGGGACCAGATTCTACGCGATGAGGGGGAATCCCCCAATAAAAAGAGAGGATGTCTCCTTGCCTCATTCCTCGGGGTATGATAAAGGTGGGTCCGTTCCGCAGAACGACTCACGACTGCTGCAGGTGGGACAAGCCAGTTCGCCGCGCAGTCTGCTTCGCTGAACCGAAGACACGAGGATGGCGCGTGATCTTGGTGAATCGACGAAAGACACCGGTGTTCAACACAACTCATCGAGTTGAGCACTCATGCCGCGCACGAGGGTTCACGCTGCTCGAGTTGGTCATTGTGATGGCGATCACGGTGATTCTTGCGGGCTTGCTCATGCCGGCTCTGAACGGACTGCGGGAACATACCAATCGCGTGGTCAGTGCGGGCAACATGCGGCAGATCGGCATGGGTCTCACGATGTATTCGACTGATCACAGCGGCCGCCTTCCGTATTCAGCGCTTCTGCGCAGCGGCGACCCGCGCCATCTGCAGGAGATGGCCACGTTGCGGCTCGCACGGGTTCGCGGCCAGTTTGAGCACGTCGGATCGACCAACGTGTATGTCAACACGTTCGGATGGGATGGCCTCGGCCTGCTCTACCACTTCTCCTATCTCAACGTCGGGGAATCGTTCTACTGCCCCAACAACTCCGGTGAGCACAGCTTCGATCGCTATTCGGCAGAGTTCTTCCGTGAAGGCACGCGCATCATTGGTAACTACCAGTACCGCGGTGATGTTGACATCACCGTGTCGGCCAAGCCCCTTCTGACGTTTGATCGTGATCCGCGCAAGGTCTTTCTGACCGATAGTTTGCGAACGCAGCAGGATGTGAACTTCGACGATGGGTACAACCTTCTCCGAGGCGACTTGTCGGTGAACTGGTTTACCGATCGCAAACGTTCGCTGTACAACCAACTGCCCAACGGTGCGGTCAACGGTCCTGATGAAGCCACGGTCTACAGCGAGATCTGGCAGTTCTTTGATGAGAACTGAACTCGTTCCGCACTCTTGCAGCATGAACTGGTTCGCATGGTGCTCGATCCCTGGCAGGGTCGCAGTGTGATGGCGCAACGTCGCGCCCTGGTGACCGGTTGCGCGGGGTTCATCGGCTCGGCAGTGGCTCGCGCGTTGCTGGATCGGGGAGATGAGGTCGTTGGTCTTGACAACTTCGATCCGTTCTACGCGCGCTCACTGAAAGAAGAGAATCTGCAGTCGCTCCGGACGTATGCCGGATTCAGCTTCAGCGAAGTTGATGTGTGTTCACATCAGGCGATCGACGAGTTGTTTGCTTTGCATAGGCCGCGGACGGTGTACCACTTGGCCGCACTGGCCGGAGTGCGCCCCAGTCTGCGGGAACCCGCACGCTATGCAGCCGTCAATGTTGAGGGCACCGTCAACCTGCTCGAGGCGGCCCGTCGAATCGAAGGTCTTCGGTTCATTCTGGCGTCGAGTTCGAGCGTGTACGGAAACAGTTGCACCGCGCCGTTCTCTGAGGATGATCGAGTTGATAGTCCGATCAGTCCGTATGCTGCCACCAAACGCGCTGCGGAATTGATCGCGCACACCTACAGCAGCGTTTATGGAATGCCGATTGCGTGCCTGCGATTCTTCACCGTGTACGGTCCTGCGCAGCGACCTGATCTGGCGATCATGAAGTTCATGCGACTGATTGCCCGGGGTGAAGACATCCCCCGGTTCGGCAGCGCATCGACCAGTCGAGATTACACCTACATTGATGACATCGTGCGCGGAGTGCTGGCGAGTGCCGAGCGCATCGGGCAGGATGACATCGGACAGTTCCGCATCTGGAATCTGGGAAACTCATCGCCCGTGCAACTAGGCGATCTGATTGACATGATTGCCCAGGTCGTCGGAAAACCCGCGCGTGTTTCATCGCAGCCGATGCAGCCCGGCGATGTCGATCAAACGTGGGCGGACCTGTCCCGTTCCGAACGGGACCTTGGCTATCAACCGGTCATGCCGTTTCGCGACGGCCTTGAGCGACAGTGGAACTGGCTGAAGCCGCGGTTGAGCTGAGCGCACCTGATTCCATCACTCACGAGTTGGCAATGTGCTCTTAGGCCGCCTGCGAATGGTTGCTGCATGGAGCCGATGTCGGCCGAAACCGGGGTCAACCAGGTCGTAGTCGATCGCTTCCAGTTGGGGTCCGATCAGGAGCTGATCGATATGGAGGAGAGGAAATGTTCGATGAAAAGATGCGCCGTACCCATGGCCTGCCAGGTCGAAGGCGTGTCTGAATGACGGAAACATGGTGCGCAGACTCCATGATCCGCGTGGAATGTTGGCATCACCCACGACCAGGTCCGCGATGGGGATCCCGGGCGCGACATCGTCGAGGGCTTTCCGAACTCGCGCTGCGACCTCGGCGCGAGGCCGAAAGGGATCTGAAGGCAGATCAATCAGCAAGATTCGAGTCGGACGCCCGAGTTGCTCGGTTGTATCGATCTCCGCATACGCCAGCGTGATGTCGTCTTCACGGAGGATCCGCTCCATGCGAAGAATCGGCAACCGCGTGAAGATGCCGAAACCGTTGATGCGCGAACCTCCGTTCCCGTTGAGCCATTGACGAATCCCCTGATGCCCGGTGATGGCGCCTGGATGTGACAGGATCGTGATCAACGCATCCTGTTCGATCATCACATCAATCACGCGATCGTACTCATCGGGTGAGGGGTGATTGTCGGTCCAGTGCATGATGCGGACACCGTCCGCCTGAGTACGGTCAGTCCATGTAAATCGGTGCTCGATCATCGCGAACCAGAAGGTGATTGCGATCAATACGATGAACGCCCCGCCGCCCGCGACCATCCGGGATCGCCGTGGCGCGCATGGCCTGAGAAACTGCAGTGACATGAGCAGCAACATCGTGAGCACCGGCACGGGTGATGGTGTCCACGCCAGCCATTGGCTCCACGCCCACCGATCGGAAGCGACCTGCCCGATAATCCACGCTGCGATCACCGAGACCAGAAGCCCGGAAGCCAACCACCACCCCGCGAGCATGATGAATCGGAAGGTCCTACAGGCCTTCACGGTCAACGTACTCCTTGAGTCAGCATGACGGGGTGAACAGTGGGCCACTGGTCGGTCGTTCTTTATCGGTCAGATTCCAACATCTGAATGTGAAGGTAGTTAAGAGAATCGGCCTTGAGATTGGCTATTCGGGGCATGTACGGCGAATCTCGCCGGGTCGAATGCAAAACTCCTTCTGATTTTCGACTTTTGGGTTGCCGGATGAGGGTCTTTCGCTCATACTCTGGAGGTCTCATCTGGTTCGTCCAGAAGTGAGATTGCTCATGCTGCGGCCGCGTTGCCGTGGCTCGCTCGCAACGAAACGGTATACAGCCCTCAAGACATGCAGGAGGATGAGAAGATGAAGAGTTACGTTTTGGCCAGTGCCGCCGCAATGTTTGTGGCTTCGTCGGCGATGGCTGGTGACCTGCTTTGGGACAACGGCGATTGGGATCCGAACATGCCCGACGCCAACGGTATCAGCTCGATTCTCAGCACCGAGTTTGACCGTGCCGTCCTCAGCGATGTGACGTTCGACACCGCGGTGAACCTGACCGGCTTCCAGTTCGATGGATTCTGGCAGTTCGCCCAGACGGCCGGCACGGGTGTGCGGCTTTGGCTCCGTGGTGACAACGGCGGAACGCCCGGCGACATCATCACCGAGTTGACCACGACCAATTACAACGAGTCGCTGACTGGCGGAACGGCGTTCAATCGTCCGATCGCTCGCAGTGCCATGGATATCACCGGAGCGGACAATATCGCGGCCGGTACCTACTGGCTGGAATGGTCAATGGAAGGACCGGCTGGTGACAACTACTTCCACCTGACCAGCTACGGATCGAACAACCTGCTCGGTGAGCAGTTCTGGTTCCGCTATGGCGATTTCGGCAACGAACTTCTCGCAGGCGACAACCTCACCGGCAGCCCCGTTGAGTTGAACTTCAAGCTCTTCGGCACGGTCGTTCCGACCCCCGGCGCGCTCGCCTTGCTCGGTCTTGCAGGTCTTGCCTCCCGTCGTCGTCGTCGCGCGTGATTTGATCACGAACACGTCGATTGACATGCTCGAATCGATTCAGCACCCCGGCGTTCATCGTCGGGGTGCTGTCGTTTTAGAGGTGCGCGCCGCACCAGAACAAACGTCCTTGGCACGGGTGATCCCCAAGGGGCGGAGAGAAAATCGACGGCCACTTCAACTGCTCTTGCGTGGAATCTGAACCAGAAGGGAACGCGAGGATTCAACGCAATGCGCAATGAGAGAAAGAAGGCCGAACTATTCGGCTGGAAACTCAAGTCCAAGGGAATCGATGGCGTCGAGGATTCGCCCGTGCCACGCCGGATGTGCACACACGATGCCGCGATTTGCATCGAGTCCTGAGCCATGAGAAAAATCGAGCGATTGTCCAAAGACATCCGTGACGGTGGCGCCTGCTTCGACGGCGATGATGAATCCGGCTGCATGATCCCAGATTCGCTCGACGTAGCCGGGCCTGGTTGGCAGTCGCAGATAGGCATCGGCCTGACCGCGAGCGACGACCGTGTACTTGGCCTGACTGTCGAGCCGAACGGGGACTCCTGCACCTCCGAGGTAAGTAACGATGCGATTCGTGTCGTCGTGCTTGGTATGCGCACTCTCAACCGATTCGCAGACGCGAATCCGTTCGCCCGGATCGCCAACTTGAATTGGCTGACCCGTCGCCAGCGGATGATCTGCAGGGATCGCAAACGCTCCACTTCCGCGGCGGGCGTACGCAAGGACTCCGTGCGAGTCGCTCTGGTCAGAGGACTCGACCCGCTTGTATGAGAGGTTTGGGCAGGCCATCGCGCCGAGGACAACTTCACCGTCCTCAATGAGCGAGAGCGCTATGGCGTACTGCTCGCCGCGCAGGAACCCCTTGGTTCCATCCACCGGATCAAGTGTCCAGTAGGTGCGCGCTGTCGCATCATGATTCCCCATGTCGATCGCGTGCTGCACGAGGTCTGCGGTCGCATCAGGCCATTCCGTTCGGACGGCATCAAGCACCGCGGTCATCAGGGCGGACTGTGACGGATCACGAAGAATCGCAGCACTTTCTTCACCAACCATGTCAAAGGGGCCGACCGACATCCGAAGGTGATGATTCACTATTGCCTGCGCTGCGAAGTCTGCGACGGTGACGGGGCTGCGATCATTCTTTGTCACTTCCTGCACGTGTTTCAGATCGCGCTGGACTCGCCTGGTGACCGCCGCCGCGCGGGCGAGGGCCTCGACGGCTGCTCTCTCAAGATCAGCGTGAGACATGTGAGAAGCACTCGTCGCTTTGGCCATGCTGCGGATACTCCAGTTCGACACGTTCCAGCGAAGCAGTTGAAAGGGTCGAACGCAAGCATACGACGCGGATGCCTGCCTGGATGGGCCATTGATGAACTTTCGACGGCATCGATGGATTGATCCGGCAGTCGAAGGCCGAGCCAGCACCGAGTGATGATCGCTTGTTACGCAGCTGCTGCATGCGCCAGACGCGAGATCTCATTGAGTGAAGAGAATGCACCGGGCTCTGAACCAGCCGCATCGATCAAGTCATTCAGATCATGGAAGCGGACAACCCGGCGGAACTCCGACCTTCCGCCGAGTTGCCAGAGCACAATCGCACTCTCGACCACGTCATTGTCGAATCCGCCGACTTCATCCTGCAGGCAGGCCAGTGCAAAAAGACCTCGACTCACCGCCACTGCGATCCGCGGATCGACATCTTCTCCGCACATCTGGGCAAAATCGCTCCACTGGATGAGAGCGCGAACCGCGATTGCCGTCGCCGCAGGGGACACGCGGCGACAGCAATCGGCACTTTCCGGTTGCCCATCTGAGCCAGATTCGACGAAACCACCGTTGCCGTCCTGAAGGTGCAGGAGCTGTGCCACCAGACCCCGCGCGATCGGCGTCGGTCCAAACGTCAGTTCACAGAGTCGTTGAATGGCCAGGCCAAGGGCTGCGGGCGCCGCCGCATCACGTCGGGCCAATCGCAGACGAACCTGAAGGTTGCCCCCGCGCCCATTCTGGAGAATCCGTTCAATCAGCCGTTCCCACGCGCGCTGCTCCACAAGGCGATCGATCTGCGTGATGTTGATCATGGTGCGAGTCCTTTGATCCGACGATTTGTTCGGTACATGTTTGATCGTAATTCTTGTTCGGCATTTGTCAAGATTTTTCCCAAGATAAGGATGGAATTTGTTCGGTATCGAGCAAACCGGCCAGCTTCCAGTGGAATTGGACCGCCCCGCCGCGGAACGATGATGGTGCCCGTTGCCATGGGACCTGGTCACCCATGGATCGAGGAATGGCTGAGTGTTGGTCAGAATGAACCGAGCCAGCCGCACAGGGAAGATGTGAGTATGTCCAGTCTTGGATTCAATAACGACTACCGTGTCGCTCAGCGCTCGAACGGGCTGGCGATCGCCGGGTTCATCATTGCCATCATCGGGTTGATCACTGGTGGTACCTTGAGCATCGTTGGCCTCGTGCTCTGTCTGGTTGCGCTCAAGGATGAGCCCCGGGGCTTTGCGTGGGCGGGGGTGATCATCTCGCTCTTCGGCTTCTGCGCGGGGGCAGTTCTTCTCATCATGTTTGGTTCAATGTTGCTCGTGGCCCTGGGGATTGCGACCATCGCGATGGCGAACTTCGCTGACCCGATCAAGCTCGAGACCACAGCCGAAATGGCGTTCATCGTTGCCCGCGCGGAGGAAGTGCGTCAACGTGATGGCTATCCACCGGCAAGTCTCTCGGCCCTGGGATTGGATGACGGGGTCTTGAGGGATCCATGGGGGAATCGATATCGATACCTTCTGACCGATGAGAATGAGCGAGGATATGAAATCATCAGCGACGGTCCGGACGGCCATCCGGAAACGGATGATGATGTTGAGTTCAGCCAGCTTGGTCTGATGTGGGGAGAGTTTGCCAACATCCGAGTTGCCACCGAGGATGATGGGCAGGGGGGCGGGACCATCACCGTTCGGGCAGGGGCGAAGACCTTTACGATTCGCGGCGATGAACGGGGAGGTTCAATCGTGCTCGACGATGGCGATCGGGTCATCGAGATCGTCGGCGGACCCGATGGCAGCCACGTTCGGACTCGAAGCTCGTCGGATTCCACCGATCAGACCTCAGGGATGGATGGTGGCGATGATGGAGAATCGCCTCCTTCGGGAGGGAACTGATCGTGCCAATCTGGCAGGCAGGATTGTTCAGCTTGCACGGATCGACCGGGTGAATCCGCGATCCTGCGGCTTCATCACGCATTTTGCTGGCATTGGCGTTGCGTTGGCATGAAGGATTGCATCGCGTGGATTGCTTTCCCACGAATGGTGAGTCGCGAAGACCACATGTTCGTTCTTATGCGAGGAGCGCCTTATGTCCAAGATCATCGGTATTGACCTCGGTACGACAAACTCGGTCGTGGCTGTCATGGAAGGCACACAACCGAAAGTTCTGATCAACAACAGTGGCAATCGAACGACGCCGTCGGTTGTGGCGTTCACTGACAAAGGTGAGCGACTGGTTGGTCAGCCAGCGAAGCACCAGCAGGTGACGAACCCGAAGAACACGGTCTATTCGATCAAGCGGTTCATGGGCCGGCGTCACAATGAAGTGAAGAACGAAGAGAAGATGGTGCCGTACGAAATCGTCGGCGCGGATGATCAACTTGTGAAAGTGAAGGTGCGTGGAAAAGAGTACACGCCGCCGGAAGTCTCCGCGATGATTCTGCAGGAACTGAAGAAGGTTGCGGAAGACTATCTCGGCGAGAAGGTTGAGAAGGCAGTCATCACCGTCCCCGCATACTTCAATGATTCGCAGCGACAGGCGACCAAGGATGCGGGCGAGATTGCCGGCCTGAAGGTCGAGCGAATCATCAACGAACCCACTGCTGCTGCACTGGCGTATGGCCTGGAGAAGAAGAAGAACGCGAAAATCGTGGTATTCGATCTGGGTGGGGGTACGTTCGACATTTCCATTCTCGACATCGGCGATGGTGTCTTCGAGGTCATTTCAACCAATGGTGATGGACACCTCGGCGGCGATGACTGGGACCAGAAACTGATTGACTACGTTGCCGATGAGTTTCGGAAGCAGGAGGGCATTGACATCCGAAATGATGCCATGGCCCTGCAGCGATTGAAAGAAGCGTGTGAGAAGGCAAAGTGTGAGCTTTCGCAGGCAATGGAAACGGCGATCAATCTGCCGTTCATCACGGCGGATCAATCCGGCCCGAAGCACCTCACCCAGACGATCACGCGATCGAAGTTCGAGTCGCTGTGCGCGGACCTCTTTGAGCGTCTTCGTCATCCCTGTCAGACCGCTCTGAAGGATGCAAAGCTCTCACCGAAGGACATTGAGGAAGTCGTGCTGGTCGGCGGTTCGACGCGCATGCCCAAGGTGCAGCAGATGGCGAAGGAGATCTTCCAGACGGAGAATCTCGACAAGTCCATCAACCCCGATGAAGTTGTTGCGATCGGCGCGGCAATTCAGGGCGGAGTCCTGCAGGGCGATGTGAAAGATGTGCTGCTGCTTGACGTCACGCCACTGTCGCTCGGCGTTGAGACGCTCGGCGGAGTGATGACCACACTCATTCCTCGCAATACGACGATTCCAACCTCGAAGAAGGAGACGTTCTCGACCGCGGCGGACAATCAGGAATCGGTGACGATTCATGTCCTGCAGGGCGAGCGCGAGTTCGCACGAGACAATCGCTCGCTCGGGCGATTCGATCTGACGGGAATTCCTCCGGCTCCGCGTGGTATACCGCAGATTGAAGTGGAGTTCAAGATCGATGCGAACGGCATCCTGAACGTGTCCGCGACGGACAAGGCATCCGGCAAGAGCCATAACATCGAGATCACCGGTTCAAGCGGTCTCGACCAGGATGAAATCGAGCGCATGAAGCGCGATGCCGAGGAGCATGCCGCGGAAGATAAGGCACGGCGTGAGTTGGTTGATCTGAAGAATCGTGCCGAAGCGATCGTTCACTCGACAAAGAAGTCGCTCGAAGAGCATGGTGACAAGGTCTCATCTGAGGTTCGAGGAAACATTGAGTCCGCAGTGTCGAACCTGGAAGAGAAAATCAAGGGTGATGACAAGGCGGCCATTGAAGCTGCACTCAAGCAGGTTGAGACTGCGACCATGGAGCTTGGAAAGGCCGCGTACCAGGCCGCCGCTGCGGGAAACACGAACGGACCCTCAGCCGGTGCGACGTCAAAGTCAGGCGACTCGAAAGATGATGATGACATCATCGATGCCGAGTACGAAGTGAAGGATGAGTAACCCTGTTTCGCGATCATGTCGAACGTAACTGGCG
>CBFGRU010000009.1:0-27499 GCA_965651255.1 uncultured Phycisphaerales bacterium
AATGCCAGTACGGCGCTTGCGATCAACGAGGCGGGAGTGGTGGTCGGTCATTCGCTTGACGGCGCGGGGGTGCAGAACGCCTTTGTCTGGCAAAGCGGGGTGATGACCGCACTTCCGGGCCTGGGCGGATCCACGGCCGAAGCCACCGCGATCAACGAATCGAATCTGATCGTCGGCTTCGCGAGCAGTGCTGCCGGCTCGACGCTGGCGGTGTACTGGACGTTCGATGGCAGCGAATGGACGATCCATCCGGTCTCGGACATTACCTCATCGTTCTACAAGGCGTTCGGTGTGGGTGATGATGGAACGATCATCGGCCAGTTCCTGAATACGGGCAGCGCGCAGGTACGCGCGTTCTCGTGGTTCGATGAAGAATCAACTGACCTCGGCCTTCTGGCGGGCAACTTCAGCACCGCAAAGGCGATGAACAGCACGCTCATCGTCGGGTCGGGCAGCGGCTTTACCAGTCTGCCGCAGGCGATCGCCTTCCAGGACGGCGACATTCTCAATCTCAACGACCGCCTTCGCTACAGCGACGACTGGGTGCTGAACGATGCCCGCGCGATCAACAGCGAGGGGTGGGTCGCCGGGTCGGGCAGACACCAGGGCGTGAACCGCGCGTTCCTGCTCCGACCCGTGCCATCAAGCACGACGCCCGCGACGCCCACGATGATCAGCACGTTCTTCGGCACGCATCTGGCGGGCGGATTGAACGAGATTCTCGAATCCGACGACCAGGTCTATCGCGCGCGATCTCGCTTTGGTTTCACCGCGCTCGAACCGAACGTTGTCGAGGTGCGCATCGAGTTCGATGCCAACGTCCCGAGCGCGAACACGCTGAACCTCGCGATTGAAGCGCGCATCAATCATCCTTCGGGTACGGCGAAACTGCGGCTTCGCAACTGGAGCAACAACTCGCTGCAGCTCATCGGTGAGTACGGCCTGACGAACACCGATGCGGTTGAAACGATCGAGGGCATTCCCGCGGCGAACTTCATCCGCGCGGGCGATGAGCGCATCGAGCTGGGCATGCGGCACATCGTGGTCGCGGTCTTCACCGCCCTCGGGTTCGAATCGCGAATCGATCACATCACGCTGGAGTCGAATTGAAGTGAGCCCCAGGCAACAGTGGTCGTGATCTGCGCGTCGATCTCTGCCTGTTGTGCGGACGGTCGGCGACGAATCACGCAGCGCGTTTGGCAATGTGCGCGGCTTCGGAGAGCGGGCGAGTCGAGCCCTGTCCTTGCCTGAAGACGGGCCGGCCGGATTCATCCACCACGATGCGCAGCGGACCTTTGAGATCTTTTTCAAAGACCACATCGACGCCGCCGAGTCGCAGATGCACCTGCGGATGGATGACCTTGCTCACCTGAATCTCACTGTCGCGCCCTTGCGCGAGGCGTTGCATGGAGTTTTCTGCCTCCGCGATCTTCCGGGCGAGAGTATCCACCTCCGCTTCGCAAGCGGTGATCTGGCTCTTCAGTTCGAGCAGTTTCTCCGGCTCACTGACCCCGCCGATGCGCAGCGTGTCGTACCGCGCGCGGAGGTCTTCGAGTCGGGTGAGCGTGATCTGTTCCTGCTTGCGGTGCTGTTTGATCTGAATGGCCAGCAGCGGCGCACCGCCCATGGCGATGATGGTGCGGGTGCCGCCATCAGCGCCCAGCCGCGCAACCCTCAGCGCATTCGCGACGGACAGCTCTCCGCCGATGATGACGGCAGCATCGCCCAGCACGCTGCCGCCGACGACCAGTCGGCAGTTCATAATCTCCCGCCGAACGAGGAGGTCGCCCTTGATCAGGCCGCGCACATCGTTCAGGAAGCCGACTTCGGCCTGTCCGCCGACGCGCAGATCGCCCCGGTCGCGGGCGGCGATGCCTGTCCGCGCAATAAAGTTGCCACCGCATTCAATGGTCGCGGCCTCGATCAGCCCGCCGACGATGATGTTCTCGGTCGCGCGAACGAGGAAGCGGCCGCAGATGCCTTCCTTGATCTCCACACTGCCCTTGAAATCGATGTTGCCGGTGGAGAAATCAACCGCACCGGGTACCTCGAAGACGGGGGTGACGGTGAACTGACCTTTGTTTGAGATGAGCAGTCCCGCGATCGCGGCGGTGACCGCGCCATCTTCCGCGACGTTGATGTTGGGGCCGAATTTCGACTTGATCGCCACTCCCGTTTTTGCCGGCAGCAGGCGACCGGTGACATCGCGCCCATCGACCCCTTCGGTCGGGGGAACGATGGTGGCGAGGCGCTGGCCTTCCGCGACGGACTGGTAACTCGTGCGACTGCGGTGATCGACGTTTGTGCCCGCATCGGCCGGCGCGCTGTGGGCCGCGATCGCGGAGCGATTGGGGTCGAACTCCGGCTCCCATTCAAGGCGCCCGGGTTTGCCGTGCTGCGGGGGAGTGAACTCGGCGATGACCAGGTCGCTCAGGCAGGGGTTTGCGTGAAATTGCGCGATCATCTCGCGGATCGCCTGCTTCGTATCCTCGGAGATCTGGACGTTATTGAGGTGGATGATTTCGAGTGCTGCTGCCTCGTTCAGGAACAGCGGGTTGAAGTCACCGGGAATGATCAGGCGCGCACGCTCACCATTGCGCTCGATGCGCACGGCCAGCTCGGGCTGCTTCATCACCGGTTCACTCATGAGGGGGGCGCCTTCATACCTTCTCTTTTCATCGACACGATCATGACCCGAATACACTGCCTCCGCCGCGGGAATCGTCAGAACCCGGCGTCAGGGAAACCCTTCATCTGTCATGGATGCAGCGTGTCCTGTACCGCAGGAGGGGTGATTCCCCTCAATCCGGTGAAGATTCTCACGGACACGACTCAAGTGAGTCCCCCTGATTCGCCGATAGACCCCGTGGAGCCGGGCGACCGGCTTCACTCGTATTCTTGCAGGACCAGGACCGTTCTGACAGGAGACCACACACCATGAGGGTGTCGAATTGCTCAAACTGCGCCGCTATTGACGCGGCTGTTCTGGTATCGCTGCGTTTCGGGCAGCAGAACGAATGCACATTCGGATTACGCCGATCCGCGACGGGCCTTCGGGCACCAGCGGTCTCGATTGTTCGTTTCTCGTTGCGCGCCTTCGCGCGGTTCAGGAGCGGAGCGTCTGATTTGCGATATGCGCTCACCGTGTAGGCGGTGAGTGGCCCTACGCGCCTTTGCATTGGCGCCTTGCGTTGTTGTTCCAGGTTTGCGGCACCCTTGTTCGCTGCCGCGCACATTTGAATAAGGACACGAACATGTCCATTCTCGCCATCAGCCCTGACGCTGATACCCTCACTACTCGTACGCCCGTGCTGGTGGTTGACCCCAACGCGGTGCTTCGCCTCGGTCTGCAACGGCTGCTGAACGAGTCCGAAGAGTTCGCCTGCATCGGCGAGGCCGCCACCTATGACGATGCGATTGCCTGCGCCCGGCGACTTCAGCCGCGGGTGGCGATCGTGGATGTCTCGCTGGATCAGCGCGTCGGGCTGGACCTTGTGCAGAAACTGATCCAGGTGTGTCCGGATCTGCGCGTGCTGGTCTACGCGATGCACGATGAAACGATCTACGCCGAGCACGCACTCCGTGCTGGCGCTGCGGGGTACCTGATGAAGGGCGCAGCGCCGGATGAGATTCTGAGTGCGCTCGCGCAAGCGCGTGATGGCGAGATCGCCGTCAGCGAGCGCATGGCCCGCCGATTTCTCGCCGGGTTTGTCGGCCGAAACAAGAGCGACAGCGCCTCACCCATGAGCCGCCTCAGCGCGCGGGAACTGGAAGTACTCGAACTCATCGGTCGGGGCATGAGTACCCGCAAGATCGCGGAAATGCTGTACATCTCGATCAAGACGGTCGAGACGCACCGCGCACGCATCAAGCAGAAACTGCAGCTCGAGAACGCGGTGGACCTCGTTCGACTCGCGACGCAGTGGCTGCTGGGTCGAACCGATGTTCGCGTGAACTAATCGAAGACAATGCCCCATCGGAGTGATGCCCGCGCGGACCGAGCGTGTCCAATGCGATCGGTGAATCGCGGTTGACAACTCCATCAACAGCCCAATCCTCTCCGCATGATGAGGCCGCGCAGCCGGAGGCACGCGGCCTTATCAATTGCACAGCGTCATCGAGCGCCGCCGAGGCGTTGTGGGTCAGGACTGTTTCGAGAGCAGCGAGACCTTGCCGGAGAGGATCGGTATCGCGATCTTCAGCGCGATGGTGTACACCATCAGCCCGAGCGCCCAGATGCCGACGGTGACTTTCCACTCGGTGAGACTGGGCGTGTACTCGACGATTTCGTGCAGTGTGCTGGGCACGAAACCGGGGATGATGAGGCCCATGCCCTTCTCGATCCACGCGCCGGTGAAGGCGAGGATGCAGGCGATGACGACCACGGCCGTTCGCCGGAGCGATGCGGGATGCAGAAAGAGAAACGCCGCAATGAGGTTGAAGATGATGGCGGTCCAGATCCAGGGGACGAGCACGCCGTGACCATGCAGGCCGAAGTAGAGATACCGCGCGGAGGCGCTGTGGGCGCTTCCGGTATAGAACTCGGTAAAGACTTCCGAGGCGACCAGCAGCAGGTTGATGAGAATGGTCACGCGGATGATGCGCACGAGTGTCTGGATGGGATGATCGGGAATCGGGACGTGCGCGATCTTGCGCAGGATGAACATCGTGAGAATGATGAAGGCCGGCCCGGAAACAAAGGCCGAGGCGAGGAACCGCGGCGCGAGGACCGCGGAGTTCCAGAACGGCCTGCCGCCCAGCCCGCAGTACAGGAACGCGGTGACGGTGTGAATCGAAATCGCCCAGACGATGGAGATGAGAACGAACGGAATGTACCACTTCGGGTTGGGCGTGCGGCCGAGGAACCGCATGTACAGCAGATAGCCGCAGATGTGGAGGTTCAGAAGCAGGTATCCGTTGAGAACGATGACATCCCAGGTGAGCATGGAGATGGGGAAGTTGAATCGACCCAGACCGGGAATGAGATGCCAGAAACGATCGGGTCGTCCGAGGTCAACGGTGACAAAGAGCAGGCACATGACGATGGCAGCCACGGCGAGCAGCTCACCGAGAATGACCACATCGTGCATGCGCTTGTCGTGGTACAGGTAGGCAGGAATGACCATCATCACGCCGCCGGCGGCGACGCCGACCATGAACGTGAAGTTGGCGATGTACAGCCCCCAACTGACGTGGTCGGTCATGTTGGTCAGGATCATGCCGTGCACGACCTGGTTCGCCCATGCGTTGGCGCCGACCAGGAAGACGCCGGTGAGCAACGTCATCCACGCATAGAAGAGCAGGTTGCCATCTGTCGCGAGGATGAGTGACCGCCAGAGAAAGCGCGGATAGCTCATCCAGTGGGGGGGACGCTCAATCGAATCAGACTGTTTCGTTGGCAGCGCGCTCACGTGGTGGGTTCCTTCACCATGGTGAGCATGAAGCGCGTGGGCTCATCGGATTGGAGCGAATGAGTGGCGTTGGGCGGCATGACGACCCAGTCATCGCGGATCATGGTGCGCGTCTGGTCGCCGGCGGTGAATTGCAGTCGGCCGTCGAGTACGTGCACGATCGCCAGGAATGGCGCGTGGTGCTCGCTGATTTCCTGCCCGGCGTCCATCGAGAAGATCATGTGCTTCAGCGTCGGCGTGTTGAGCAGCGGCTTGCTGACGACCGCCCCGGGGACCACCGGGCACTGCTCCGCGAGATTCGCGAAGTGGACGGATTCGGAATCGAAGAGTGGCTTCGCCATGAGTTACTTGTCAAAGAAGTAGAAGAATGCCGGCTTGGTGCCGAGGTCTTCCTTGAGGACGTACACGCGCTTGTTCTCCAGGATCCAGCGAATCTCCGACTCTGGGTCGAGAATGTTGCCGAAGACCCGCGCACCGGTCGGGCACGCTTCGAGGCAGGCGGGCAGTCGCCCTTCGCGCGTGCGGTGAATGCAGTAGTGGCACTTCTCGACCACGCCTTCCGGGCGAATGCGGTTGGAGAGATATCCCTGGTCGGGGTTGACTTCTTCCGCGGGTATCTCGGGCTTCTTCCAGTTGAATCGCCGCGCGTGGTAGGGGCAGGCGGCTTCGCAATAGCGGCAGCCGATGCACCAGTTGTAATCGACAACAACGACGCCGTCCTCTTCCTTCCAGGTCGCTTCCACGGGGCAGACGTTGACGCAGGGCGGCTCATCGCATTGCTGGCATTGCACCGGCATGTAGAACTTGCCCGGCGCGGGAACGGTGTGGTCGTAGGTGGTGTTGCCCTGCTCCATATCCATCGTGCCGATCGGCATTTCGAGGACGCGGATGTACGACTGATTCGTCGCGCGGTCGTGGTTGTTTTCGCGGTGACACGCTTCGACGCACTTGCCGTTCCCGTTGCACAGACTCAGGTTGATGGCGTAGACAAACTTGGTGCCGGGCATCGGGCGGTGATCGCGAATCGTGACCTCCGCGCCGTAGTTCTGCCTGGCTTCATCTTCAAGGCGGGCGATGACTTCGCGCTTGTCATCTTCATCCAGTTCCTTGTAATGCCGCTGCATCAACTCCGCGGCGGAAATCTCATCGCTGAGATGGCGCAGGGGTGAGATGGCGACTGCGAACGCCGCCGCGCCGAGCGTGGCGCCGACCCCTTTCATCGCGGTGCGCCGCGAAACCTGACCCAACACCGGCAGGGAGATGGAGCGACCTTCTTCGCGATGATCGTGATCGCCGTTACTCATGGGCATCATCTCCCGCGTGATGTGAGTCGTGGGAGGGCGCGAGGAACCGATCGCGCGGCTTGAACGTGGGCTTCATCTTCGGAAACGCGGGCACATGCGGGTCGTGGCAGTCGACGCAGTTGTTCCGCGTGCGCGAGCCGCGGGAGAGATCCCAGTACCCGTTCATGCCGCCGTGCGCGCCGCGCTCATAATCACGCGCCTGCGGGCCGTGGCACTGCGCGCACAGGGTCATCACCTCGGTGTACTCAACGCGCGTGCCGTCAGCGAGGCGAAGCGAGTCGTAGTCATCCGGGTTGTGACAGGAAAGGCACGAAACGCTGCCGTGCGCAAATGCCAGTTCCGTGTGGAAATCATGCAGATCAGCGGGCGTGCGGTTCGTGAGATTCGGTTCGCGAATGGAGTGGCAACTCGAGCAGGAGAGGAACTGATCCGCACCGCCGGGCGTGCTGCTGGCGATGCGGACTCTCGGCGGGCCTTCGGGACGGTTGATGTGCGTCGAGTATCGCTTCGTCGCCGGGGCGGCGCCTGCCGCGGCGGTCTCATCGGGATTGGAACTGTTGATGAATGAATCGAGATCAATCACCCGCCCCGCCTGCGCGCTGGGCTGCAGCAGCGACCACACAATCATCGATGCGCCCAGCCCGATGAGCAGCCCGATCGTGATCACCGCAATCGGAATCCTCTGTTCCCTTTGCACGAGCACCTCTCAGGAACGATCTTGCCGCCGATGCCTGTTCGACAGTTCACATCTGCTCGCCGCCGATGCAGGGTGTTGTAGTGCAGTCTCGTGATTCACCATACCCGAACTCGGCCCTGTTTCAAGATTGATCGTGGATGAAACCTTGAAGTAATCCCGCATTTCGGTACGCTGAAGTTGAGAGACGCGGTCGAGTGCGTTGGAGGCAATGCGATGCCGATCAGCGGATTGTCCATTCTGCTGAGTCATGACGAGACGCTCGCCCAGGAGGCGGTGCGCGCGATGCGTGATGATGCGCGGCTTGAACTTGGGCCTCGTGCCGGCGCGCGCATCGCCGTCGTCGGTGAGGCAAGTGATCGTGAAGCGAACGAAATGCTCTGGCAGTGGCTGCACGACCAGCCGGGCATTGTGCATGTGGATGTCGTCTTCATTCATTTCGATGAAGGCGATGAAGAGGATGATCATGTGGATGGGGTGATGGATCGAGCACTCGGGACGAGGTGAGATATGTCAACACGGCACGCGGATCGTCGAACATTTCTGAAGAGCGCGGCGATGGCGGCCACGACCGCGGCGGTGACGGGAAGCGCCGGCGCGGTGTCGCTGCCGGTTCTGCGCAGTCGCGGTGAAGCGTTTGCCGGCGCCAGCGATCTGCGCTGGGACAAGGCGCCTTGCCGATTCTGCGGGACGGGCTGCCACGTGATGGTGGGGGTTGAGAACGGCCGGGTCGTCGCCATTGCGGGTGATCAGGAAGCCGATGTCAACAAGGGCCTGCTCTGCGTGAAGGGCTATCACGTCGGCCTTGCGCTCTACGGGCAGGATCGACTCACGCAGCCGCTTCTGCGCGATGGCGCGCAGTACCGCGCGATTTCGTGGGAGGAAGCGATCAACATCATCGCGCAGCGGATCCATCGTGCGCCGGATCGCTTCGCGTTCTACGGATCGGGCCAGTGGACGATTCCCGAGGGGTATGCGGCGCAGAAGTTCATGAAGGGCGGGCTGGCCAACAATCACATCGACCCCAACGCGCGGTTGTGTATGGCGTCCGCCGTCACGGGCTTTCTCGCGACGTACGGCGTGGATGAACCCGCGGGGTGCTATCAGGACCTGGATGAATGTGATGTGCTCATCACCTGGGGCAACAACCCCGCGGAGATGCACCCCGTCCTGTTCTCGCGGTTCTACGATCGCCGCGGTCGCGGTGAGAATCCGCTGCTCATCGACATCAGTACCCGCCGTACGCGGACGAGCGAACAGGCGGATGAATTCCTGCTGATGCAGCCGCATGGTGATGTCCCGATCGCGCTCGGAATCTGTCACCTGCTGATCGAGAGCGGAACGTACGACAAGGATTTTGTCGAGGCGCACTGCAACTTCCGCGCGCTGGAGGATGAATCACCCACGCTGCTCGGCCGCGCGATTGACTTCGAGACGTATCGCGCCCGACTGGCCAAGTACACGCCCGAACATGTCGAGTCTCTCTCCGGCGTTCCGGCGGCGAAGATTCGCTGGCTGGCGGAACTCTTCGCGGATCGATCAAAGCGCATCACCAGTCTCTGGTGCATGGGCATGAATCAGCACACGATGGGGACCGCCATCAACTCGCTGGTGCATGGTGTGCATCTGTTGAGCGGGCACTTCGGCCGGCCGGGTGATGCGCCGACGAGTCTGACGGGGCAGCCCTCGGCGTGCGGTACGGTGCGTGAGGTGGGAACGCTCGCGCACGCACTGCCCGGCGGGCGGGTTGTTGCCAACGCTGAGCATCGACGCCATGCCGAGACGATCTGGAATCTGCCCGAAGGTCGAATCAACCCGCGCCCCGGCTATCACACCGTGCAGATGTGGGAGAAGTTCACCACCCCCGCCGAACAGGGCGGTGATATCGACACGCTCTGGGTCCAGGTGACGAACCCCGGGCAAACGCTGCCGAATCTGAACAAGCTGTTCAACGGAAAGGAAGGACTGGAAGAGAAGTTCCTCATCGTCTCCGATGTCTATCCCACGGCCACGACCCGGCTCGCGGACCTGATTCTTCCCTCCGCAATGTGGGTTGAGAAGAACGGAATGTACGGCAACAGCGAACGCCGGACGCAGCAGTGGTACAAGATGGTCGAACCGCCGGGCGAAGCGCGTGATGACTGCTGGCAGACCATTGCGGTTGCGCACCGGCTGATGGAGCTCGGGCATCCGGGGATGAAGGACAAAGACGGCCGCTTCATCTTTCATATGGAAGATGCGGACGGTCAGCCCGTTCCGAACTGGGATTTCGCGCACTACTACGACATCAATGTCGATCAGCAGTTGTTCGAGGAGTACCGGCAGTTCACGGCGTACAAGCACAAACACCTGGCGCCATATGAAGAGTACGTGCGGTCGCGCGGCCTGCGCTGGCCCGTTGTCGAACAGCCGGATGGCTCCTGGCGGGAGACACGTTTTCGCTTTTCCGCGTTTGATGATCCGTTTGTCAAGGAAGGGCAGGCGTTCGAGTTCTATCACTCGACGACGAACGACGGTCGCGCGCAGATCTGGTTTCACGAATACGCCCCGCCGCCGGAAGTGCCCGATGAGGAGTACCCGCTCTGGCTGGGGACCGGCCGAGTGCTCGAGCACTGGCACAGCGGCTCGATGACGCGGCGCATTCCGCAGCTCAGCCGCGCGATGCCGACCGCATACGTCGAGGTTCACCCGGACGATGCGCGGGAGCTCAACATTCGCAACGGTGAACAGGTGATCGTCGAGTCTCGACGCGGCGCGATGGAGTTGCCCGTCTGGATCAACGGCCGCGGGCGCGTCCCGCGAGGTTCGATCTTCGTTCCGTTCTTTGATGAATCGAAGCTGATCAACGATGTCACGCTCGATGCGCATGACCCGTTCTCCAAGCAGCCGGACTACAAGAAGTGCGCTGCCCGGTTGCGCAAGATCAGCGGCTAGCGGTCAGAGGAGTTGCCATGCAGGGGTCGGATGCACCAGCAGGAACACCCGGACGCGCGATGACACTTATCCTCATCGCGGTGATCGCGATGGCCTTTCTCGGCTACTTCGTCGGTCTGGATTACGGTGTGCCGTACCCGGAGATCGAATCGGAAGAGTCGCTCACTGCGCACGATGCTTCGCCGGATGATGCGTCGGCGCTGCCCGCGCTGAGTTACGTGGACATTCGCCAGCAGCGGATCGGACCGACCCGACAGCGTGTTTCATCCGTCGCATCGCTGCGGAATCAGCGTGAGATTCCGTTGGAGGGGTTCGTTCCCGATCCTGAAGCAAAGCGTGCATCGCTTGCGTTGCGCGCCGAGCGCCGCGCGTACAACGGCGCCCCGCCGATCATTCCGCATGATGTTGAGCAGCTTTCCAATGCATCCTGCCTGACGTGTCACGGCGCGGGCTTCCAACTGGAGAATCGCACCGCGAAGCAGTTGCCGCACCCTTACCTTGCGAACTGCATGCAATGCCATGCGCCGAATGCGCCGACCGTTCTGACGGGTCAACCGCTGGCGGCCAACTTGTTCGACGGCGTGAAAGCGCCGTGGGAAGGGGAGCGGGCCTGGCCTGGCGCCCCTCCGGTCGTGCCGCACACCACGTGGATGCGCGACAATTGTCTTGCCTGTCACGGCCCGACGGGTTGGCCCGGCATGGAGACGACGCACCCCTGGCGTGAGAACTGCATGCAGTGCCACGCGCCATCATCCCGACTTGAGCTTCACCCGTTTTCACCCCGGCCGGAGTTTCTGCCCGCGCCGCAGACGCTTCGCGCTCCGACTGATTCCACCGAGCGCTGAGATGCCTGAGAAGGGAAACATCTCGCGACGCGATCTGTTGCGCGGTCTGCTGGGTGGACGCGGAAGCGACCCCGACACGCCTGCGGCGCCAAAGGGGAAGGATCGGAGACTCCCATCGCCGCCTCCGGAGACAGTCGTTCGCTACTCCGATGAGAAAGCGCACGAGTCGCGCCCGCAGCGCAACTGGTCGCGCGGTCAGATTCCGGTGCTGCGCCCGCCGGGCGCGGTCGATGAAGCGACGTTTCTCAAGGAGTGCACACGCTGCGGCGACTGCATCAAGGCGTGCCCGTTTGATGCGATTCAACTCGCGCCGGACCGATTTCGCGAAGCCGCGGGAACGCCGATGATCGACCCGGCCAAACAACCCTGCATGATGTGCGAGGATTTGCCCTGCGCGCAGGCGTGTGAGCCGGATGTCCTGTCCCTCGCCGCTTCGCGCACGATGGGAACCGCCAAGCTCAAACCGCAGACGTGTCTTGCGCATCAGGGGCAGACCTGTACCGTCTGTGTTGAGCGGTGTCCCGTCGAAGGTGCAATGGAACTGGTCGCGCAGAAGCCGCAGATTCACGAAGATGTGTGCACGGGGTGCGGCGTGTGTTTTCATGTCTGTCCCGCGCCGCAGAATCCGATTCTGATTCTGCCGGTGCTCTCGCGCCCCGGCCGGCCGCGCGCGACTGACGACCACCACGAGGGGGAACATGCATGAACGACCCGCTTCCACCCATGTTCGAGGGGCTGCTCGATGAAGCAGGATTTGAGTCGCTGCTGCGCGATCTGGCATCGTGCGCAGCGGTTCATGAAGTGCGCGTGCGGGGCGATCGCCCCAACCCGCTGCAGAACGACCCGATCGAACTGCATGATGCAGCAGAGCAGTTTCGACGGGGCAGTGCACGCGGTCTGCAGATTCGATACGAGCATGAAGGCGCGCACTGGTGCGATACGCTTTCGCGCACGGCCACGGGCATTCGCGTGGTGCGCGTTCGACAACCGGCGAAACAGGGATGATGACATGATGAACACCACATCAGCGGCGGTCCTCCTCCTCGGACTGGTTTCCGCGGCGACGGCCTCGGCGCAGACCGAACCCCCCGCCGCTCCCGTCAGGCCTGCGTATCAGCCGCTTCGTTTTCTGGAAGACTGGTCGGTCCTTGCGCGCGGGACGCCGACCGATGCGGATGTCTGGGATCGCATCAAATACATCCCGCTCTCGGATGATGAATCGGTCTGGCTCTCGCTGGGCGGGTCCATGCGGTTCCGCGCGGAACACTGGTCGGACTTTGCGTTCGGCGCCGCGGGAGTTGAAAATGATGACACATTTCTGCTGTGGAGACTGCTGCTGCACGCGGACCTGCACCTGGGCGAGAATGTGCGCGTGTTTGTGGAAGGCAAGAGCGCGCTCTCGACCGACCGCGACCTGCCCGGGGGGCGGCGCACGCTGGATGTCGATGCGCTCGACCTGGAACAGGCGTTCATCGACCTGAAACTCACACTGTCCGATGACGCATCGCTGACCGTGCGCCCGGGGCGGCAGCAGTTGCTGTTCGGCAAGCAGCGCCTCATCAGCCCGCTTCCGTGGTCGAACACGCAGCGCCGTTGGGATGGCGTGAGTGCAGCCCTTCGATCGGGCAACTGGACGACGCACGGGTTCTGGGCGCAGTTTGTGCCGGTTCAAAAGTACGACTTCAACGATGCCGATGCACAGACCCGACTGTTCGGTGTGTACGCGAGCAAGGCCGCAGGCAGCGGAACGGCGGCGCATCCGGGCGTCGATCTGTACGCGATCGGATTCAATCGCGATGACGCTCTCAGCGTCAACGGTACGACCGGCCGGGAAGAACGATACACCATCGGCGGGCGACTCTTCGGCGCGATCGGCGAGAGTGGTTTCGATTTCGATGCGGAAGGTGCGTACCAGTTCGGTCGTGTCGGTCGAAGTGATGTCAGCGCGTGGATGTTCGGCGGTGAGGTCGGGTATCGACCGAAGGGGTGGGGAGGCGCGCCGCGTTTCTGGCTGGGTGTTGATTACGGCTCGGGCGATGATCAGCCGGGTGGTGATGTGGAGACGTTCAATCAACTCTTTCCCCTGGGCCATGCGTTTCTCGGCCAGGCCGACATCCTCGGCCGGCAGAACGTTCTGGGCATGAGTCTGGGCATGACGTTCACCCCGTTTACGCGAACCAAGCTGGATGTGGTCCTGCATTCGTTTCACCGCGCCAGTCGTGATGATGCGGTGTACAACGTGGGCGGTGGAGTGCTGCGCGCCGCCGGCGATTCATCATCGCGCGATATCGGCCGCGAGATTGATGTGCGTCTGACGCATCAGTGGGATCGGCACACACAGATCATGGTGGGCTACAGCCATTTCTTTGCGGGCGATTTTCTTGATGACACGGGCCCGGCCGATGATCTCGACTTCATCTACGCGCAGGTGCAATACACGTTCTGAGGAGAAGGCAGGATTTCGTCATGAGTGCGCCCGCACTGATTGACTTTGACCGCATCCTGGAGGAAACGTGGTCGCGCCTGCATGCTGCAGCCGGTGATCGCACGCACCCGATGCGACTGTGCACACTCGCGACGACGACGATCGACCATCGACCGGATGCGCGGCTGCTGCTGTTGCGCGGCGCGCACCGGGAAAGTGCATCGCTTTGGTTTCACTGTGACCGACGATCAAGGAAGATCCGCCAGATCGAGCATCTACCGCGTGGATGCGCTGTGGTGTACGACCCACGTGACGGCGTTCAGTTACGCATTGCCGGTTCACTCGTCATTCGTACCGATGACGCCGTGGCTGATCAGCACTGGCAACAGTTGGAGATGGTGCGCCGATTCGGCTACCGGGCGCCCGATCCACCGGGCGATCCGCAGACGGTGCGCGATCCGAGGATGGATGCGATCCAGCGAGCGCAGGATGTGGCCGATGCAGATCACGGCCGCGAGAACTTCGTCGTGCTCGAGTTGTGCGCCGAATCAATCGAGTGGTTGCAGGTCGGGGCCGAGGGAGATCGCCGGGCGGAGTGCACTGCCTCGAACGACTGGCAAGTCAGGCCGTTGAACCCGTAGCCAATTCATCTGCGCCTGATGCGGTCTCTTACTCAGTCTGATCGCGTACTCAGACGACTCCACGCTTCCGCGAACGTGAGAATCTCACCGCCGAATTCGCCCTGCACCTTCTGCGCTTCATCGCGCGACGCGAAGGCCGCCACCTGCGATGCCATCGGCGTATGCAGATCGTCCGACTTCAGGAACACCGCGGTTTCCGTGTTCAGCCAGGCGCTGCTGACGTAGTCATGCGACCATCTCTCGACGATGCGCTCATCGGGGTTCGATTCTTCAAAGCGTACCTGACAGTTGAAGTCATCAAACAACCTTGGCTCGACACCGCGCGGTCCGTCGATCATCGTCGCAGTGGCGAAGCGCTCATCGCTGATGATCATGTTGCATTCATGGCAGACATCTTCATCCAGATGCACGACCGGCGGGCCGCTGACTCGATCGGCCTTGCAGGCCGGAAGGGTGATCGCCATGACGCTGGTGCCCAGCATGGCGGCGATGGACAACAATCGGGTGATGTTCATACGGAACCTCGGCGTGAGAAGAGGAACGTTGCAACTCCGAGCGGCAGGATCACCCACAGCCCGATCACTGCGCCCAGCAACCAGGGCAGCACGGCGCCGAAAGTGAGCGATGCGTACGACCCGACGGGCCCGAGCACATCGAGCGATGCGTTCATGTTGATGATGACACCCATCTTGAACGCTTGCAGCGGGTTCAGCACCGCGAGCGCGAAGACCTCCTGCACGCGCAGTTGAAAGATCAATGTTCCCGCCATCAGACCAAGGTCACTCAGGAAGACCAGACCCAGCCAGGCAAACAGCCCGATACCGGTGGCGACGCTCGAACGTCGTGACATCGCCGAAATCAGCATGCCCACTGACAGCATGGCGAGTGCGAGCAGAATGGTGAAGCCGACAAGCATCACGTACGCGCTCAGTCCGACGCCGCCGGCGCGCCACGCCAGGACACCGGCACTGATGCCAAAACTCAGGCAGAGCGAGCAGATCAATGCGAGCGCAAGGCCCAGATACTTCCCCAGCAGAACCTGCGAGCGGGAGACCGGCTGCGCGAGCAGGTACAGCAGTGTGCCCCGTTCGCGTTCACCGGCAATGCTGCTGGCGCCGGCGGTCATCGCCATCAGCGGGACAATCAGCATAATCAGGTTCAGCAGTCCCGCGGTGGTGCGACCGAAGCCAGCAAAGCCGTGCGAACCGACACCGCTGAGCGACATGAATGACACCGCCACTGACAGCACCGTGAAGGCGATCGTGTACAGCAGAAACCACCGGGTGGAGAGTGCATCACGAAACTCGCGCCTGGCAAACGCCGCGAGTCCCGCGGGATACGACCGTGCCCGCGGCCGCGTGTGATTGGAGAGGGTCATGGTGAGGGCGCTCATGGATGGGCCTCCGGCCATTGAATGTTGTCGAGTATCTCAAGATCGCGCACTTCAATGGAGCGCTGCGCGAGGGCGTGAATCGGTTCGGCCTTTCGGTCGCGCGGTACGGCGACGCACAGCCCGTGCCCGTTCAGATGCACGGCGTGGCCAGCGTCCCGCAACACCTGGGCGGCGTCGCTCTCCGATGCCATCGTCAGGTACAGCCGCAGCACCTGAACTGGCTTCTCGGTCGGCCAGAGTTCCGTCGGCGTCGTGTCGCGCACGATGCAGCCCTTGTCCATCACGAGCACGCGATCGGCCAGTGTGATCACTTCATCTGGCCGATGCGAGGCGAAGAGCAGAGTCTTCCCGCTCGATTTGAGCTCGCGCAATGTTTCGACCACTTCCCCGCGACCAGCCGCGTCGAGATTGGATGTCGGCTCATCAAGAATGATGATGGGCGGATCGGCGATGAGTGCGATGGCGAGGGCCAGACGCTGTTTCATACCGCCGGAGAGATCGCGAACGCGCTTCCGTTCGTGGCCGCTCAGCCCGACACGTTCGAGCGCGGTCCGGGCGCGGTCGCGGTGCACGCCGCGCAACTCGGCGAAGAAGAGCATGGCCCGGCCGAGATGGACATCGTCGTGAAACGCCAGTTCCTGCGGAACGTATCCCACGAGTGCGCGGGCAGCCCGGCCCCGGCGGCGCACGTTCAATGCGTCGATGAGCGCGTTCCCTTCGCATCGCAGGACCCCAAGCAGGCAGCGAATGAGCGTGGTCTTGCCCGCGCCGTTGCTACCCCAGAGGGCGATTGATTCACCCGGCAACTGCTGGAAAGAGACATCATTCACCGCAATCGCGCGACCGAACCGCTTTCGAATGTGTTGTGCTTCAATGATCATGAGTGCGCTCCCGCCGCTTCCAGGTGGGGGTTTCGACCGATGACAATCAACGCGGTCCCGGCCATGACGATGAGCGCCAATCCGGCGAGGATCATCGGCCATCGACTGGTGGGCAGCGAATGACTGATGGCGATGTCGGTGGGTGCTCGCACCAGCGGCGCTTCATCAATAAAAATCGGTTGTGGCTGCAACTCCGGCAGTGCGCGGGCGGTGAACTCGATTGCCTGTTGCGCCGGGCTGTGGACGAAGAGGCGAAGGTTCGGCTCGCGCGCCAGCAGATCGCCGAAGAGACTCGACGCCTCATACGGCAGGTCGCCGATGCCGTCACCATCGCGATCGAATCCTGCGTAGTTCGACCAGAAGTTTCCGACACCGTCGCGCGAGAAGTTGTTGCTGGTCAGCCGCCCCCGACCGTGCGTTGCGGCAGGGTCTTCATTCTCGATGAAGGCATTCCCGGTGAAGATGTTGTCGTGCGTATTCGGCGTCGCCAGCAACCCTACTTCGTTGAAGGCGATGAGGTTGGCGGAGAAAAGACCGGTCGAATCGACAGATGAAGGGCTGTTGTCGATGTACGCACCGACCCGGTTCGCCAGCAGCGCGTTGTTGCGAATGACGATGTCATCGCAGTCCTTCAGCCCGATGCCGTACCCACTTGCCCCGCGATTGTTTCGCATGCGGTTGTCTTCAAGCGTGATGCGGTTGCTGTACATCAGATAGACGCCGACGGAGTTATCCCAGAGGTCGTTCTCCCTGAGGACCGTGTCATGGCTGTACATGAAGTGCAGGCCGTAGCGACTGCACGACACCTGGTTGCGCACGATGCGCAGATTCTCGGAGTACCAGAACACCATGTCGCGCGAATCGCGGACGATGTTGTCTTCGATCGTGCATTCATGGCTCCACCAGAGGCGAATGCCATCGCCGCGACGACCCGGTTCCAGGTCTTTCCCGATGACGGTGTTGTGGCGCACGATCGAGCCGGGCGATTCGCGCAGGTCGATACCAAAGAGTGCATCTTCAATGACATTGTGCTCGATGATGACTGGGCCGTTGGTGGCGCGAATGCCTGCGGGCTCGGTCGGAACATCATCGCCAGAGGAGCGAACGGTCAGGCCGCGGACGGTGACATCCGCCGCGGTGATTTCGATGACGGTGCCCCGTCCCAGGCCGTCGAAGACAACCTTCCCTTGACCGTCGAGCGTCACGGATCGACGGATGCGCAGGTTGCCTTCGTACGTCCCGGGCGGAACCACCACAGTGTCGCCAGACGCTGCCCGCTCGATGAGCTGTTCGACAACAGACATCGGCTGTCGCGACGGTACAGGCGTCATGGCCTGAACCAGCGCGGCGAACAGCACGAAGCAGAGTATCAATGGATTGGGAAGCACGAAGCGCATGGCAGAACTTTCACGCGAACGCAGGTTGCGCATGTGTCGCGCGGGCCTTGACGAGCGGCAGGTACGCGCGGCGGTGGAAGAAGAGGGCGACGATCATCACGACCGATGCGGTCGTCGCCAGGATGAGTCCGATGCCGGCCGAGGCGACCGTTTTGAACTGACCGATGACGCCCGTTCCGAGAATGGGCGGAACGAACGGCTCAATTGCGCTGGAGAGCGGTGCGTGCGGGTCGAGATTCATGCCGAAGTGGCTCATCCACAAGTGCAGATCCAGCAGAAAGACCGCCGGAAAGAGGATGACCGGCGCCACGAGCAGCACTGCCCATCGGCTGTGAATGAAACTCGCCAGCTCAAGGAGAACGACGAAGAAGATCATGATGTACACGCCGATCGAGCGTTCGATCTGCGCTGCTTCCTGGAGTGAGCGCATACCGATGTAGTGGTTCAGTCCATCGATTTCCTCAACATCGCCCGCAAGATGATTGAGGTAGGCGGTGAGGTGAAGATTGTTCGGGTACTGCGGAGCGTGCAGCTCCATGTGCCAGTAGGGGAGGAAGAGCGAAACCAGAAGCAGGATGCGCGCGACAAGCAGCAGAAAACCCGGCGCGCCAAAGCGCAGACTTCGCTTCGCGTAGTCTTCCGGTCTGACACGGGGGCCGATGATGCGACTGATCATGTTGATTCTCACGGGTGGGTCCTTCAGTCATTCGTGGACGTTTGGACGGGTAACACGACGATGAATCCGTCGGCAGGCGCTTTCGCGCGCACCGACGGGAGCATTCAGTTGGGCTCGACCATGAGGTAGCCCATCATCTCCAGGTGCAGCGCGGAGCAGAACTCCGAGCAGTAGAAGGGGAAGACGCCCGGCGTATCGGCGATGAATTCGATCGTCACCGTCTCACCCGGTTCGAGTGACGCGGTGATGTTGTAGACCGGCACGGCGAAGCCGTGTGTCGCATCAACGGCGCGCTCGGTGTTGGTGATGCGCCAACGGACCTTGTCGCCCTGCTTGAGGTAGATGTGTTCCGGGTTGAAGTGACTGCGGATGGCGGTCATGAAGATATCGACCGTCCCGTCGTCGTTTCGCTGCACCCGTTCCATCTTGGGTTTCGGGGCCATGGGGTCCATCGCCTGGATGTGGGGGTCCCAGCCGGTGCTTGGATACGTCGTCCAGGGTTTGAGTTTGTCGGCCTTGATGATCTGCGCGTAGTGGGGCTCGCCGACACCCATGGCCATGTCGTAGATCACGGGCATCTGCGTTCCCTTGCCACTGATATCAACCAGTTGCAGGTTCTGTGGCAGCAGCGGACCGGTCGGGTAGAAGCGGTCCACGGACCATTTGTTCAGTGAAACAAGGTACTTGCCATCGGGGCTGACGGTGTCACCTTCCGCGACGGCGATGTGCCCGACGTTGTAGTGAACCGGCGTCTTCTGCACGAGCGTCCAGTCCGGTTCGGGCGTTCCACCGCCATAGGATCCCCCCATCGTCCAACGGGCGACTGCGGAATCGAGATACAGCGACGTGTAGGCGTATCCATCAGGGCCAAACTGGGTATGCAGCGGACCGAGGCCGACTTCGATGCGCGCTTCGACGACGCTGTCGAAATCGAGAATGGGCACGCCGAACTCATCGACACCGGAGTAGGTGTTGCTCTGAATGGCCTGCTTGATCTTCGCCATCGAGTAAATGGTGACGTGCGGATCAAGCTTGCCGGAGATGACAATGAAATCTCCCTTGGGCGCCACATCCACGCCGTGTGGGCTGCGCGGCTCGGGGGTGAGGTGAAGCACCTTCTCATCGATCAGCGTCTTGAGCGAGATGACGGGGAAGTCATTGATCCGATCGAACTTGCCTGCTTTGAACAGCGCTTCGGCCTTGCGCCAGTCGATGATGTGCAGGAAGTCGGTGGCGTTTCGGCTGGCGCCGGCCTCGAAAGGCGGCTTCTTGTCCTGGATCCCGCCGGTCGCGAGTTCGGTATTCAGCGAGTTCATGAAAAAGAAACCGTCGCTGGCGAGCTTGCCGGCATCGGCGAGATCCTGCCAGTATGGAGGTAGCTCGAGCGCAAAGGATTGCGCTTTGTCGATTCGCCCCTTGTTCCGATCGAACTTCCACAACGTCACGGAGCCCTTGTACTTCTCCTTGTATTCGGAGATGGGGGCGTATTCACCGACCCACGGCATGGCGTACTGGCCGCCTTCGATGATGTATTCCGTGTTGGGCGTGACAAACGTTCCGCCGTGATCGCTGAGGGTGAGCGGATTCTTCACGATCTGCTTGGTTTCCCAGTCGCGCAGATCGATCACCGCGACGCGGGCATTGATCTTGTCGTTGATGAAGAGCCACTCGCCGTCGTAGTCGCCGTTGGTTTCTGAGAGTGCCGGGTGGTGGGTATCGCCCCAGAGATTGGCCTTTCCGGCGGGGAATCCTTCGCGCAGAATCGCATCGCCCACCCCAAAGCCCCAGCCCTGCCATGATTCCGGCGTGAAGACCGCGATCGATCGCAGTAGCCGCATGCTCGGCAGGCCGACGACGAAGACCTGCCCGGCGTGTCCGCTGGAGGCAAACATGAGGTACTCATCGTGCTCGCCGCTGGGGAGGTAGGTCTTGGCCGCCGCAACCAGATCGGCGGGTGTCAGTCCGCGCTCCTTGGCGATGGCTTCGACATCGCGCATGGATTGCGACGATGCGGTGACGGTGGTGATGGACATGATCGTTGCGGCGATCAGGCCGATCGGTGAACCGTGTTGGATGATGCGATACATGGACGAATCCTCACTTTCTTCGGGGGTGTTCTGGCGACCGCCAGAATGACGGAGTGTTCACCGCACCCCATGCACGCCGGTGCGGCGATCGTTGTTTCAACCGCCAAGTGCCTGTTTCTGCACTTCGCGCAGGTACTCGACGATCTGCTGAAGTTCTTCATCCGTGATGGCGGGGTTGCCTCCCTTGGGGGGCATGTCCAGGCCGGTCACGTTGTTCTCATCCCACATGGGGCGGCCCATCTTGATGAAGTTGATCATGTCCTTGTCGGACTTGGCGCGGATAAAGCCACTCGTGGAGAGGGGAAGACCTGATCCCTCGATGCCTTCAGCGCCCTGACCGTGGCATGCAGCACAGGAAGACAGGAAGAGCTGGTACCCGTGGTGCGCAGAGATTTCAACCGCAGCGCTCGCGGCGCTCTCGGGGTCATTGCGATCAATGACCCACGCATCGACAACGGCGGTCGGTGCATCGTGATCCTGGATCGCGCGGAGGTAATAGACGACGCGCTCGATCTCGGCGTCACTCAGTCCTCTGGCGCCGCGCGCCGGCATGAGCGCGCCGGTCGTGTTCAGGGGGTCCGATGGTGCGCGACCCTTGGCGATGATGTCAAACAGTTCATCATCCGTGCTCTCCTGCACGTACGCGCTGTTGCGTAGCGGCTTGCCGAGCTTGGCCATGCCGTTCGCATCCGCTGCATGACACACCGCGCAACTGTTCAGGTAAGTCGCTTCGCCCATCACGATCTGGGATCGGGGAATGTTGAGCGCCAATGCCTGTTCCGCGAACGGCTCCATCGGCTTGAACCAGACGATCGCCCCGACGATGGCAGGAAGGGTGAAAACGAAAACGAGCGTCATGCCGATGGCCGTCCCGCGATGCGGATCATGGCGAGCGGGTCGGGCGGGTTGCGTCGTTTCGCGTGAACGCGGGTGGGCAGCGTGGTGGGTCAGTGTTGTCATCTGGTGTATCCGTCGCAGTGGTTATGTACTTGTGGTTCCAGATATCCACAATTAGAGGATAGCGTTGGCTCTGGTTGTGGTCAAGTGAGTCCACAACCAGAGCCGTCAAGCTTCTTTGGATGATCCTGGTGGACCGGAGGATCGGCTAGTATCCGGCCGTCCCGGAGCGGTTCCGGAACTGCCGTTGGTGCGGCCGATCGACAGGGGGAGGCGGCCGGCGGTATCGCAGAGCGGGCGAACGCCGCCGGGTGAATTCAGAAGGTCAAGCAAAGAGGTCGAGGCGAATGTTGCTTCCGCCCGCGCCATTTCCGCATCGAGCAGCCGATGCAGTGGGCAAAGCTGTGTGTGACCCTTGATTCCAAGCGGACAACGCTCGATTCGGGCGATCTGTGTCTCCGATGCGTTCAGAACGTCGAGGACGCTGATAGCACTCGGAACTTTCGCCAGCGCAAAGCCGCCACCGCTCCCTCGTTGGGCGGTCAGCATTCCGTTTCGAGCGAGCATGCGCAAAATCTTCTGCAGGTATCCGACCGGCACGCGCACCGCCTCCGCAATCTCCGTTGCCGTCGCTGGCTGATCATCCGGCCGTGCGGCCAGGAACACCGCAGCACGAAGCGCGTATTCGGAGGTTTGGGTAATCATCGGCACGCTTCCATTCATCCACAAAGTGGATATCTGGATACACTATCGCCCATATCGACCGGCCAGTCAAGTCAGATCCAGAAGTTTTTCATGCTCCTAGTAATCTCGTCCACGCGCCGTGCGCTGTTGTGTAAACGTCGATGGCGATGGCTTCGTGGTGCACAGCCGTAACGTTCGCTCCAAAGAAACGAGTTATAGGACTCATGGCCTGAGATGGGCAGTGAAAAGATTGCACGCCCTGCTGTGTTCTATCGCACTCTCCTATTGAGTCAACGCGGCCTCGCGATACTTGCACAATGCGCCCTTCGTGATGTCGCGATTCAGTGCTTTCTTGACCACGAGGTTGTCTAGAGCGTATCTGCAACATCACGACGGTGCGCAGATAGTTAATGTTCGCTTCGGGATTCACTGAATCGAGCGAGTTGGAATTGGATTCTCAGATGAGTGCTTCGAAGAACATCTTGCTCGCTACGAGTCGTTTCGTCGCACGAGTCATGCCAGCGCGCCTTCTGAGCAGCCGACACTGTTTTCATCAATGGGAGCGAAAAGGCATTCACATACTCCCTGCAACATTCTACTCGCCGGTGCCTGTCGTTAAGGAAATCGACACTGATGTTCTGGCAGCCAGAAAGTACTCGCTTGCGGGAGAGGGATGGTCCGAGACCGAGCAGTTGCAGTTACTCGCGACTTGCCGGCGACCTGATGATGAGGTCCATGTGTTACAGCGATTCATCGCCGAACATGGTCGGTCCACAAATGGATACAACGAAGTTGATCAGATCATCTACTTTGGCTTGCTGAGGTACATCAGACCGCGCCGGATACTCGAAGTCGGCGCAGGACGTTCCACCCTTATTGCTGCTTGCGCGTTGCAGATGAATCAGCGAGAATCATCGCAAGTTGTACCTGAATTGATTAGTATCGAACCATATCCCAAAGCATTCATCACCGCCGGCGTGAAGGGGCTATCGCGATTGATACCCAAGCGGCTTCAGGATGTGTCATTGTCACACTTTGACTCGCTGGATGATGGCGACATACTTTTCATTGATAGCTCTCACGTATGCAAGGCTGGCAGTGATGTTCAATGGCTATTCTCAGAGATACTGCCACGCCTCAAACGCGGAGTGAATGTGCACATACACGATGTGTTCCTGCCATTCGAGTATCCAATTGAGTGGATACGTGATCGACGGCGCTTCTGGAATGAGCAATACTTGCTTCAAGCGTTCTTGTCAATGAATCACTCGTTCTGCGTGATGCTTGCGTCGTATTGGTTATCGCGCGACAAAAGTGATGCGTTTAAAGCTGCGCTCGGCATCGAGCATAACGGGCGTCCAGCCAGTTTTTGGATCAAACGCTGCCAGTAGCGCGGATTTCAAGGACTTGCTTCGCGTTCCTGAACAAACCCACCTCACCGCCCGTTCGCGGCGGCGAAAGCGTTGTTCATTCGGGTGATGAGTTGGTCCGTGACATCGCGGGTCGTATCGCCGAACAGCATCTTGCGCTCGAACATCTGCGCGACGATGTCGGCGGCCTGTCCCTGGCGGAACTCTTCGGTCTTGTCCGCGAGGATGACGTAGTGATACTGCTCGGTTTCGGCGAGTTGGGCGATGGCAGCGGATATCTTGCGGTACATGAGCTGGTACCGGCGTGATTCTTCGTTCAGCAATTCTCGCTGCCGCAGATTCCCCCATGCCTCAGTAGAAGCCGCCTCGAACATCAGCTTCTCGCGCATCTGCCGATACTGCTCTGTCCCGGGCACGAGCGCTTCCAGATCGGCCTGCATGGCCTTGAGGTTGTCCTGGCGGGTCTTGAGGTCGGCATCAATTCGAGCGCTTTCCGCGGAGAGATTCTGTCGAATCTGATCCATCTCATCGAGCTCGCTGAAGACGTACTCCAATCGCACGTGCACAACCACTGCGGGGTCTTTCGCCAGCGCATGCCTCACGCCCGCGCCGATGATGCCGCCGAGAACAAGTGTGACCGCGGCTCCGAGCATGAACGAGCGGATACGCATGAGAGATCTCCTCTGGTGATGCGTTCGGGTGTGGAGTCGATTGACGATCGATGAATCAGGCGCGTGTCAGGTGCGTGCTGTTTCCTTCGCCGCTTCTCGCTGTTCTCGCGCCCACTGTTCGAGCTTGGCGAAGTATTCAGCGCAATCGCGCTTTCTCACCGCTCCCATCGTCGCCAGTTGCACATACCCACGGTCAAGCAGGTATCCGCTGAAGCCCGCGATTTCGTACCCCCACTGGAGGGAAAGGGTGCAGAAATCGCGCGAATCGTAACCGTGGGGCGGGCGGAAGGTAGTAATCACCGGAGCTGCGATCTCTTCCGGCGCAAGCGGATGCAGGCCAAGGTCCTTGAGCCGCGTGCGGACATAGCGCCCCAGTTCCGCATACTGCTCATAGCGCAGGCGAACGCGCTGGGGCGTGGCATACGTCTCAAGCGCACGATCAAGAGCAAAGAGCATCGGCGAAGGCCAGGTGAATCGCGGCCCGACGCATTGCACGGTGGTCTTCACATCCAGATACACCGGCACGCGATCGCGATCAACATGAATCAGTGCATCCTTCCCGACAAAGACGAACGCACAGCCAGCCAGCGAACCGATCGCCTTTCCGCTGACGCCGGTCGCCATGTGAACCCCCCGCAGGTCGGTCGGCGTTGCGCCGAAACTGGAGACGCAATCCAGGCACAGCCGCGCATCGTGCTTGGCTGCGATCGCCTTCAGCCGTTCGTGGTCGTTCAGCACACCGGTGCTCGATTCAAGGTGCACTGCCCAGAGCCAGTTCATGTCGGCATGACGCTTGAGCGCCTTTTCAACCTCATCGTAATCGATCGGCCTGCCCCAGTCCCATTCAAGCACCTCGAAGTCCAGGCGGTATCGCTTCGCCTGGTTCACGAGTCGGCGGCCGAACTCACCGTTGTTCAGAATCAGCCCGCGCTTCAGCGTGTGATCACCCGCCAGGGTGGCGGCGACGGCTTCGTTGGCGAGGGTGCCGCTGCCGCAGAACATGGCCACATCTGGTCCGCCGGCAATCTCGCTGAGGTGCTGGCGAATTCGCTCGAAGCGATCGACGAAACTCTTTCCGCGGTGCGATTGCGGGTGTTGTCGCATGGCGCGCTGCACAATGCTGGCGATCTGCACCGGGCCGGGCAGGAGCGAAATCGGCCGTGAGGGCTGCGCGGCTTCAAGCCGCTCCACTCGGCGACGAAGCTGCAACATGTGCCGGCGAATGTTGCCGGGAATCCGGCGCAGGTCGAGCACCATCGGAATGAACGCGGTGTTGCCCTTCGGCACGGCGTCGCCCATCGGCTGAAAGCCCATGCGCGCGTACATCTTTTCCTTGTCGGTCACGCCGGAGATGATCAGGTGCGAATGCCCGGTTGCGATCGCGCGTTCGATCATGAACCACAAGTTGCCCGCGAAGGCAATGCCATGTCGCTCATCCGGTTCGATGGCGAGCAGACGCACTTCCATCGGGGCGGGCAGCGATTCAATGAGCGAGGGATCCTTCAGTCGCTCCGTGGTCGAGAAGGGGGGCTGATCGTGAACCGCCAGCATCGCGACGACGCGGCCATCACGAATGCCAATGAAATAGGTGTTCTTGTTGTGGAACTTGTCGATCAGGGTGTCGCCGTCGATATCCGGATATTCACCGATCTCTTCGACGAACGTTCGATAGTTCAGCCGGTGAATCTGGTCGAACTCTTCTTCGGTTTCGGCGACCTTGAAGGTGTACGGCCCGAGCTGCATCGACTTCTTCGAGGAATCGAACTCAATCTCGCCATCGGGAGAGGAGTACGCGATCGCCGCCGCCGTCCCGTTGAGGGCGACTTCAATGTGCCCGTTGCTTCCGGCCGCGTCTGATCGTGACTTCACTGAGATATCCGAAGTCCTGCTCATGCTCATGAACGTCTTCTTCTTGACTGCTTGTTCGGCGAAGGGGTCGATGGATTCCCTCGCAATGTCCACCCTGTCCGACGGTGGCCTGCGTGCCGACACCACCTCGGCCGGTCCTCCTGAACCCGATGACGGTGCGCCGCACGTACCGCGGCTCGGACGAGGGGGGCAGCACCGTCGAGCCGATAGGATACCCCGGATGACGCTCGGCCGCCCACTCGGCCGTCAACGCGCATCAATGACGGATTGGCTGCGATGCTCCCCGGCGTCTCATGGCAAGAGCCGAAATCTCGCCGCCCAGGCGACTCATTTGGATGGCAGGCACCTCCCAACCCCGCTCGCGGCGGCTGGGCACCGGAAACTCAAGCCAAGGTTATCGGCCAGTCGATGCAGAGGCATGGCACCTGTGACCACCTCTGCCGGATCGCCTGAGGCGATATCTCCTGCTGCGGGCATCCAACCATTGGTGACGACCATCGCTCCCGGAGGGGCACAGTCGGTCGGCCGATGGCGGATCGAATCGCGATCCCTGACAATTGCGGATCGGTCGGTGGGCGGAACCATGATTCGCTCCGCCACCGCGAGCGATCCACAGCCAGCGGACTGGGTCGATCGGTTGGCCGCGTTCTTCACGCTCGACCCCGCGATCGTCAGCGTCGGTGCGAAGCGGCTGATGCCCGATGGCCATGTCCAGGCGATGGGCGAGTTCGTGATTCACCCCAAGGGGTTCCATCACCACGGCCAAGGGGTCGATGGCCGCTGCTACCGCTTCGCGGAAGAAGTCGATCTCATCACCGGCGGTGTGCTGCTCGTGCGCACTGGCGCGTTTGAAGCGGCGGTCGAGCGAATTGGCGGATTCCGAGCGCTCGAGGGCGATCTGGGTCTCATCGAACTGGGGCTTGCGCTTCGTCTCGCCGGTGGGCGTGCGTTCGCCGTGCCGCAGGTCATCACGACCGATGCGTTCACGCCCGAACCGAGCGCGGAACAGACGGCGGCGTTCGTCGAACGATGGGGATTCGACTGGCGCTTGCCAGATATTGACGCGGTGCGCGAGCAGTACGCTGGCAGCGGCCTGCTCTGGAATGCCAAGTATCTCGCACCGGCCATGCCGTTTGAAAAGTACCGCGACCGCGGCGCGCTGGTGTGGGAGTCGTACGCGAAGGCCGATGTCTTTCGCCAGCGCGCGCATCACCTCGCGGAAATCGCGGCGCGGTTCGCGGTCGTCAACGGCACGAAGGGGCGCGTGCTCGACCTCGGCTGTGGCGACGGCTTCTTCTCGCACCTCTTCGCGTTGAAGGG